>CAYLTX010000370.1:0-1635 GCA_964386725.1 uncultured Bradymonadales bacterium | reverse complement strand
CGGTATGTGTCAAGATAGTTGTCGCGTCTGACCTACCTACGTCTCTTGTGAATTGAGCGGCGCAAGCCGCACCTCTTCGGGGCGCGACCAGCCTCGCGGCTTTCGACTCCAGCGTGCGGGATTCTTCTGGCGCGCCTCTTCGTAGAGCTCCTGGCGCTTCGCAAGCAGCTCGACATCCTCGCCCACGTGGCGCTGCTGTGGGGTCACCCAGCCGATCCCGCTGTGATAGTGCTCGGTGTTGTACCAGCTGACAAACTCCTCGACCCATTCGGTCCACTCAGGCACGCCGTCGAGCGGTTTTTTGGGATAGCCGGGTCGGTATTTAAGCGTGCGAAAGCTCGACTCGCAGTGGGCGTTGTCGTTGGAGACGCCCGGGCGGCTAAACGAGGCGGCGACCTCGAGGCGCTCTAGCGTCGCTAAGAGCGTCGAGCCCTTCATCGCTGCGCCGTTGTCGGCGTGGATACAAAGCCCGCTCGCCTCGACCTGCTCGTCGAGGATCGTCTGCTCGATGAGCCGGCTCGACAGCCGCATCGACTCTTGGCGCTCGACGCTAAAGCCCACGATCTTGCGGCTGAACAAATCCATGATCCAGTACAGATACACAAACCGGCCGCGCACACGCGTCGGCAGATAGGTGATATCCCACACCCAGACCTCGCCAGGACCATGGGCGATCTGCTCGGGCTTTGGCCTTGGCGTCGACGGCCGGCTGGGCTGGCGATGGTTCATCATCTTTTCTTGGCGCAAGATCCGGTAAAACGTCGACTCACTGGCGACATACTCGCCTCGGTCAGCCAGGCTGCATACGATCTGCCTGGGGCTCATATCGCAGAACTCGGGGCTGGTGGCGATATCGATCACTTCTGCTCGCTCCTCGTCTGTGAGTGCATGTGCACACCGGCTACGGGGACCCTGGCGCCGGTCACCGCCCTCAGGGTCCTTTCGCCAACGCTGAATGGTGCGCTCGCTGATGCCCAGTGTGCGGCAGGCCTGAGCCTGACGAGCGCCCTTTGAAACTGCCTCATCGATAACCTCGAGGACTACTTGTCGTTCGGCCCGGTCATGGGAGCGTCCTCGTCCCCCCACAACCGGCGTGCCTTTTTTGACAGCACCAACAGCGCGGCCGTCTCGGCGAGCGCGGCCTCTTTTCGCCGAAGCTCACTTTCGAGCTCGCGCTTGTCGCGCTTGGCCTGGCGAAGCTTCTGGGCGGCCTGCTTTTTCGCTCTCGAGCGTCCCTCGAGGCCGTCGCACATCTGATCCTTCCAGCGGCGAAGGTCGCTTAAATGGACGCCTTCAGCGCGTAAAAAGGCGCCAAGCTCCTTGCCCTCGAGCGCCTCGGCAGCCAGCACCAGACGCATCTTCTCGCTTGCCGAACGCGCTTCGGGCGTCGATGGAGACGTGGAGGCCGACTCGCCTTCGAGGGCCTCCTTTTTCCATCTCCACAACGTCGTCCTGCCAATGCCGGTCTGCCGTGCCAGCTCGGTGACGCCCACCTTCTCGTCGATCAGACGTCTGACTGCTCTCTCTTTTCGCTCTGCCGAATATGGTTTACCCATGATCTGGATCTCCTGTCGCCCCATGATGGTTTCATGGAATTAACAATCGAAGAGGCGACAACTATCCTGACACCTGGGG
>CAYLTX010000369.1:0-1703 GCA_964386725.1 uncultured Bradymonadales bacterium | reverse complement strand
GCTCCCGGTCGACGGGCTTCGGCTCCGGCTCCGGCTCCGACTCCGACTCCTGGGATTCAGCAGCGGCCGCCCCCGCCTGCTCGGCGGCGACGAGGGCCGCCTCGACCTTGGTGGTGGCGGCCTCCGGTGAGATACCGGCGGGCTCGGGCCGCGGCGCCTCTTCGGCTTGCTCACCGGGCGAGTCGTTGGGCGGCTCGTCGGCCGACTCAGACGCCTCGTCGATCGCCGGTGACGCGACCGCCGACGCTTGTGCCGAGCCTTCATCGACGCGCTCGTCGACCAAGCGCAGAGCCAGCCATCCGGCCCCAAGAATCGCTGCGAGCAGCCCGACTGCGGCGGCCACTACCAGAGCTCTCCGCCCAGAACCGGCGTCGCCGGCCGGCGCCTCCGAGCTCGTCGTTGCCCCTCCTGCTGCCGTCGGTTCACCCGCGTCCTGTGCGTCGATGGGTCCACTGACCCGCCCCGACGTAATCTGTGCGTGCAGCGTCTCGAGACGCTCAGCCACCTCTTTGGCGCTCGCCGGGCGCGCCGCCGGGTCCTTGGCCAGGCAAGCATGGACGAGCTTAGCCACCCCGGGCGCCAGGCCCTCGACATGCTCGTCGAGCGACGGGGGCTCGGTATTGACGTGCGCGAACGCCATATTGCCCTTCTCGAAGGGCAATCGACCGCTGATCAACTCGTAGAGCGTCACGCCGATTTGATAGATATCGGTCGCCGGACCCAAATCCTGGCCCTGAATCTGCTCGGGCGCCATATAAGCCGGCGTACCCCGCACGCGGGTTCCCTTATTGGTGATATGTTCGAGGGAGCGCGCGAGCCCGAAATCGATCACTTTGAGAGTGCCGTCGGGCTGGATCATCACGTTGGCGGGCTTGAGATCCCGGTGGATGACTCCTTCGCCGTGCAGGTAGCTGATCGCCCGGCATAATTGGACGCCGACCTTGAGAAAGGAGGACTGATCGAGCGGCCCGTCTGCGTCGAGCGCGGCCTGGAGGCTCCGACCGCGCACGAACTCGGTGATCATCATCGTGCGGCCTTCGCCCGCGACGACATCGTGGACGGCGACCAAGTTGGGATGAGAGAGGGTGGCCAGCGCGCGGGCTTCGGTCAAAAAGATGCGCTCGGCCTCGGGATTCTCGTGCAACTCCTCGCTGAGCATCTTGATGGCCACAGGCCGCTTCAACAGCGTGTCGGTGGCCTTGACCACCACGCCCATGCCGCCGCGGCCGAGCACGTCGGCGACCTCGTAACGCTCGGCAATTTCGGGGCTCTCGGTCTCGAAAAAAGCCTGCGTCTGCTCCAACGCCGCGCTGGTGGTCTGCGCGCTGACGTCGACCACGACCAGCGTCGCCCCGGGATCGGCATCGAAGCGATGACGGGTCCAGCCGTCGCCGGTGTCCACCTCCACGTCGTGGGAGCCCGCCGGAAGGTCGACCTCGACGCGTCCCTCCTCGTCAGTACGCCGCTCTGCGGGCTGCGCGTCGGCGAAGCGGACGGCAATATCGCTCAAGGGCCGCGAATTCTGTACAAACATCAAACGCATAAGAGGTCGCGCCGCCGTAGAGGCTCAGCAAAATGAAACGCAATGATCTGCATCATACAAAAGATGCATGCCAGTGTCTTGTCGTTTCATTTCCCCCGGCGCTCATCCGCTCATCCGCTCATCCGCTCATCCGCGCCATCCGCGCCATCCGCGCCATCCG
>CAYLTX010000368.1:0-1774 GCA_964386725.1 uncultured Bradymonadales bacterium | reverse complement strand
GACTTGCCTTCCATGGCCCGCTCGGCCGAGGCGCCCATCGCCCAGTTCTCCGAGAACCAATATTGCACGTCGAGCCCGACGCTCAAGTGCTGGCGTTGACCGGAAAGCGGCGCCACATTTGCCGTGGTGAGGTCGTCTAACGGAATCTCGGCGGACAACGCGACGCTCGTCTCGAGCCCCTCCAGCACCGTCTGGCTGAGAACCGACCATTCAAACGACGCGAAGACGGTGGGGGCGAGGCTGTTGGCGCTGAAAATCCTCGTCCCCAGCCTCAGAGTCGAACGCACATCGAGCCCCAAGTCAGAGGGTCCTATGGAAAGGAGATGATCGCCGCGCACCTCCAATTGTCCCAGATGGGTCTGTCGGGAGGCGATGAACGAAGACGCAGCAGCGTCCGGGGCGAGGTCCTCGGCTCCAACACCCGGAGCGAAGCCGTAACGAGCCTCGACGGACAGATAAACCGGCTCAATCCCCTCGAAGAGTGCGCGCCGAAGGCCCAGTTCGATGGGTCCGGACACCACCTGCGATTCGTCCGCCATCGTCGCAGTGCCCACCGGCCTCCCCCCTGACACCAGCGTCCACTGGTCGGTCAAACCGTATTCGAACGCATAGCGCAATCGGAGCAACCGATAGTCAGGGCTGTCGAAGGTATCCCCCTGCAGGTCAAACGCCCGGGCTCCCAGCAGGAGCCCGCCTCCCACCTCGACCAACCCTGCGCCCTGAGGCCGGGTGCCGGCCTCGGCGGTCGGATAAGCTGCCGAGGCCGTAGTCGACCAAAGACACAGCGAAATAAAGACGGCAAACCCCGCTCGACACGATGAGAATCGAAACCAAGAATTCATCGCTACGTCTTCCAAGAACTCACGCCTGCGTTTGACCCCACTGTAGAGCGAATACGAATTGTTGTCAGGCGTACGACCGAAACGCTCAGCGCCGAAGTCACTCACGAATGATGACAATATCTTCCTCACCACGCTCCGCGACGAGATGCCTCCGGCCGGGACGACGCGGTTCGACGTCCCGTACGAACTCTCGCTACGAAGCGCCTCAACCGCAGATGGCGCCGCCCGGGCAACGACCGTTCTCGCAGCCAAGGGGATTGCCGTCGCATTCTTCGTCGGTCTCACATGTCTTCTCACACGCCGACCCCCTCTCTACACATCCGTCGGCCGGACCGCACTGCAGGCAGACATCGTCGGCCCAGACCTCATCTTCAGCGCAATCTTCGGGTGCCGGCCCCTGTTGACTCTCTCCACCATTGGGATCATCGCTGCATCCAAAGATCACGAGCGCTGCAAACATAACCAAGATAAATTTCGCTATTTTCATTTACTGCTCCGTAGGTATCGATCAACGAAAATATGCGTGTAGCTCAAACTTCATTCGACAGTCTCAAAAGGGATCGATGGCTGTCGGTCAGTCACTGCAGTTGCCCAGCGCATGAAGCCAGTCTAGGACACTTACTAGATAGCACAACGAAGAAGTTCGACGTCGGATGCCTCGAGGGCACCTGCGACCGGATCGACGGCGATGGTGAGGTTGACCCACTCGAGCAAGAAGCTTCCGTGCTGGAGCGGCACGACCTCGACATCCTCGGCCTCCTCAGCGTCGGCAGACGTTGACGCGGCACTCGACTCCGACTTTTCGTCTCCTCCGATTTCACAGCCGATGATGATCAGGGCGAGCGAAGAGATAAGTGCAATTTATTTATTCATTGGATTAATACTACAACGTCACTTTCCACGTGGCGCTTCGTCGGACCAGATGGCCACTG
>CAYLTX010000367.1:0-1810 GCA_964386725.1 uncultured Bradymonadales bacterium | reverse complement strand
GGTGTGATCATCGTCCGTCGGTAGACTCGCTGTGAGCCCAAATGGCAATGAGAGGTCGATGATGTCCCGTGAACGTTGCCGTGAACGTGCACGTGAACCGCTGTTCGTCTGCACAAGGGGTCAATACTTTCATGGCTGCGAGCCGAGCAGTGGGGAGCAATCGGAGCTGTGTCGTTTCGAGCAATGGCCAAGCAGGTGAAACTGCGGTTCACGGCCACGTTCACGTGCACGTTCACGGGCTCACGTCGCCCCGCGCGGGCAGCGATGGGCTTTTCTTGCGCAAGAAAAAATGGCAACATCCTCGGTGCTAAATTGTCGTGAGTCACCGAAGTGCTCAAAACCCGAGGACGTTGCCATGGACGAAAAAAGGTATGGGAAGGCGATCGAGAATGCCAGCGAAATTCTGATCGACGCGATGCTCGAGGACGTCGACGACCTGATCGAGGAAGGCCGACAGCTCGACGCCAAGGTCAGGAAGGTGCTCTTTGAAGTCGGAGCGCGGATGATGGTGCGACTGTTCGCCGTACTCGGCGCGGTGCTCGTCGAAGAAGCCAAGCGAAAAGGAATGACGGTCGAGCGCCGGCCGACAGTGACCTTCAAGACGATTTATGGGCCCATCCAAGTCGAGTCCGCGTACTTGCGGAACGTGGAAACCGGCGAGTCGACCCGCCCGATGCGCGAGCACCTGGGCGTCAAGGGCGAGCGCTACAGCGACGCGGTCGACCGGGCGGTGAGCGACTTTGGAGCCGAAAACTCTTATCAGAAGAGCACCGACCGCTTCTTCGAGCATTACGGCTGGCATATGGGCCGGACCACCGTCAGGAGCCGGACGATGGACGTCGCCGAAGCTGCACAGGCCTACGTCGAAGAGCGATTCGCTCGCAGTCAGGAGGCCTATCAGGAGCCGACTGCAACACGGACGATCGCCCAGGAAATGCTCGTGGAGACGGATGGATGTCACATTCGCTGCGGAGAGCTAATGACCGCCAAACAAGCGCGCGAGATATGTGAGGATGAAGAGCAGTTAGCTCGCCTCGAGCAGGTCGAGGACGACAAGATCGTCCGGCTCGAGCAGTGGAAAGAAGTACGCACAGGTCTGGCACGTCGGCCCAGCGAGGTCGAACCGACCTATATCTGCAGGCGTGGCAGCTGGGACGAGGTCGCACAACAGCTCTTTGCCGCCGCCTGCGAGCACGGGCTGGGGTTTGAGACCCAGGTCATCGCTCCGGGCGATGGGGGCATCGGGCTCAAGGAGGCGCTGGAGGTTTGGTTTCCCCACCTTCAATTCATCCTGGACCGCCCACACTTAAAGAGTCATGTGCACGAGTGCGCGCAGCTTTTGAGTGAGGTCGACGAGCTCGATAGACCCGCCGATGAGTGGGTGTGCGAGGTGATGGATACGATTCATAAAGGGCACGTCGACCGAGTGCTTGCCGAGAACCAGGACCGACATGTCCAGATGGAAAAGACGGTTGAAGCTCTTGCAGATGACTCGCAAGAGGCGAGCGCCTATGAGCGTCTGGGCCGACTCATCAAGCACCTGCAACGCTTCTACCATTGCGTCGACTACCAGGCCTACGAGGACAAGGACTGGCCGATCGGCTCCGGCGAGGTCGAGAGCGCGCATAAAACCGTGCCGCAGGGCCGGCTCAAGAAGCCCGGCGCGTGCTGGAAGGAAGAGAATCTCAATCCGATGTGCGCACTGCGAACACTACGCGCCAACGGGTGGTGGGATGATTTTTGGGCATGGGAAAATGAGCGCCGCCGTGCAGCATGAACAAAAGTTTACCGATCAACGCCGATCACACTC
>CAYLTX010000366.1:0-1811 GCA_964386725.1 uncultured Bradymonadales bacterium | reverse complement strand
GCGCCGGCCAATCTGGGCGAGGCCGTCGCCGGTGTCGCGGCCCGGCCAGAGGCCGTTTGGCTCGACGCGCTCTTGGAAGCGTTCGAGCACGTCGGGCGCGGTGGCCGGGCCGAGGAGCATCCCTAAGGCCATGCCGACGAGGCTGGTCGCCGAGATGACGATGAGCTGCAGCTCGTAGGGCATGTCGGTGAGGCCCAGTCCCACCGCCGTGGCCAGCCCGACGACTATCGCGCCCAGCTCGGCAGCGGCGTTGACCCGCCACCACAGCCACCTGAGCGCGGTCGGGATGCCCAGCGCCGCGCCGATGGCGGCCACCCATCGCCAGGCTTCGCCGACCGTCTCGATCTGGAAGGCGATGACCACCGCCAGCACAACGAAGCCCGCCACGCTGAGCCGGGCCACCAGCACCTGCTCGTCGTCGTCGGCCTCGGGGCGGATGGCCATATAGAGGTCGTTGACCACGTAGGACGCGCCCCAGTTGATATGTGTGTCGATGGTGCTCATAAACGCGGCCAGCAGGCTGGTGACCAGCAGCCCGAGGATGCCGGGCGCCAGCAATTGGTCCATGAGCACCGGGTAGGCGAGCTCGCGGTTGTCGCCGACCATGGCCGCGGCGCCGTCGAAGACGGTGTGCTCGGCGCCGATGGGGATCAGCACCAGCGCGGCCAGCGCGACCACAAACCACGGCCACACGCGCACCACATATTGGATGACGATGAAGAAGAGCGAGGCCTGGCGGGCGTCCTTGGGGCTCTTGCAGGTGTTGAGCCGCTGCATCAGATAGCCGCCGCCGTCGGCCGGGAAGTTTGCGTAGGATTGCACGAAGAGATAGCCGGCGAAGATCGCCCCGACCAGAAGCGGCGTGCCCTCGATGACGCCGGCGCCCATCCAATCGCCGATGCCCTCGAGCCAGCCGTTTTGGGGGTCGGGGAAAAACGATAGATATTTTTCCGGGTCGTCGTAGTGGCTGTACAACCCCTCGACGAGCCCGTCGCGGCCGCCGGTGACCTCCCAGGCGCGCCAGGCGAACCAGAAGCTGCCAAGTAGCGCGATGGCGAGCTGGACGAGGTCGGTGAAGACGACGCCCCGAATGCCGCCCATGGTCGAGTAGAGGCCGACCAAGGCGAGCAAGAATAGAATGGTCAGCCCATCGGAGGGAGCGCCGAGCGCGGCCGAATGCGGCCACCAAGTCGCCAGCGCCGCGACGAGTCCGGGGAACCACTGGTCCCAATGAAAGAAGGGCTTGCAGATCTTGACCATCGCGTTGAGCACCCAGCCCAAGATGATCCCGTTGAAGACGAGCCCGTAGATGACCGCGCGCGCCCCGCGCAGCACCTTCGCCTCGCCGCCCGAGTAGCGCAGGTCGACCAGCTCGGCGTCGGTGACCACGCCGCTTTTGGACCACTTGGAGGCGAAGAAGACGAACGCCCCGGCGTGCACGCCGATCCAGGCCAGCCACAGCCAGTTGCCGGATAGGCCGCGATTGGCGGTCTCGGCGGTGACCACCAGCGGCGTGTCGGCGGCGAAGGTCGTCGCGGCGATGGAGGCGCCCGCCCACCACCAGGGCAGCGAGCGGCCGGCCAAGAAGTAGCTCTCCTTGTCGGAACCGGCGGCCTTGCGCACCCATAGGCCCACGCCCAGCGCAAAGAGGAGATAGGCGCCGATGACGAGCCAGTCGAGCGCGTGAAGTCCTGTCTGAGGCTCCATGGATCGGGCTTGTTGAGAGAACCGGAGCGACGCCGTCCCTGGCGTCGAATCAGCCGCGGGCAGCGGACAGGAATTCCGCGCCCCAGGCGTCGACGTCGTTGGCG
>CAYLTX010000365.1:0-1828 GCA_964386725.1 uncultured Bradymonadales bacterium | reverse complement strand
CCTAAAACAAGCGAAGGTGAGTACGATTTGAGCCAATTTTCGGCTGATCTCGACCCCGACGCACCGGTGCATCTCGGCAGCTGCCGGCGCTTCGAATTGGGTTGTCGTCTCTGATCATCGTCTTGTGTTCCGGGCAAAGGTTTTGGGTTAAAGGCGGCCTCGGTGCGTGACCCTACGTCACGCCGAGACCCGTGTGCCATCTAAGGCCTTGGTCAGCCGGAAAAACACCGGCAATTGTGGCCTCCAGGCTAAGAATCGGTAGAGCAGCCGCCGGCCGCTGCGCACGATCTGGGCCGGTGCTGCGACGACTTCGTTCAAGAATGTGCGAAACTCCATGGTTAACCAGCGCTCACGCTCAGCCTCGTGCTTCTTCCTCCACCTCGGCCAAACCGGCAAAGACAGCGCCATCCAGGCCTTGATGGTCCAGGCCAGGGACGCCATGACCATATAGGCCCAGTTGGCGTTGAGTGTGTTGACCGGCGCGTGCAACGCACGCACGCCGTTTTTGAGCTGCTCGATGAGGTTTTCCTGATCACAGCGTTCGTTGGACTCGTAGACGACCTGTTCTGTGGTCATCTTTCGGTCGTTGGTGATGTAGAAGTAGTAGCGAATCTCGTCGATGAGTGCCTGTTCACCACGCTCAATCGTCAGGTTCTTTTTGAGCACGACCACCCGGTAAGGCTTGTTGCAAGCGGTCGGTGAATAGTCGAATTCTGCCAGCTCCTCGGAGTCGAGACGGATGTTCTTATAGCCGTTTTCGCGCACGATTTGCTCTTTGACACGTGGCTGCTTTTGGCGCTCGCTTGCCCCGTCGAAGGCCTCCTCGGCTTTGCGGTTGAGCTCGGCCCACTGGGCAGCATCGAAGCCGTCGGCCTGCTGCTTCATGTTTTTGTAGGCCTTGTAGCCGAAGACAAAGCGCACCCCATCGTCGTCCCATCGGTCCAGATGGCGGGTCTGGGCAAAGTCGGTGTCGCCGCGAAGCAAGATGTCCTCGAAACCGCCCCGTCGGCACAGCTCGATGGCACGGTCCAGATAGCCCGCCGCGCCTTCATGGGAGGGGCGATTGCCGCTTCGGTTGCAGATGAACAAGGGCTCTTTGGTGTTGGCCAACGAGATGACAAGCGGGTGGTAGCCCCACTTGCCCTTGTGGCTAAGGGCCATGCCCTCTTTGCATTCGCCCGTGGTCTGAACGATCGAGCCGTCGGCCTCGATGCGCGCGGTCTGCTCGAAGAATTTGGGCTCCTGGCACTCCCAGACCTTTAGGCGCGCCTCATTGATCGCGTCCATCAGGATGTCGACGTGCTCGACCTCGAAGCGTCGACAAAAGTCGCCGGCGGTCGTCGGGTCGGGAATCGCCTCGACGCCCAGCGCATCGAGGTGTGCCTCGTCCTGGCGCAAAAGCTCGATGTCCTCGAGCGTGCGCCCGCCGCACAGCACGTTGTAGGCGATATTGAGCACGTGATCGGACTCGTAATAGGGCCGGTGAATCTTGAGCAACTCCAGTGCCTCGTCGATCTCTTCGATGAGCCCCGATTGCACCACGAGCTGATGGGCCGCACCGATGCCGCCATGTTTGATGGCCCGAACGCGCGCACTCATCTCGTAGGTAATCACCTGCTTTGAGAGCACCGGATTTCCCGAATCCCCGCGCTTTCTCGCCGCCGCAAGACGTCGCTCGATGCTGCGCTTTCTTTTCCTGTGATCGCGTCGTATCCTTTTCACCCGAAAAGCTCCCGGTCTTGGACTTGTTTGGTCTGGTAACCTCAAGTCATACCGGGCTTTTCGGGCTTTTTCATGTCAAATCCTCTTCAGAAGCGCTTATTCAAGG
>CAYLTX010000364.1:0-1831 GCA_964386725.1 uncultured Bradymonadales bacterium | reverse complement strand
CGCCGAAGCCCAGACGCGCGGCAAGAGAGCCGTCGAACTCGCCGCCGGCGATCGTCTTCGCGGACATGTCAGTGAACCAATGGAGCTTGCTGGCGGCACCTACCACGTCGTCGAAGGCGAACGTCGCGTCGCTGTCCTCCCCTCAAACAAATATCTGCGCCAACACGCTGGCGAGGCGGCCGAGGTCTCCATGCGTAAGACCGAAAACGGTCGTGTGCGCCCATTCGTCCGTTCCGTTGACCCTGATCAAGGACTTGAACGATGAAGAAGTCACGTCTTCAATACGTACTCTTTTGCCTCGGTATTGCGGCCGTGCCGCTCTTCGGAGCGGCCGCATCCACGCACTGGCTGGCCGCGCGCGTCGGCTACCATCCGCGCCTGGGGGAGCCACTGACGACGACGCCTTTCCCTTTATATGAACCTTGGCAGTGGTTCGGTTGGGCCGCGGCCGCTGCGCCTACGGACCTCGGGCTGGTTCTACTTACGAGTCTACCGCTTCTTCTTACTATCGTTGCGGTCGTCGTTCTCGTGCTGCGACACCAACGCCGACGCGGGCCTGCAAAGTCCTCGCGTGAAGCATTGGGCGTCTCCGCTTCTACCTCCTCGGGGGCATCTCGTCCGGACGTCGAGGCGAACCGGACTTTCGCGCTCACACTTTCCGACGCTGACGTCGAAGTTCTTCCGCCGTTCAAACCCAAGCCGAAGACCGTCGACGCCGCCGGCCTCGAGGAGGTCCTTCCAGACTCGCCGTCGCCGTTGCTCGAATCGCAGGAGACCGATTCAACCTCATCCGTCGGCAAGTCTCGCCAACACCGGCCCGATCCTACGATGCGAGCTGACCGGGCCTCCTATGGCATCATCCAGCAGTTGGCGGCCCACGAACACGAGGAGGATGAGACGCCGCCATCCTCCAGCCAGCAACCCCACATCGCTCCAAATGATGCTCCTATCGCCCCTGACGCGCCGACCACCGAAGCGTCGGCGCGCTCCTTGGACACCGCCGGGACCCCGATTTCACACACGCACGACCGGCCTCTACGGGTCGACGCCACTCGCGCCGATTGGGCGCATGAGGTTGCGACGGCCGAGGCACCTGCTCCTGGTGCGGACATCTCGTCACAGGACGCCGACGCTCCTGGTCCCTCCGAGGCCGCACGCCTGAACAACCGTATGACCTCAGTCGAAGATACCGCCGACCGTTCACATGAGACAGCCACTGATTTTCCTGACGACCTCGACGCCGAGCTCGTCGAGGATATCCGTCGCCAGCTCGATGCAGTCGACTTCGATGACACCGCCCCAGACGAGGTGTCCGCCGCCGTGGCTTCTCTCGACCTCCGTTCGACTACGCAGAAGCTCGGCGCAGCCGAATCGGCGGCACTCGCTCAGTTCGCCACGAAGCTCGCCGGTGAGTCCCTCACCGACTCACCCGGCCACAACGACGCGACGTCCGAGCGTCCCAGTTCACCGTCCAGCGCCGCCGAGGCCACCTGTGCTCCCGACAACGCCGACACCGAACTTGATGACGAGGAGTGGATGCTATGAGTCGCAAGGAAGTGCGCGCCCGGCTTGAGGCTGGGCTTAAAGCAAAACTAAAGGCCCACGCCGACGAGCGCGGCGTTCCTATGAACGACGTCGTCGAAGCGGCGCTCTATGACTACTTGAACCCTGAGGACTACAAGACGGTCTCTCTCGAATATCTCGCGCGGCTCGAGCGACGCCACCAGGTGGTGCTTAAACGTCTCGACATGCTGCTAGAAACGCTCGGTAAGTTCGCGCTCGTGTGGTTCATGAACACGCCGGATCCCGGTGACCCCGAGACAAAGAAGGC
>CAYLTX010000363.1:0-1857 GCA_964386725.1 uncultured Bradymonadales bacterium | reverse complement strand
GGGCTACAGAGATGATATGGGCCGCCTCCCGGGCGTGATTCGCGGAGGCGGTCGAGGATACGAGGGTTGCAAAAAGCACAAGACCGCTCGGATCCTTGACTCCGTTGTTATGGAAAGTTCAGGCAGAACTTAAAAAACGGAGGCAATATGCGATCGCGAGCGGCCTTGCTGGAGCAATTTAGCACCGAAGACCCCATCCTGTACATCGGCTACGACATCGGCGGGACGCGCTGGAAGATGGCGCTGACCGACGGCGAAGAAAAGATCAAGACCAAGTGGATGGCCGCAGGCGACTTCGACGAGCGGGATCGATGGATCGAGTGGGCCATCGACTACTTCGACTTGCCGGCCGGGCGGGTCGAGGTAGTCAGCTGCTATGAGGCGGGACGCCAGGGATTCTGGATTCACCGCTGCTTCGAAGCCGACGGCCACCACAACCTGGTCGTCGATCCGGGCAGCCTGCGCGAGCCAAAAAAGGGGCGTCGGGCCAAAACCGACCGTACTGATGCGAAGCGCCTGGTCCAGGAACTCGTTCGCTGGTGCGACGGCGACCAGAGCGCGTTCTCGGTGGTTAACGTGCCGAGCGCGGCTTATGAAGACGAGCGGCTTTTGTTTCGCGAGCACAACCGGCTCAAAACTGAGCAACAGGCTCATACCAGCCGAATCCAAAGTTATCTGTGCACCCAGGGCATCAGTGAGCACCCCAAGGTCAGCTCGCCCGAGTTTGTCGGCTGGCTCGACGAGGCAAAAACCGCCGATGGGCGCCCTCTGGGCGCGTGTCTTAAGGCAATGCTCGAAAGAGAGCATCGTCGCCTGCTCGAGATCGTCGACCAGCTGACCGAAAACGAAGCTCAGCGCGACAGGTACCTGGCGGGCGAGGGGCGAGATGAGGTCATCGATCAGGCAGCGACGCTGACCATGCTCAAAGGCATTGGGTTGAAGACGGCGTTTGCGCTGGTCGTGGAGATGTACGGATGGCGAAACTTCCAGAATCGAAAGGAAGTCGGTGCATATCTCGGACTCGACGGCCGCCGCGATGACAGCGGGGGCAGCGAAAACGACGGGCCAATCACCAAGAAAGGCAACCGTCATGTGCGCCGGATCATTATTCAGCTGGCGCGCAACTGGCTCAATTTTCAACGCAACAGCCAACTGAGTCGGTGGGCCCGGCGCCGATTCCCAAACGGCAAAGGGGGCGTGGCGCACCCCGGTGTGGTGGCCCTGGCCAGAAAGCTGGCCAACCGCTTGCGCGTCTTCGTCCATCAGGGCGAAGTGCCCCATAACGCTGTGGTTCGCCCGCCCAGACTGCCAACGATGAGTTGACTTGAATCAAGGAGGACGACGCGCCAAAAGTGGCGTGGCAGCGATATTTGACTGCACAAGTAAGCTGGTTTTCACGTTGCCCCTGGTGGGCAGGGCTGGCTGTGAGGAAGCGACGCTAAGGCCTGGTTTAGCCGGGGGGCTCGCCGCCACAGAGATGGTTCCTTTCTCGCGCTGGTCTTTACTCGCCCGACGGCGAATAGTTCATCTGGTTTTGCCCGCACACCGAAATCGTGCGGGTCGACGCAAAGGAGGTGGTCAAGGACGACTCATTTCAGGAGTCCGACGACCCCACAAGATCAGGCAGCTTTCAACCCCTGATTGCCAAGGCGCAGCCGCCAAACCAGCCAGCGAAGCGGTCGAACGATGTGACGCAGACAAACAGGCGCATTCGACGCACATACAAAACCGCCGGGGACTCAAGCAGTGGTCATCGCTGCCGATTTTTCGACGGCACATCCCCACTAACGGGGGACGTTTGTCGAAAAAGTCACCCCGAACGTGGCTGCTTGACAGCGGCGGCCCTAAAGGAGGCCT
>CAYLTX010000362.1:0-1861 GCA_964386725.1 uncultured Bradymonadales bacterium | reverse complement strand
TGCCCTGCATGTCCATATTCCAGCGAGGCTTGCCGTCGTCGGGCTCTTGCTCGAGTTGCTTGGGAACCTCGACCTTCGGGAACGCCCCGTGAAAGCCGGGGTCGACCCGACGGATGCGTTTTTTCAGCGGCGGGTGGGTCGCAAAGACGCCGGTCAGCCAGGAGCTCTCGGACAGCGCGCTTCCAAAGAAGAGGTGGCTGATCTCCTCGGCGTTCGGCGAGTCGATCTGTGAGCCGTGGGTGTACCCGCCGATCTTTTTGAGCGCGCCGGAGAGGCCCTTTGGGTTGCGGGTGAATTGCACCGCCGAGGCGTCGGCCAAATACTCGCGCTGGCGCGAGACCGCGCTCTTGATGACCTGACCGAAGAACCGGCCCACATACCCAATCACGAATAGGGCCGCGCCCGCGGCGACCAGATAGAGCGCGGCGTTGCCGCCGTTATTTCTCGAGCGCGAGCGGCCGCCCCCGGAGTAAAGCGCCGTGCGCATCATCACGCGGCCGGCCAGCGCGAGCATCAGGATGCCGTGCAGGATGCCGATCATGCGGATATTGATGCGCATGTCGCCGTTGAGGATGTGGCTGAATTCGTGGGCGATGACGCCCTGTAGCTCGTCGCGATTGAGCAGCTCGAGGCAGCCGCGGCTGACCGCGACGGCGGCGTTATTGGGGGTGAAGCCGGCCGCGAAGGCGTTGATGCCCGGCTCGTTGTCGAGCACGTATAGGAGCGGCACCGACACGCCCGAGGCGATGGACATCTCCTCGACGATGTTGATGAGCTGCTGTTCGGCGAGGTTGTCGGTGCGAAAGTCGACGAAGCGGCCGCCGAGCTGCTCGCAGACCAGGCTGCCGCCGCCGCGGGCGAGCTCGCGAATCTTGAAGATCGTGCCGCCGCCGACCAACACCAAGGTGCCGATGGTCGACAGCATAAACGCCTTCGTACTCCACCAGCTCACCGCCGGCTGGCCGGGCCCACTATTATACAGAGCGTGGCCTTTGAGCGCGACGACCGCGACGACGTAGACGGCCACAATGGTCAAGATGACCGCCAGGCTGAACAACACCACCAACCGGAAGGTGTTGCGCCGAGCGATATCCTGGTGCTCGAAGAAGTTCTTCATCGCTCAGGTCTTAAGCAGAACCACAAAAAGGCTTCGGCGACGGTGAGGTTGCTCATCCGAAGGCGACCTGGGGCGCCTCGCGCTCTTCCTCGACCTCGATCTCGAAGAGCGTCGCTTTTTGGAAGCCGAACATATTGGCGACCATGACGTTGGGAAAACGCTCGCGAGCGATGTTGAAGCTGGTCACCGCGTCGTTGTAGGCCTGGCGGGCAAACGAGATGCGGTTTTCGGTGGAGCTGAGCTCCTCCATGATCTGAGTCATCTGCTTGTCGGCCTTGAGCTCCGGGTAGTCCTCGACGGTGACCATCAGCCCGCTGAGCGCGCCGGAGAGCATCGACTCGGCGTTCTTGAGCATGTCCATGGCGCCGGCGTCGCTGGGGTTCTTGGCGGCTTTTTTCTCGGCCTTTTGCGCCTGGTTTCTGGCCTGAATGACCGCGGTGAGCGTCTCGCTCTCGTGGTCCATATAACCCTTGGCGGTCTCGACCAGGTTGGGAATCAGGTCGTGGCGCCGCTTGAGCTGGACATCGATCTGCGAGAACGCGTTCTCGTAGCGGTTTCGCTTGGTCACCAGCTTATTGTACAGGCTCACGAAGAAGAGCCCGACCATGACCATCAGGCCGAGCAAGACGACGGCTACAATCCACATAATTAACCTCCAGTTATATCCAAAACGAGTGGGCTTCGGTGATATTTTGTATGACGCGCCCAGCATAGACTACGGTGAGGCAGGGGTCCAGGGGTCCA
>CAYLTX010000361.1:0-1869 GCA_964386725.1 uncultured Bradymonadales bacterium | reverse complement strand
CGTTCAGCCGCCATGGGGAGGTGGCGCGCCGTAAGGCGCGACGGAGGGGTGCCCCAAGAACCGACCATTCCCATCACTTCACCACAAAAACCTTCCCACCCCGCGGCTCGACCTCGACGGTCACTCGTCCACCCGCACCAACCGTGACCTCATCATCATTCGTATCCTCATCCTCATACACATTCTCCAACACCGTCCCCTCCGAAAAACTCGTCTGCATGCCGTTGCCCTCGAAGGCCGTGTGGCTCGTCTCGTCGTCGTGAACGTTGACCACGACCAACACCGTCTCGCCCTCGTAGCTTCGCTCGAAGGCAAAGATCCCGGCGTCTTCCTCACTGCCGGTGCGCTCGGTCGCCCACCGGATCTGCATGTCTCCACGCCGGAGCGGCGCGAGCTCTTTTCTGAGCGATATCAGGTGCTTGATGTGTTGGAAGGTCTCGTTTTCGGTGTCGTAGCCGGAGTCCCACAGGTCCTCGCGGTTGAACGGGTCGTTGCCGCCCTCGAATTGCTGCTCGGTGCCGTAGTAGATGCACGGGATGCCGTCGATGGTCAGCAGGTAGACCAGCGCGTTGTGCAGCGCGTCGACGCTGGGCTTGTCGTATAAAAAGCGCGGGATGTCGTGGTTGTCGATGAAGTTGATGAGCAATTGCTGCGAGTTCAGCCCGTTGCCGTCGGCGTCGATCGGTCCGTTCTGGTTGGGCACCGAGGCGTAGTTGTTTTTGCGAGCCTCGAAGAGATTTTCGATGGTCGAGGTCGGCCCGCCGTGGGCGAAGACGCCGTCGATGACCTCGAATTTATGCGAGAAATAAAAGACCGAGTCGACGCCGTCGTTGAAGGTATAGCTGCCGGAGAGCTCGTCGTTGCCGTCGAAAGACTCGCCGAACATTAGGAAGTTATCCTTGCCGCGCTCCTTGGCGTATTGGCGAATCGCCGGGGCGAACTCCTCCCAGAATCCGTGCTCGACGTGCTTTAGGGTGTCGATGCGAAAGCCGTCGAAGTCGGCCACGCCGATCCAATAGGCGTAGGCGTCGATGAGCGCCTCGCGCACGTCCGGGTGGGTGGTCTTGAGGTCTTTGAGGCCGCCGGGAAAGTCGCCGGTTAACACCTGGTCACGATCGTTCCAATCCCACACGCGGCCCTTGCGATTATACCAATCGGGGTTCTGAAAACCCTCGGGCATCGGCGCCATGCGGTTGATCTCGGGCCGATTCAAAAAGATCACCGGCGCCAGCCCGGCCTCGCCAAGCGAGGTCCGCGCCTGGATGCCGCGCGGGTCGTAATCGGGGTCGTATTCGGACACGCGCGTCAGCTCGCTGGTGGTCCCGGAGCCGTACAGAGCCTCGTCGGGCCGGCCGTTGCCGTTGATATCGTAAAAGAAGACCTGGCCCGTATGATTGGTCACGATGTCCAGGATGACCTTCATATCGCGCTCGTGGGCCCGGTCGACCATCTCGCGCAGCTTGGCCAGGTCGCCAAAATGCGGGTTCGGCGCCTTGAAATCCTGCGCCCAGTAGCCGTGGTAGCCGTCGACGCCGGCGTCGGTCTCGACGTTTTTGACCACCGGCGAGATCCACAGCGCGGTCACCCCGAGCTCCTCGAGGTAGTCGAGCTTGTCGATGATCCCCTGCCAATCGCCGCCGTGATAGGCGGCCGGGGCGTTGGGGTTGACGCGGTAGTCGTTATTCGGGTCGCCGTTGGCGAAGCGGTCGACCAAGATCTGGTAGATGACCTCGTCGCGCCAGTCGACCACATGCGTGTCGATGTCGGCGCCCTCTTCGATGGGCTCGACGTCGTGGCAGGCGGGTAGGCCGAGCGATATGGCGATGAGGAGGCAGACGAGCATAACGCCCCCCCAACCACCCAACCCTC
>CAYLTX010000360.1:0-1869 GCA_964386725.1 uncultured Bradymonadales bacterium | reverse complement strand
GGTGGCGAGCTGGTCGCAGAGAGTTCGTACATTCCATCGGGAGTCCCTTGTGAGGCTGGCGCTCAAACAACGAGCCCCCCGATCACGTCGCGCCCAAACCGAATGCATCGCGTCTAAAGAGTGACGAAACTGAATGGGCGCCGAGTAATATATATATAGTCGTGAACGTCGACATTTTTCAATGGCCATAGAAAAAGCCGCGCCCGGAGGATCCGGGCGCGGCTTTCTGCGGTAAGGAGTTGGTATCTGCTAGTTAATTTCTGCGTCCATCGTAAAGGACTTGTCGTACGCTAGCGGGTAGTCGTGATCGACGACAAAGTAGATCGTCTCGTCCTCAGTAGCAGTGTAGCTGAGGGTCGCCGACGTCGAGTCGGCATACTCGCTCGCGATGCATTGCAAGCTCGGGTCCCCACATCCGTCTGCAACCAACAAGGTGGGCCAGGGCGGATAAGAGTAATACCCAATCGACAGCGCGTTGACTGTGGCGGTGAATGTCTCGTTTTGCAATAGCGACACTTTGTATACCACATCTTCGCCCGAAGTAGTCGAGACATCTTGACCACACGACGTAAAGCCTTCGTAGTCATTGGTATAGTTGCTCCAGTCATCCGTGATGGTCGTGCCACCCGATTGGCTGGCATCGGCGGTCAAATCGACCGCTTCCTGGCACACTTCGCCAGTGGGGTTATCACAGGAGTCGTTCGAGCAGCCGTTTGCACAAGTGTACGTCTGATAGATGCCCGGTGATTCACAGTACTCGAGGTCGTCGGTATCGAGGCAAACGGATGCCGTTGTTGCTGGATCACATTCCGGAGCCACAACTTCGACGTCGAGCGTGAAATCATCCGACGGATCGACGGTGTCGCTGGCCGCGATCAAGTAGACGACCTCGTTATCGGAAGACGCCTGATAGAGCAGATCGGCGACATCACCGGATGCGGCGCTACTCGCCGGACAATCATCGCCGGGCTCGGTGCAATCCGAACTCACCAGCAGAGCCGGCTGGGCTGAGGAAGATCCCGCATCGAGGCTAGCCTTCAAAATCTCGTCTTCCTGGAGAGTCAGCTTGAAGTAGGCGTCGTCGCCCTCCAAGTCGGTGGTCGAAAGCCCACAGACGTCCGCGGAGAAGTCGTTGGCGTACATGGACCAATCGATGGTCTTGGAAGTCCCGCCCGCTTGTGTTGCGTCGGCCGTGAGGTCCTCGGCGTCGAAACAGAATTCTCCGGTTTCCATATCGCACGCGTCGGCGTTGCAGGTTCCCGACTGGCACGTATAGCTGCGCAAAATGCCGGGGTCCACACAATATTCGACCGTGCCATTCTGACAACTCGTCGTGAAGTTGTCATAGTCGCATCCCGGCTCGACGTCGATATCGACGATGATATCGCCGAGGGTGCCGGTACCGTCGTTGTCCACGAGCACGTAGACCGTTTCATCCGCAGGTGCGACATAGGTCAATTCGGCCGGCAAGGAGCTCGCGCCGTCACCCACTTGACAACTTCCGGCTGCGTCGGAGCAGTCGGTGATCACAGCCAGGGCAGACCAAACGCCACCAGTGGATTCGGCGACGGCTTGCATCACCTCGTTCTCCTGGAGGTCGACCTTGAACCACAGGTCCTCGCCGTCGATATTGCCGGCGCTAAGACCACACGTCAGATCCTCGCTAAAGTCGCTGGAGTAGTTGGCGAAAGAGTCGGTCAACGAATATGTGCCCGACTGAGCGATCTCCGAGGTAATATCGAACGCGTCCGCGCAGGTATTGGGCCGCTGGCAGCTTCCGCTGTCACAGGCCCACGGCGAGCAGTCGTCATCTTCGTCGTAGGCAGTGCCGACGCTATTGCAGACGTCGACGACGTCACCCGAGCAGAT
>CAYLTX010000359.1:0-1897 GCA_964386725.1 uncultured Bradymonadales bacterium | reverse complement strand
CTCATTGCCATTTGGGCTCACAGCGAGTCTACCGACGGACGATGATCACACCCGGTCGAGAGGCTCGCGTTGACTCTGTGTGCTCATTTGTGACTCCTTAATCTATTGGGGTGGGTGATTGCCGGCTCAATCCACTTCCGGATCTCGCTCGACGGGCGAATCATCAAAGTACTCTCCCGCGTTCAGTATCGCGAAGCGCACAAACCTATAAACACAACATCCTAAAGCTGAAAGCGTATGGTTCGGCGCGTACCAACTTTTGTTGCGGTTGCGCCTCGCCAGAAATAATCTAAATTGGCCGACGCCTTCGAACAGCATCCCAATGTGAAATGACGCCCAATTCCGAGGAAGAAGCGGATGACGCGAAAAGACGTGGGACGAAACGATCCATGCCCGTGCGGAAGCGGCACCAAGTACAAATACTGCTGCCTGCGCAAGCAGAATCAGGAGGGCTCGACATCGCAGCGAGCACCGAGCGCTCAGCAACGGCAAGACGATGTGCTCGCCGAGTCACAGACCGAAAGTGAGTCGACTGCCCAGACACCCGAGGCTGAGCAGAACTATTGGGCTACCGAAGCCGGCTACAAGGAATGGGACGAAATCGAGTCGCGTTTTGAACAAAGCTCGCTCGACACAAAATTCGAAATCGTCCGCGAACTCATCGAGACCCACCCTCATTTCGACGGTGAATTCGCCTTTAACCTGCTCATCGAGAGACTCCTCGAAGACGCTCAGGCTCACGACCGCGGCGAAGACTGGCTCGAGCTGGCTCGACTGGTCCGAAAGATGCACCCAGCCGAGTATGCCGAGGAGAGTGAGTACCTGGCCAGATACGAGGTGCAATTCGAGCTATTCGGGGACCGCCAAAATCTCGATGGCGCAATCGCGCGACTGCTCGGGCGGCCCGAGGACAACTTTACGCACATCATCGATGCGCTCGACGAGCTCGCCTATCACGGCGTGGTCGGCGAGTTGCCGGAGCATTTGCGAAATGGCTGGGACGAGATTCGGGACACCCCGAAACTAATATCAGGCGTGGAAGGGATTTGGGCCGAGTGGGCACTATCTGCCCAACTGGCCGCCTGGGCACGACAAGATATCGAGCAACCCCGCGACCTGCAGATGCTTCGCGACGAACTCGGGGACCTCCTCGAGGGGCTCGACGAAGAACGCATCAATATCCTGATCAATACGTTCCTCGGTCCCGCACCGGCGCCCCACCCCGAACTGTTCGAAATTGAAGAGGGCAACGACCTCGACCTGCTTAAACTGGCGGCCACGTTCGGCCGCGCGCTCGTCGACCAGTGGGACTGGCCTGCGTTCAAAGCCAGCCTGGCTGCCGACAACATCTACGCCCTTCTCAACCATCAGGCAGCCGTGGCCACCGGTCAAGACTCGCCGCTCTCTACCTCACGAGCCACCGAGGTAAAGAGGCTGCGCGAATCCCTCAGCGACGAGCCGGTCTACGTACCCGACCCCGACATCGCCCACGCATTTGCCGTCGACCTCCTCTCAATCACGTCGATGGGCACACCCTATCAGGCGGCCGGCTTCATCGAAGCGCTCACCTACTACGTGGCCTGGCTCGACGAGCACGGCGCCGTCGACAACAACACGGTCATCGCCAGCATCCGGTACCATCTCCAGCAACGCATCACCGAACTTTCCAAACACCTGCACATTTACGCCCGACACGACAAACGGCTTCTCGACAATCTCGACAACGCAATCGACCGCCTCGACAAATAGCGTTCGGCGCAAATTTCTGTAGAAGACTGACAGAACAGCGACAACACAATCACCGGGTGGGATTTTGGGTGGGAATGCCCTGAAATGCAGCGCAATATCGCCCTCCTCTGCTGACATGCGCTGAAACATAAAACCGACGAAGCCCCAG
>CAYLTX010000358.1:0-1921 GCA_964386725.1 uncultured Bradymonadales bacterium | reverse complement strand
CGGCGCGCTTCCAGGAGAAGCGCACAAAGTCGAGCGGCGGTGTGGGCCGAAGAGCGCAATCGATCCCATCGGCCTGGTAGAAGTCCCTGACGGTCTGCCAGATAAACCAGAAGTTTGCGCGCGGGATGGGCGCTCCCCACACCGGCCAGACTCTCTCGAGAGTCTCGGCCGGAGAGAATCCCGCTTGCTTTTGGCGTCGAATCACACACTTGAGCGCGCGTTTTTGCAGCGGCGAAAAGTAGGGCGAGAAGAAATAGAAGTCTTCTTGCATGGCAAAACCTCGGACTTAGCTGGCAACGGAATCATCGGGAAGAACCTGGGCGAGGCATCGACGCTGGGCGTCGGCGTCGAGGTTCTCGACGCGCACCTGATCAAACGCGCCGGCGAGGACACAGAAGGTGCCGTCGGCGAAGCGTCGAGCAGCGCCGGCGGGCACCAAAACGAGGTCGAGCAAGTCGTTTACAAGCTGGTGGGCGCGGTGGTCGAACTCCCCAATATCTGCCACGAATGCATTGAAGCCTGGTGCGCTGTCGCGGTGAGCATCGCGGGTGAGCGCGCCGGCGACGTCGTGGGCGAAGCGCGCGAGGGCTGCTGTCTGGTAACGGGCGCCGGAGCGGAGGCTTCGAAGCGTCGCAATGATGCACGCAATCGAGTCGACAAAGATGGTGCGAACCTCTTCGATACGCTCGGGCGGAAACTTCGCGTCATCTCGCCAAAAGTTGGACGCGTCGGCCTCACGAATGGCCTGAGTGATACGAAGTGCCCAGGCGGGGTGCATCTGGAGGAGGACTCCCAGAGAAGCGCCAAAGGCCGGTGGAACGATATCGATGGTCGCCGCCTCGAGGAGGTGATGGCGAAGGGTGTGCTCGTCGAGCGTGACGAGCTCGGCCAATGTCATCGAGGGTTCGAACTTCTGATGGGAGACGTCGAAGATGTCGGCACCGACAGCCAAACCGACTAGAGCCGACCAGCCACCGGGGGGCGTGTATCCGGCGCGCTGGGAGAGTGTTGCAGCGATCTCGGGAGAGAGTCGCCAGGGGCCTTCGGCGGTCAACTCACCGCCGTCCTCGAGGAACTCAAAAACTTGCGTCAGAGAGTCGGTCAGGCTCGGCATAAATGGGGTGTCAGTGTGGGCTTTTTCGGTGTCATGAAGGTTGAGATAGCTGCGGACAGTCATCGTGCGGCTCCGTGTGGCTATGTGGGTCAAAATGGCAAATCCTAAATTCAAGCGACCGCCCCAAGGGGGCGTCGCCGGGGGGCTTCGCCCGAAGCAGTCCCCCCGGCGACGTGCCCACAGGAGGCGAGTCCCACTCAAAAAAGACCGACTGTAGGGAGGAGAGAACCGCCACCGGCCGGAGAAGACGCGGTGAGACGCTTGCGAATCACAGCGCTTCGAGGAATGCCGGCGACGAGGCCGTGCTCGGCGACCCTGGGAAGCCAGGGGCGCAAAGAGCACAACGAAGGTCGCCTCGGCCGGCGGCTGCGAAGCAGCCTTTGACGAAAAGAGCGCAGGCGTCGAGACACACGCTTCACGCTTGGGTGTGTTGGCTCGAGCGGCGAAGCAACCGCCCCGATGCCGCTCGAGCAACCTCGACCAGACGGTGCTCGAGCAGAGTCCTTCAGGCTAGGCGGCCTCCTCGAGGGCGCGACGCTGGTCAGCGCGCACCTGCTTGGTGCATCGGCTGTATTGCTTGTCGAGGACGGCCGCGACGGTCGCCTCGGGGTTTTTCTCTCGCCAGCGAGAGACGACTTCGGGAATGGTGATGGGCTCACCTTTGACGCGGTGTCCGGTGGCGGCCATGCGAGGGTTTCGGGCAAGGGCGATGCGCTCGTATTCGACCGCGCGCTCGTATGTCTGCGGCTCGTCGATGCTCAGCGCCCACCACCAGGAGGCGGGCTGGTAGAGGCACATGTAGCAGCC
>CAYLTX010000357.1:0-1937 GCA_964386725.1 uncultured Bradymonadales bacterium | reverse complement strand
GACACTGGTCTGACGAAGCCAAGACTCCGGGTTTCGGAGTAGGAGTGGTTTAGAAGGGCTTTCAAATAATGAAGCAGCGTTACTACACATGCCTGCTCGTCCCCCTGATTCTTTTGGGGGCTTCCTGCAGCTATTTACCCGACGTCGAAGGTGATCCTCGACTTGAGGCTGGATTCACAGGCGGCTTCGCAGGAAGCGGCGTGGAAGAAGTATGGGAGCAGACGGATACGGGATGGGAGTCCGAAGGCAAAAATCTCGCTGAGATGGAGCCATCTGCCGGAGCCTTCGCGAGCTTCCTTGTCCCCGTCCACGACCATATGTCAGTGGGCGGGCGATTCGCTTACTTCTCGTTTCTTCACGAACGACACGCTGCCCAGGGATGGAAGCGAAACTGGGTTTTTGCGGGTGAGGGTTTAACGCGATTTCGGTTCAAGCCGTGGGAGCTGCCGAGCAATATCTTCGTCACTATACCTATTGGCGTCGGGGTGGCAGACGCCTCAGAGGATTTGCAGGATGAGTTTGGTGTCGAGGAAGCAGGCATGGGTTGGAAGTTCGGACTGCTCGGTGGCATGGACTACCGACTGACAGAGCGAGTGGGCATTTTTGGCGAGTTCGGCTGGCGCGGTCAATTGGTTCGCTTTAACCCTGACGACGATCAATCGGAATTCTACGTTGATGCTTCGTTCCAGCAATTTGTCTTTAATGTCGGGTTGATGTTCCCGTTGTAGCTCGCCCCTCGAATTCCTTCGCCCAATAGACGCTATTGGCACTGATGACGCGGATGACGCTAAAACGTCAAAAAGAGAGAAGGGGGAGGAGACGCGCCGATCCCCGGGTGAGCGCTCGGGCAAAGGCCCTTGCGCTCGCCCGGGGCTACGGGGCCGTCGCAAAAAGCGCTCCGGCGCACGGTCAACCCGCATAAACGGCGCCAAACGGCGGCGCCTTGAAAGTCAACAACGAGCTAGCTCGCAAGATGTGTGGGACAATGAGTCGTGATCTGGTCGCGTCATGGTCGTGGTCGTGGTCGTGGTCGTCGACGTCTACGACCACGACCACGACCACGCTCACGACCACTAAAAAAATCTCCCACTAATTTAGATCCCTCGCCCCCCTTCTCCGTATACATACATACGTATTGAATGATCCCGCACGGAGACCGACCATGAAGTCCACAGCCACCATCGCCGTACTACTTAGCCTCGTCCTCGCCCTGGCCGCCTGCAGCTCGACCGGCGCGTCGCATGCCCCGGCCTCGTCGGGAGGCGGCGGCATGCAGACCGAGTCCGTTGCCTATAGTTTTCGCGGGGATTCGACCTCCGGGAGTGTCGGAAGCGACGAGTCCGCGCATCCGAACGCGCAGGTCGACGCCCGAAAGCTCAAGCGACACGCTCAGATGACCATCGAGGTCGACGACGAAGACGACATCGAGCCGACCATCGACAAGGCGCGCGAGATGGCCGAGGCCTCCGAGGGCTATGTGGCCAGCGAATCGACCAACGCCATCACGATGATGGTGCCCACCGGCGACACCGAGAACTTCTTAGATCGACTCACCACCCTCGGCGAGGTCACCGACCGCAGCTTGCGCGTCGACGACGTCACCTCGCAATACGTCGATCTGGAGATCCGCATCGAGAACCTCGAGCGCACCAGAAAACGCCTGCAAGAGTTGCTCGAGCAGAGCGTGCAGGTCAGCGAGGTCCTGGAAGTCGAAAAAGAACTGTCGCGGGTGACCATGCAGCTCGAGCAATACAAAGGCCAGATGCGCACGATGAGCCGCGACACGACCTATGCGCACGTGCAATTGCGTGTCGAGGAGTCGGTCGTGCCGGGCCCGGTGGGCTGGATTTTCTACGGAGGCTATAAGGCGGTGAAGTGGCTGTTTGTCTGGGATTGAGGGGGGGACTACAGGGGTTCAGGGGTCCGGGGGTCCAGGG
>CAYLTX010000356.1:0-1981 GCA_964386725.1 uncultured Bradymonadales bacterium | reverse complement strand
GGCTTCGCCAGCATCTCGTCGTCCAGGTGTTCCTGCGTTTCTGCCCCTCGAGCCTGCTTCGCCATTCACCCCCGGCGTCCCGTCTTCACCATCCCGCCCAGCCGCCGCAAGGACACGCACACGCTCGAGAACGAGACCCTGGCTATCTACGACTCTCATTCCATAGTGAGTCACGGCTTGTCCCCGCGACTCGATTCGCAGGTTGCGAAGGATTGTCGGCCTCTGAATTCCTGTGGCGACGACCGCCCAGCTTTCCTCGGCGACCTCATCGGCCTCCACTCTGATCGCCGGCTTGATGCCCGCGTCCTCCTGCCACTCGCGCGTGAACCCTCCAACAATCGAGAGCCCATCGCCGACCTCAACCGGACCTCCATGCACATCATCCCCGGCGACTAAGACCACACTCGCACTGCTCTCATTTCCGGCCCGCACAGCCGCTGTAACGGACGCGAACGGATCTTCTCGCGTTCCCGCAACTTCTTCATCAGAACCCGCCTGTGCATCCACAAAGACAATCGAGTCACAGGACGCACCTGCATCGACCGCCCCCTCGAGCTGGCCGAGAGCACACGACTCCTCGACATACGTGCCGAGTTCGCACGGCCCACACGGATCGCCCTCCTCGAGGACGTCTCCGCTCCACACCGGCACATCTTCGTAGATGCCGCATGCGGCCGCGAATACTGCGACGACCATGACCATGACTGTTGGACCCAAACGCATCTTCACTCCTTCTCATCGCGCCCACTCGGGCGCGATATCTGACGGTCTTAGAACTTCGTAATGACACTTAACCCAACGTCGCCCGGCCCGGTCGACACCTGAAGAGGGCTCTCCCCTGGAGACAGCAAATCCCAGGCGACAATCCCGCCGCCCACGAGCGCCAGACCGACCCCCGAATAAAGTAGGACCTCCGCCGTCGCTTGCGTGGCCAAGATATCCTCCCGTTGCTGCGCGTGCGCCTCGCGTGCCTCAACATCCTCCAGCGCCTTGATATCCGAAGACGCCTGAGTCCCCAGATAGGTCGCACCACCGACCAGACTGAGCCCCACGACGCCTACTCCAACGCCGGAATATCCCACCCAGCTCCACTGCATCGTTTTGCGCCGCTCGGCCGCTTCCTTTTGCGCCACTATCTGCTTCTCGAGAGACTCGATCAGTGCGTCATTCTTTTTGACGAGCTGAGCGGCCAGCGGTTGGGTCTTCTGCGTCTTAGCTTGTTTTGCCAATGATAGGGATTGCTCGAGGTTGCCGAGCTTCTCGGCCGCCCGCGCAGCGTTGTACAAAAATGCCGCCGCCGGCACGTAGGTGTGCGCCTTACGGAAAAGGGTCAACGCCTCCGAAAAACGCTTCTCCGAATAGGCTGTCGCGCCCTCTTCGAAGAGCTTCTGAGCCACGCGCACAGCCTGCTTCTCATCATCCTCTTGGGCGACTGCAACGGCCGGAATCGTCGTGCCGCAAAAAGCCACGAGCAGAAACACCATGATCCATCGATTCCTCATTCGACACCCCATACTCTTAGCTCCGTGTCATCATCCGCTTCCGCGTCTTCTTCGGGCTCCCCGCCCGCCGCGACCTCCGGCGTCTCTTCGGCATCAGGCGGTACCTCTGTACCCGCCTGCTCCTTCTCGTTAGCCCCCTCCTTCGCCTTACTATTCTGTTTTTTTGAGGGTGCTTTCTTCTTTTCCAATGGTTCTTTTCTAGTCGCTCTCTGCTCTTTATCTGACGGGCTCTTTTCGATGTCTTGTGCGTCCTTTCCTCGTACCGGCGCAGTCTTCGCCGACTCATCGAGTGTCTCTTTCGCTTTCACCTCAACATCTTCGGCTTGCTCGCGTTCACCGAGCTCCGCTGCTGCTTCACTCTTCTCGGCTGTTACTACCTCTTTATCTTCGCGTTGCTCGAGCGCCGCCGGGACCCCTTGGCGATCGGCCGTAACCTTCTCCTGCTTCTCGAGGAAGGCTGGCACCTCCTCGCTGGGCCC
>CAYLTX010000355.1:0-2039 GCA_964386725.1 uncultured Bradymonadales bacterium | reverse complement strand
AGACCGCCGGCGCCGCCGTCGAGGCGATCGCCGCCGGCCGACCCGCCTCCTACGAGACGCGCTACCACAAGATCACCCGCGACTATTATTGGGTCACCGGCCTGTTGCTGGCCATCTCACGGCGCCGCTGGCTACACGGACCGATGATCGGCGCACTCGCCGGGCTGCCGTGGGTCTTCGATGGGGGCCTTCGATTGTTGGGTGGGCGGCGGTGAGTAGAAACACGGAAATTGTATGATGTACGAGTTGTCCCAGGCTTGACGTACCGCCTCGAGCAGACGCACCTGTTCTTGGTGGTTTGTTCTTGGTTCTTGGCCCGAGTTGCGACGTTTTTACCAAGAACCAAGAACCAAGAACGTTTGCAATACGCCTACAACTTACTGGCGCTATTGGAGTTACGAGAAAGCTGCTGAATTCGAGAGTCCCCCTCGGCATTGGCAGGATTCACCGAATTGTTACACTCCTGACATGGGAAGGCGCTAAGCGGCGTGCTAGATCTTGGCCAGAAGCTGGTGATTCGCCGTTTGTGGCCCTCCGAGGTACTGAGCCATGGCTGAACTCGTTCTGATCGTCGATGATGAACAAGACCTGGTGAGCACGCTCGAGTACAACCTCGAGCGCGACGGCTTCGAGACGCGCACGGCGCTAAACGCGGCTGATGCGCTCGAACTCGTCGAGCGCGAGCCGATCCCCGACCTGGTCATCCTCGATCTGATGCTTCCCGATATGTCGGGCACCGAAGTCTGCCGCCAGATCCGCCAAAATGCCAAGACCGCCGACGTCCCGGTCGTCATGCTCACCGCCAAAGGCGAGGAGATCGACCGGGTGGTCGGCTTCGAGGTGGGCGCCGACGATTATGTGGTCAAGCCATTCAGCGTGCGCGAGCTTGTCCTGCGAGTGCGCGCGGTCCTGCGACGCGCCCAGTCGGGCGACCAGTCCGGCGACGAAGTCGACGACGAGCACGACGAGCTCGAATTCGGCCAGGTACGCGTCGACCTCCCCGGCCACCGCGTATGGGTGGGCGACGACGAGGTCCAGCTGACCGCCCTGGAGTTCAAACTGCTGACCACCTTCATGAGGCGGCGCGGCCGAGTGCAGACCCGCGAGATTCTGCTGGCGGACGTCTGGGATATCAACGCCGACGTGATGACCCGCACCGTCGACACGCACGTCAAGCGACTGCGCGAGAAGCTGGGGACGGCCGGCGACTATATCGAGACGATTCGCGGAGTCGGCTATCGATTCAAAGCCAAGCCTTGAACTGCGGGCTTGGGGTACTGCGGGCTTGGGGCTTGGGGTACTGCGGGCTTGGGGTACTGCGGGCTTGGGGACGACTCATTTGGCCTAATTGTGGCACTAAAGTGAAACTCGCTGTTCGTACAAAGCTGGTATTGGCCTCGGTGGCCTTGGCCGCGATGGTGGCGGTCGCGGGTGCGTTGTACTTGGAGGATGCTCGCGCGACGGTGTTCGCGACGGTGGCCAGTTTGGTTGCGGCCTTGTCGATGAGTTGGCTGGCTACCTCGCTTCTGAAGCGCCGGCTGGGTAAGCTGGTCAGCCACACCCGAGACATCTCGCGCGGGGAGCATGACGAGGAGCTCTTGGTGGCTCACGACGAGAAGATGCTCAGCGGCGTGGCGGGCTCGATGGTGCAGCTCTCCGAGGAGCTCAGTGAGACGGTCGACGCGCTGGCCAAAGAGAGAAACCGTTTCGAGGCGGTGCTCGAGAATATGAGTGAGGCGGTCATCGCCGTCGACGCCGAGCGTCGGATCACCCTGGTCAACCGCGCGGCCGTGGAGTTGCTCGAACTCACCTCCGACCCCGGGGGCCGACCGGTCGTGGAGGTCTTGCGCGCGCCGGGACTACAGACGCTGCTCGACGCCGCCGCAGAGGGCCGACGGGCCAGCCAGGAATTCGACATCAGCGCAACGCCCCCCAAACGCGTGCTCGCCCAGGCCTCCCCTCCCCAGCAGACCGTCGGCACCGTCGTGGTCATACACGACGTCACCGAACTGCGCCAACTGGAGACGATGCGCCGCGAC
>CAYLTX010000354.1:0-2040 GCA_964386725.1 uncultured Bradymonadales bacterium | reverse complement strand
GAGCCCAACCACCCGGGCATCAAAAAACGCGCCCGCCAGATCGACCAAGCTCGCCAGGGCATCCAGCCCGAGGACAACCCCTTTGGCGCCCGCAGTCTCTCCCAGAAATTCCACCCCGGCGCCGAGGAAGAAGACAGCCAGCCCAACGCCATCGACCTGGGCGACTCCTCCGCACATAACACCAGCATCGAGCTGGGCACCGCCTACCGCGACATGGGCCTGTACAACGAGGCCATCGAGGAGTTCAAACACGCCCTCGACGACCCCGACGCCGCCCCCGCGGCGACCTTC
Organism: uncultured Bradymonadales bacterium; assembly: GCA_964386725.1. GTDB lineage: Bacteria > Myxococcota_A > Bradymonadia > Bradymonadales > Bradymonadaceae > CAYLTX01. Next base: position 1,749 of record CAYLTX010000354.1, on the reverse strand, counting down.
CACATCGCCCTGTGCGAGATCGAAAAGGGCGCCACCGACGCCGCCACCAGCCGCTTGCAGTCGCTGCTCGACCAAGACGCCCTCACCGACCGCCTCCGCCAGGCCGCCCGCGAAAAACTCGCAGAAATCAGTGCCTGAATGGGCAATTCGAAGTAGGCAGCAATGGCAGTGAGACCGGAGCAGAAGGGGACGGTGCGAGTCGGCTCTTTCGAGCTCTTCGAGCGCATCGGTCGCGGCGGTATGGGCGTGGTCTACCGCGCCCTACACCTGCCCAGCTCGACCCCCTCGGCCGTCAAGGTCATCACCACCGAGAGCGCGCGAAGCCCCACGCTGGGCAGCATCCTTCATCGTGAGGTTCAGACCACCGCGATGCTCACCCACCCGGCCATCATCGAGATCTATGACTACGGGGTCATCGAAGACACCGTCGTCACCGACGAAGCGGCCGACGGCGAGCTGGTCACCGGCAGCCCCTTCTTGGCCATGGAGCTGGCCGAGACCGGCTCTTTGAACGACGTGATGTCGCGCGAGTCGCTCGATTGGTTCGATATCAGGACGCTCTTGCTCACCCTGCTCGACGCGCTGTCGCACGCCCACGCCCGCAAGCTGATCCACTGCGACCTCAAGCCGGATAATATCCTATGCTTCGGCCGAGGCGGGGGGCGCCGCTGGAAGCTGACCGACTTTGGCATCGCGCAGTCGCTCCGTCCGCCGAACTTCGGCAACGAGCGAGCCGGGGCGGAGCGGACCGACGACGTGGAGGTCGAGGTCGCCGGCACGCCGCTGTATATGGCCCCCGAGCAATTTGTGGGCTCGCGCCGCGACCTCGCGCCCACGACCGACCTATACGCCCTCGGCTGCCTCGCCGACGCCCCGATCCTCTTTTGTGCGACGGTTCAAATCGAGGCTCTGGGCGAGCGCCCGGCGATGGTCGAGCGCGTCGAGATGCTCGCCGAGCGCGCGCCGGTCAGCCGCATCGAGCTTGCGCGACTGAGCAAAGCGCAGACCAACCAGTTGATCACCGCGTTATTGCGCATCGAGGACGCCTTGGTGCGACGCATCGCTCAGCTTGAAAGCACTTGCCGCCGTCACGTGGTATTTTACCGTACGCTCGACCAACCCATCCACCTAAGAGCGGCTCGCAGAGATGCTCACGAACAGCTACCCAGCATGGTGCGTCACGCTCGTTTTGATTGGCGTCTGCACGGGCTGTCAGTCCGGGCCGTCGGCCACGGTGGGTGCCGCTGCGGAAAAGCCGGTGGACTCCGATATAGCGATGACCGACACCACCAAATACGACATCTGCCTCGCCACGTGTCGCCCGCCGCATCTGGCAACATCTCGACCCCCCTTAAACAGCATTGACCCCGGCCCCGAAGCGAGTAAGCTCGAAACGTGCATCAGCCACACCCGCGGGCGTAGCTCAGTGGTAGAGTCCCAGCTTCCCAAGCTGGTCGTCGCGAGTTCGAATCTCGTCGCCCGCTTTGGCCGGAAAACTGAAAAAGTATCTTCCAGGTTGTCGAGCGGACCCCTCCGCCTCGCGCTATAAAACGCGCTCGGCACCTCCCCTTGGCGCATCATACGACGCGCCAAAGGGAGGAACTTTCTGCCAGATCGCACAAGGGTTGCTTTTTCGGGGGTTCAGAAAGCAGGCGCGTGGCGACCTGAGCGAGAACCGACCACGCCGCCGATCGGCTTTGTGTTCCTCCCTTTGCGCGCGTAGTTCAGCGCAAGGGGAGGTGCCGAACG
>CAYLTX010000353.1:0-2058 GCA_964386725.1 uncultured Bradymonadales bacterium | reverse complement strand
GGTATCTGAAAAGACGACGACGTCGAGCATGTCGGGGGTAACAGTGCCGAGTTTTTCGCATTGAAGTTGGCCCTCGATGCACAAGAGCAGCATCGTCAGTGAATCGCGGCCCAGGCCGCAATTCAGGGTTATGAGGCGAGAGGGGGCGTTGTTGAACAAACTTTGTTGTTTCATCGGCCTCGGGTGGCTGTGGCAGCAATGGTTTCAAAACCACAGCACCGCCCTCCAAAGGGGGCGTCGCCGGGGGGCTTCACGCGGAAGCAGCCCGCCGGCGACGTGCCCAAAGGAGGTGTGCCCTACTTAAAAAAGACCGACTAAAAGGAGGAAGCCACTTCCGGCCGGAGAAGATGAGTTGGCTCACTGGTGAGCCAACTCGTCTTCGAGAAGAACGATGGGGAGGCGGCGCTCGAGAGGCGGGGGAGCCCGGCTGTCGAGGGGCGACGAGGCATCTCGGCCGGCGGCTGTGAAACAGCCTCAGATGAAATAGGGCGGAGCGGAATGGCCTGTGCGCTGGGGTGCACAGGTCGTTTCGCGGAGCATCCGCTCCTTGAGGTCGGCCAGAAATTCGCCGCCCCCAACACAAAACGGGCGGCCTGTAGGCCGCCCGCGGTGTCGCTTACGGCAGCGAGGCGCGAAGTTGATACGCGCGCTCAACAAGCTGCTCGTGAGCGTCCAGAACCTGCAAGGGAAGCAGCAGATTCGGGCTGGAGTTGAGCGAGTCGATCTTGCCGTCACGCAAGACCATGACCAGCTCGGGATTGCTCACCGTCGTCACCAGCCGGTAGACCCGACCATCAACGTTGACGGTGGTGCGAACAAAAATCTCAGACACAAAAACCTCCATTCATCTGGAGAAATCCAATCCCCGCTACAAGCCACAAAATGCAGCCTATATCGCGGCCCCCCCCGGCGAAGGGGGCAAGCCGCGGGGGCCTCACCCGAGGGAGGGCCCCCGCGGTCTTGCGCCCGTAGCTTCGGGCGGGGCCGACAAGCGGACCGACCTAAGGTCGGGAGACAGCCGCACGCAGTGCGCCGGGAGGCGCGAGCCGAGCGAACCGGATGTTTGGTGTTGTGTGCTGAGAGATGGCCCGGGCAAGGAATGCTCAAGCCAGTCGAGGGAGAGACAGGGAAGGGCAAGCTCAGTCGGGCAACTGACAGGCGGTCGTGACCAGGAGGCCGGGGTGCTCGGCACAAACGGTCTCTTCGACTCGAGCTGCGTCGGTCAGGTCGGAAAAGAACTTCGGCTTGCGGCCCCAGCCGTCACCCGTCCACACGACGGCGGGGGTTTCGGTCTTGCAGAGATAGTAGAGACGGCCGTCGTCTGGCCCGCCCATCTCCCACTCAATGTCAGGATGGCGCTCGTCGTACTCCTGGATGGTCGCGAAATCGTCTGCCGAGCAGACGACGAGTGGTTCTCCGTCGACCAGGCCGACGAACGAAAAGGAAGCGTCAACAGGTGGTAAACCGTTAGAATTGATAGGCTGCATAAGAAGCTACCAAGCACGTAAAAGTAGTGAAGATGACCATGTACAAGCCTACCAAAAAACGTCTTATCTGTCGCATCGCGCGGCCGGAAAACTGGTGCTATTCGCCTTCAGGCGGAAACAGAGAAAAGGGCTCAAGACGAGCCGCATGCGACGTTTTTTCAATTTGTACGCAACGATTTGGGCATTTCTGCCGAAAACCATTATGAGGGGAAGAGCCCCTCGTGACGACCCAAAGGATGGAGACGACCATGTTCGAGCAGACCAAGAAAATTATAGAGATGGTACCCGCCCAGGAAGCAAGGCAGATTATTCGTCGAGTTTTCGACGAAATGATCGACACATCGGAGATGTCGGAGCGTGAGCGCAGGCATCTCGAGCAGCGACGTCGTGAACTCGAAGATGTCGTGCGAGGAAAGAAGGTCGCATGAAGGTTTTTGAAGTGGGCGACCTTTGGGCCGCCCACTTCGTCCTGGGCGAGCTTATTCGGGAGCACCGAACATCAGACCTCCCTGCAGGCCATGGTCGGGATGAGGAACCTGAAAGATGCGACGCGCTTCCTTGAGGAGGCGTT
>CAYLTX010000352.1:0-2074 GCA_964386725.1 uncultured Bradymonadales bacterium | reverse complement strand
CCATATTATATTGGCAGCGCCGGCTTTTTATATGCTGTGCAGATGACGCTTTCGAGCAGGTGCCCGCCGAGGTCCATTTCTTGACATGACGGCGCAGTCTCGATAGCCATTTAGGTCCACAATTCAAATACTTGTCCTCTAGCGGGAATAGCCTAATGACGATTCTAGCCAGAAGACTTTTATATGCCTCCAGCATGATCTTGCTGGTCGCCGCGGTGACGCTCACCACAGGCTGCGGCGACGATAATGACCAGACCAACAACGCGGTGTCCAACAACGGCGCCGACGCGGGCAACAACGGCAATAACAATGCCGACGGCGGCCCGGCCGATGGCGGCGGGGACAGCGACACCACGCCGGACCCCCATGATTGCTCGACCTACGAGGAGCTGAGCCAGGACTTCGACGAGGACGTCGTCCTCGATGGATGCTACCAGGTTACCGACACACTGACGGCCGACAACGGTGCGGTGGTGACCATCGAGCCGGGCTCGGTTCTGCAATTCGAAGAAAATGCCGGACTCGAGATTTGGTCCGACGCGCGCCTGCATGCCGCGGGTACCGCCGATGCCAACATCCTGTTCACCGGTGCGCAGCAGACTCCGGGCTTCTGGAAGGGGATCAGCTATAACGAGACCAACGGCACTGAAAACGTGCTCGACTATGCGACAATCGAGTACGCCGGCGGCGACAGCCTCGGGTACGTCGAGTCGACCTCCCTCGCCGTGGGCAGCCATGACAACACCGTGCAGTTGAGCGTGACCAACACCACCATCCGAAACGGCGGCTCGGTCGGGCTTTATGTCGAGGACCAGGCCGACCTGACCTTCGAGAACAACACGATAACCGGCCACGCCGAGGCGGCTGCGGAGGTCCACGTCGAAGAACTGAATCACCTGAATGCCACCAGCAGCTATTCAGGCAACGAAGACGAAGCCGATCAGATCCTCGTATTCGCAGATACGTTTGACGAAGACCAGATGGTCACCAAGCTCGACGTGCCCTACTTCATCGTCGACGGCCTGTACTCGGAGACCTCGACCATGGAAATCGAGGCGGGCACCAAGATGATATTCGCCGAGAATACCGGCGTCCGCATCTGGTCCGACGCTCGCCTCACAGCCCAGGGAAGCGAAGGCTCCGAGATCGTGTTCACCGGTGCCGAAGAGACTCCCGGCTTCTGGCAAGGCGTCATGTACAACGAGAGCAACGGCACGGATAACGTACTCGACCACGTCATCATCGAGTACGGCGGTGGAGAAGCACATCCCTGGGTGGATGCATCGGCCAACTTGGCGCTGGGAAGCTACGACGGCTCGACCCGCGTCGCCATCACCAACACCACCATCCAGCATAGTGGCGCGACCGGTCTCTACGCCGAAGATGACATCACCGCGCCCGAATTCGAAAACAACACGCTGACATCCAACGCGGCCGGCGCGGCCACAGTCGACGCCGACAGCATCGACCTCCTCGACAGCTCGAGCACTTATTCGGGCAACGCCAGCGGCGAGGACTTCGTGTACGTGTTCGAACGTAACTACGGCGATGACAAGTCCATGGCGGGTATCGACGTGCCGTACTTCTTGAACGACGGCCTATACTCCGAAGAGTCGGTCCTGACGATCGAACCTGGCGCGTCCCTCGTATTCAATGAAAATACCAGCGTCCAGATCTGGTACGACGCCCGCCTCGACGCTGCGGGTACCGCCGACGAACCGATTGTCTTCACGGCCGCCGAGGAGATCGCCGGCTACTGGAGGGGTGTCATGTACAACGAGAGCAACGGCACCGATAACGTACTCGAGCACGTCACCATCGAGTACGGCGGTGGAGAAGCCCTGCCTTGGGTGGACGAATCGGCCAACTTGGCGATCGGCAGCTACGACGGCCCATCGCGCGTGGCGCTGGATACCGTCACCATCGCAAATAGCGGCAAATACGGTATCTGGACCGAAGAAAACGTCACCATCACCGGCTGCGATACGGTCACTTTTGACTCCAATGCCGATGCGAATATCGACGGTGCTCTCACCGCCTGCCCGTGATGACACCTGACCCCTGACAGGGAAAT
>CAYLTX010000351.1:0-2162 GCA_964386725.1 uncultured Bradymonadales bacterium | reverse complement strand
CGTTGCCGCCGTCGCCGCCGTGTCCACCGCGACCGCCGTTGGCGAGCACGGTGAGCTGGCCGCCGTTGGGGTTGACCAGGAAGATCTCGGTATGATCGCTGCTCATGCTGTCGACGAGCACCTGGAGCAGCGGGCTGTCCGGGTCCTCGGTGTCGACCAGCTTGACGAAGACCTCGACGTCCTCGGCGTCTTCGCCGGGCTCGCCGTCGGCGCCGCGGCTGCCGTGGCCGCCGGGCTCGCCGTGGCCGCCGGGCTCGGCGTAGGACTTCGAGGATTGCTTGTCGGTGCCGTCGCGGCCCCGCGAGCCGGGTTGGCCGTGGGCGCCGTCGCGCCCCGCGCGCCCGCTGAAGTTGGCCGTGAACTCGCAGTCGTAGCGCGCCGGGATATCCGCGTCGACCTTCAGCTTTTTGTGGTGCGTCGAATGCACCTCCAGCCGGGCGGGCTGGGCGGCGGTCGCTCGCGGGTCGGTGTCGAGGGCGAATACGCCCTCTTCGACCATCTCGCCGCCGGTGGTCTTGATCTTGTAGTTGTCCCAGGTGACCTTGCCGTCGCCCGCACCCTCCGAGACCAGCCGCTCCCCGTCGTCGAGCACCGCGGTCACGATGATCGGCGTCTGCAAGCCCGGACACAGCGACGAGGTGCCGACCACGTCGAGCTCGAGCTTTTTGACCGGCTTATCGTCCAGGTCGACCTTCAGGCCGAGCGCCTTTTGAATGCCGGCGCATCCTCCCAGGGACAAGACCATGAAGCTGCTCAGAACAATCAATGAAACGAGACGTCTAGACATAATTCGACCTCTGGAATTGTCGGGTATTTCCATATCCCCACAATAACAGAGGTCGACGCGTGGCTGAAGGTACTCTGACACTTAGTTAGATGAACACTACATCCGGCACCGCGTTGAGCAGCTTTTCGGCGGCCTGATCAGTCTCGTGGAGTCGGTCGTGCAAGATCTGGCCGAGCTTGGGCATGCGCATCTGCTCGGCGACGTCGGACATCGTGCCGTAGCCGGCCTCCAGGTACAGGTTGACCTTGCGGCCCACGTCGATGAGCTTGGCGTCGACGACCGCCGGCGAGGATTTGTCGGCCTCGATATCGTCGAGCTCGGCGAGGATATGCTCGAACGCCGGATCGTCGCCGGCCCGGAGCTGGGCGCCGAGCTGATTGAACAGCTCCTGGAATTGCCCGTCATGGGCCCGCGCATCCTCGATCTGATCGTCGAAACACTCCTGCAAATACGGCAGGCTCGCCATCTCACGGGCCTCGGGCAGTCGGTCGAGCAAGACCTGGTGCGCCCCGTACAGGCGCTCGAGCTCGTGGGTGGCAAATTCACGGATATCGTGCAGTTCCATGGTGCACTCCTGTCTTTTGGGAGGACGATCGACGCGAAGTCTAGCTCACGCGGAAAGTAATCACGGGGCGGGGGGTTAGCTATCACCTGGAAATTCCACTGCCTCGGGGTCCACAGCCGCCCGGGGAACCCCACTGCCTTCGCTTCAGCCCAAGGCTACTCGGTCGCTACGCTCCCAGCGCGCTCAGGCATCTCCCCTGAAAAGGGGAGAGTTATACCGCCCAACCACCCGCTCCGGTTATTGAGGCAGAATAACAGCCCCCCGCGGTCAGCGGGGGGCGCGGCGGCGAAGGCCGCCGCGGGGGTCCCCAACAACCGGTGATCTCACAAATAAGGCGCCATCAACCGAAAAGTCCCATCGCGCAGCTTTCGCCACAATCGCCGATCATCATACTCCTCCAGCGTGATCCGCCGGGCGTCGTCGAGCTTGGCGGCGGCCCAGGAGTCGAGGTTGCCGGCGAACTCGGCGTCGTAGCACTCGACGTCGAATTCGAAGTTCAGCCGGTGACTCCTGGGGTCCCAATTCGACGAGCCGAATAGCGCCCAGAAGCTGTCCACGACGGTCAGTTTGGAATGCTCGAAGGGCGGCGGGGTCAGCCACAGGTTGCAGCCGTGGACCAGTAGCGGCCGGAGCTGGCCGAATGAGGCCCACTGCACGTAGGGCAGGTTGTTGGTCTCGGGCATGATGATGTCGACGCGCACCCCGCGCATCGCGCAGACGTTGAGGGCGTCGACGATCGATTCGTCGGGCAAGAAGTACGGCGTGACCACCCGCACGGTGGACTCGGCGCAGGCCAGCGCGCCCTGAATC
>CAYLTX010000350.1:0-2187 GCA_964386725.1 uncultured Bradymonadales bacterium | reverse complement strand
GCGATCACGCTGAGAGTTCCTCCCCATGGCGGCGTTCAGCCGCCATGGGGAGGTGTCGAGCGAAGCGAGACGGAGGGGTACTCCGGATAGTCAAAGACCCACAAAAAAGGACCAACATTGCCCAACCAAAACACACCCAGCGACATCATCCGCGTCGGCGACGTGCACATCCCGGCCGGCATGAGCCGGCGCGCGGACCTGCCGGTGGCTCAGCTGCCCACCCAAAATGAGGTCTCCATCCCGATTCAAGTGGTCAACGGCGTGGAGAACGGGCCCAGGCTTTGGGTCAACGCGGCCATCCACGGCGACGAGATCAACGGCGTGGAGATCGTGCGCGAGTTGCTCGGCGAGCTCGACCCGCAGCAGATGCGCGGCACGGTATTCGCGGTGCCGATCGTCAATGTGTTCGGCTTTGTATACGAGTCGCGCTATCTGCCCGACCGCCGGGACTTGAACCGCAGCTTTCCGGGCAGCTCGGGCGGGTCGCTAGCGGCCAGGCTGGCGCATCTATTCATGACCGAGATCGTCGCCCAATGCACCCACGGCATCGACCTGCACACCGGCAGCAACGAGCGCGTCAACCTGCCGCATATTCGCGCCCAGCTCGACGACGAGGCCACCCGCGAGTTTGCCGAGGCCTTCGCCGCGCCGGTGATGCTCAACTCCGAGGGGCCCGAGGGCTCGCTTCGCGGGGCCGTCCAGAAGGTCGGCAAGCCGATCTTGGTCTTCGAGGGCGGCGAGCCGCGCCGCTTCGACCCGAATTCTGTGGCCGTCGGTCTCGAGGGCATCCTGCGGGTGATGGACGCCCTGGGCATGCGCGACCACCGACCCGCCGAGCTCGACTACGAGCCGCGCGAGGTCGCCCGTAAGAGCTGGATTCGCGCCACGCGCGCCGGCATCCTGCGCCTGCAAAAATACAGCGGCGCCCACGTCCAAAAAGGCGAGTGCCTGGGGACCATCGGCGACGCCTTCGGCACCGAGACCTGCGAGGTCAACGCCGTCTTCGACGGCCAGATCATCTCACACGTCAATAACCCGCTGGTCCACCAGGGCGACGCGATCATCCATTTGGCTGAGTTATACTGAGGCCCTGCAGGATCGCGGCGCCCTCTAATTGAGGCGCCTTGCTGGTCAGAGACGCCGACTATTAGGGGCTGAGGCTATTAGGGGCTGAGGCCATTTTTGGGTCGCTTTGACGCGAGGTGGTCCAGATTCGCGTCCGTCGTGAACCCGAACGCCGCAAGAGAGCAACCCGCAAATCGTAGTTCGCGCCGCAGTCTAGGCGCCCCAAATAGAGGGTGCCTCGGTTCCTGTACCACCCTCTCTCAAAGATACTTCTCGATCGCTGTCATCACTTCGTGGCAGTCGACCAGATTGGTCATATAGTCGAGCTTGTCGGTGGGAAGAATTACCAGCGGCGACAGGTCGTAGGCCTGGATCCAGCGCTCGTACAGCCCGTGGAGTCGCTCGAGGTATTCGACCGGGATATTCTGCTCCATCTGGCGGCCGCGCATGGCGATGCGCTTTTGGACGGTGCTGACCGGGCAGTCCAGGTAGATCATCAGGTCGGGCGGGCGAATCTGGTCCTGGATGGACTCGTATAGATTCCGGTAGGTGCGGTAGTCCCGCTCGGCCATATGCCCCTGGGCGTAGAGGTTCTCGGCGAAGATCTCGGCGTCCTCCCAGATGGTGCGGTCCTGGATGACGTTCTGGGGCGAGGCGTCCAGCTCCTTGTGCAGCTTGAACTTGGCGGTCAGAAAATAGATCTGGCTGTGGAAGCTCCAGCGCTCCATCTCCTCGTAGAAATCCTCGAGGTAGGGGTTGGCCTCGTTGGGCTCGAAGAAGGGCTCGATATCGTAGCGCTGGCTCAAAAAGTCGACCAGGGAGCTCTTTCCGGCGCCGATATTACCCGACACGGCCACGTAGCGGCGCGATTGAGGCAGTTTCTTGGGCGTCGGCTCGGGCTCGGCCGGCTTGGCGGGCGCCGCGCTGCGGTCGACCTCGATGATGTGAAAAAAATCGCTCATCGCACTTCTTCTGGCGAAATGAATGATCCAGTGGCGGGGGGTGTTATCTTACTGATCGTCGCCGAGATCAACAACGGCGTTCTTGGAGGGCGTTGAGGCATTGAAGCGTGGAGGCGTGGAGGCGTGGAGGCGTGGAGGCGTGGAGGCGTGGAGGCGTGGA
>CAYLTX010000349.1:0-2220 GCA_964386725.1 uncultured Bradymonadales bacterium | reverse complement strand
CCCACTGGAACCGGATCGGAGGGTGCAATTTTGGAGCAGGTATAAAAAAATGGGTTCTCCTAATACCCGCTAAAGTATCACCGGCAAAGCCGGAAAGGAGAACCCGAAATGAGTGTTGCACAGCAGATTTCAGTTGTCATTAGCGAGGACGCCGATCCGACCCGACTTCCAGATTGGGCGTCACTTTTTGTGCTCGTCTGCCAACACTTGTCCGAGGAGATCGAGTTCGAGAAGCTTGAGGCCGAGGTGCGGGCATCAAGACGTGGTGGAAGCTATACGGGGCTGGATGTCGTGATGTTTCTGCTGGCTTATTTTTGCTGTGCCTTCGTCGAAGGCGGCAAGCCCAAAGGGGGATTAAGAGGCTTTAGTAGGCGCTGTCGACCCTATAAAGATCAGCTCGCTGCAATCTGCGGACGGGACCAATGGCCGTCTTCTGCGAGCATCTCCCGGTTTTTGAAAGTCGTCGACAAAGATTGCGTCGCCGGGTTTATGCGCTGGTCGCTGGGCCAGCATAGCGCGGCAGACGATCTGCTCGGCGATGACCAGGTGGTCTGGAAGGATGGGCAGGGCGATGGGCTTCATGTCATCGATTGGGATCCGCGGGCACATATGCTGCGCCAGAGGAGCTTGCCCAAAGGAGACGATCGGCCCGAGCCCCGGCGGCGAAGCGACGGACTTGGCGAGCCGGGCTACGCGGGTCGAAAACGTGGAGAGGTGCGCTCGACGCGCGGCCTGTTGGTCCATGAGGGAGCCGCTCAGGTGGTGGCAAGCTACCTGCAGAAGGGCAACGGAGCGATGAGCCGCGGCCTCGATGGCATCGAGGCGGGTCTCGAAGATTTCTGGCAGCACAGCCCGTGCACCGCCCAGCAGACGCTGGTGCGAATCGACGGTGAAGGCGACGTCACCGCGATTTTGAATGCGCTGGTCAACCTGGGTGCTCAGGTGCTGGTACGCATTAGCCGCTACGATCTGCTGGAGACCGATGAGGCCATCGAACGGCTCGAAAGTGATGGCTGGGTCGAGGTCCCCGACGGCCACAGCGGCCCGAGGCGTGAGGTGCTCGAGCTTGGGCGGGTCCAGCTTCATGCGACCGCGGTGCCCGAAGGTCGTCCCGAATTGGGGGTCCCGTTGGGCTTGCGTGTGATCGTCACTCGCTTTCGTGCTGATCAGAAAAAGTCGCAAAGCCAGACCGGATTGACCCGAGGAGCGTACCACTACGAGATGTTTGCTACCTCACTCAAACCCGACCGCTGGGCAGCTGCGCAGCTGGTGGGTCTGTTTTTTAGTCGGGCCACCGTCGAGAATCGCTTTAACCAACAAGATAAAGATATTTGTCTGCAGACAACTTTCTGCAAGGAACCCCATGGTCAGCACCTGGCCCAGATTGTGGGTCTGTGGGTGTGGAATATACTGCTGCGCTTGGCCTGGCGCATCTGTGAGCCGGAGCTTCACCTGCCCAAACAGCAGCCTCAACAGCCCTCAGAAGACCCCGACGACCTGGAAGTCGCCCCGAGTGAGGGCGAGTCACTGGAAGTCGACCCGAGTGAGGGCGAGTTAAACGCGCAACAAACGCAGCCACAACCCCAGCCAGAACTATCTCCAAAGACAATCGAGCGCCTCGACAACCTCCAGATGGTCTACGACCCCCACACCCACAGTCTGATCTGTGCGGCCCAGACGCATCTGTGGTCGCATCGGATCCGCCACGACAGCGGCAGGGACTACCATCAATTTCGCGCCCCCAAGGGTGCATGCGCCGGGTGTACTTTTCGAGAGCATTGTATGAATTCGACGGCTGTCGGTTATCAAAAGGAGGTTTGGATCGGGGTAGATGAGTTTGGAGATCATGTCGTCAAGCTCAGGCCCAGTCAGCCGCTCCAGATCGAGCCACCGCCGGACGAAAACCTACCACCGATGAAGCCCCGAAGACCTCAGACACGTGTGGGAAGCTGGCTCGAGAAGCTAAGAGACGCGTGCTTGCAAGCCCAGGTCACCGTGGAGGTCGACAAACCGACGCCGGCGCACCCCTGGCGCAATCCCGGCCAGTGGCATGAGATCAATCGAAGCCGCATACGCTACACATGGAAGATGCGATTCTTGCACAACGAGCTTGCGCCTGATGCCACGGTCGAGATTCACTGGCGCAACCCCGGCCCCCTGAAGAAGCTACTGACGACTGACTCCACGGTGCCTTAAGTGCTCGGAACCGGATCCAGTGGG
>CAYLTX010000348.1:0-2221 GCA_964386725.1 uncultured Bradymonadales bacterium | reverse complement strand
AAAGGGAGCGCCGCCGCGCGCAGTTCAGCGCGGCAATGGTAGCCCCGGCCGACCGAGGCCCCGTCGTTTGGGGCCGAGGGAGCCCGGGGAGGCTTAGCGCACACGTCATAGATCACCATTCAACCCAAGGGCACCTTCCGCAATTGCGCCCCGGCGCCTATGCTTGTTATGGGTGCTCTTCCGTTTCCGGTCCAATCAGCCGTCCGAGCCCGATGCCGACACAATCTGTCGAAAATTACCTCAAGGCCGTCTATCACCTGCAGAGCGACGTCGACCACGACGACCGCGTCAAGACCAAGGAGATGGCCGAGCAGCTCGATATCTCGCTGCCCTCGGTGACCAGCATGCTCAAGTCGCTGGCCGAGGAGGGCCTGGTCGATTACCGGCCGTATCGCGGCGTGCGGCTGACTGAGACGGGCATCAAAGCTGCTCTCCGGGTGATCCGAAACCACCGGCTCATCGAGGTCTTCTTGGTCCACACGCTCGGCTACGGCTGGGACGAGGTCCACGACGAGGCCGAGCGGCTCGAGCATTCGGTCAGCGAGAAGCTCGTCTCGCGCATCGACGACTTCTTGGGCCACCCCAAATTCGACCCTCACGGCGACCCCATCCCGTCGGCCGAAGGCGAGATCCACCGCCCCGAGGCGATGCCGCTTAGCGACGCCATTCCCGGCTCGCAATACCGAGTCGAGCGCGTGCTCGACCAGGAGCCCGAAGTGCTGCGCTACCTCGACAAGATCGGCCTGACCCCCAGCGAGACGTTCGAGGTCGTCGAGATTCTGTCCTTCGACGGCCAGATGTTCCTCGACATCGACGGCGAACACGCCGCGATCAGCCGATCACTTGCTTCTCGGCTCCTGGTGACTGAATTGGGATGAGCACTCGAGACCTCAACAACTCGATATGCTCCAAAAAAACCAACCCAAATGGCAGTTCGCGCCGCAGTTCAGGCGCCTTAAATAGCAGAGCCCCAAAAAAACGAGGCGTCCCTAATGCCAATCGACATCAACGATCACAAAGGCTTCGACCCACACCGAGTCGATCGCCCTACACTTATCTGGGACGGCGATTGCGGCTTCTGCAAGCGATCCGTGCTCCATCTCGTTGACACAGTTGGCGATCGCGTCCGCTTTGTGACCTACCAAGCGGTCCACGACCGCTTCGATAATTTCGATGCGTCTGATTTCTCCGAGTCCGTTCACCTCATCGAAACCGACGGGCAGGTCTACCGGGGCGCAGCAGCCATCTACCTCGCCCTCGACAAAAAGCCGGGCGGCAGCAAGTTGTTGAATTTATACGAGAAAATGCCCGGCTTCGCCGCCATCAGCGAGTGGGGCTACCGCCGCGTGGCCAATCACCGCGTCCTCGCCTCGAAGCTGACGCGGCCGTTTGTGTGAGGCGGCGGGCTCTCAAAGGAGGTCAACGAAGGCTACCCGATGAGCGGAACGTAGTGGAGCGTCGCCCCCTGTTGTTTAGGGGGCCTTTGTAGCCTCATGTGACCGGAACGTAGTGGAGGGAACGTGGGGTTGGATGTGACGAACCGACCTGGCTTGCTCGTCTCGAGCATCACCTATGGGCTCAATTCGCATGTCTAGAATTGCGTGTAGTGGCTTGGTTGCCAACGCGACCCTTACCCCAAGTTCCCTTCGGTCACATGGGGCTACAAAGGCCTCGCAAACAACGCTCGGCGGCGCTCCACTACGTTTCGCTTATCGAAAGGGCAGGGTGCTTGCGCATCAACCGAGCGCCGCGCGCTCATCGAACTGTGGCAGCCGGGCGGGCAACTCCGGCTCGTCTTGTTGGGCTTCGTACAGGTCGACTGCCTTCTGGAGGTTGATCCAAAAATCCGCGGTGGTGCCCAGCGCAGCACCCAGTCGGCGCGCCATCTTCGCATCGATACTTGTATGCCCGTTCACCAGCCGGTTGATGGTCTTTACGTCGCACCCAAGGTGGTCAGCAAACGCGGTTTGAGTGAGATTGGCCGGCTTCAAGAACTCTTCGCTGAGCACCTCGCCCGGCGTGGTCGGCCGTCGTGTTTTTCTGCGTGCCATAGGGTTTCCTTTTTCGTTTCTCGTTTCGGAAAAGAGGGCTTCCCAGCTCAGTCTCATACCAGGGTGTGGTAAATTCAATGCTCTAATGAACTGACCGGCCCCCGGAGACCGGCACCCCTCACCCCTCAACCCTCAACCCCAAACCCTCAACCCTCAACCCTCACCCCTCA
>CAYLTX010000347.1:0-2230 GCA_964386725.1 uncultured Bradymonadales bacterium | reverse complement strand
AGGGCGCGCTCAACGCCGCCTTCGCCGCCGCCAACGCCGCGCTGTCGATGAGCTTTACGCATCTGGCGATGATGCTGCTCGAAGCCGCGGTCTCCGCCGCAGGCGTCGACCCCCAAGGCTTTATGGCGCTGATCGACAAGGCCAAGGGCAGCATCATGGCCATCGTCGAGGAAGACGACCAGGTTCGCGCCCGCATCGAGTCCTACGTCCGTTAGATCGCTGACCAGAAACCACAAAAAAGCCCCGGCCAGCTTTATGGTGGCCGGGGCTTTTGGGTTTTCGTGTGGCTAAGCCTGGAGCGGGTTCCTCGGCGGCGCAGGGCCGCGCTCGTCACCCGCTTGCGGACAGGCTGTCCGCGCTCCATTCGTGCTCCATTCGCGCTCCATTACGCCCGCATCTCGGCGAGCAACTCCTCAGCCTTGCTCACCTTAATCTCGCCCGACTCGATCAATCGGTCGATAAGCCCCTGCATCTCGTCACCACTCGCGCCGACGGTCGCCGCCACGCTGCGGGCGTGAAGCGACATATGGCCGCGCTGGATGCCCTCGGTGGCCAGCGCCTTGAGCGCCCCGAGGTTCTGGGCCAGGCCGACCGCGCCCATGACTTCGGCGAGCTCGGCAGCGCCGTCGATGCGCAGGATTCGGTGGGCGAGTTGGACGGTCGGGTGCAGCCGGATCGGGCCGCCGACGGTACCGACTTGCATGGGCACCTCGAGCTCGCCGACCAGGCAGTCGTCCTCGACGTACCACACGGCCATCGGTCGATATTGGCCGTCGCGGGCGCAATAGGCGTGCGCGCCGGCCTCGACGGCTCGCCAATCATTGCCGGTGGCGATGCACACCGAGCTGATCCCGTTCATGATGCCTTTGTTGTGGGTCGTCGCCCGGTAGGGGTCGGACTCGGCGAATTCACTGGCGTGCGCGATGCCGCGGGCGACTTCTTCGCCGCTATAGCCCTTCCATCCGAGCTTCTCGAAGGGGATCTTGCAGCGCGATTTCACCAGGCGTTTGTCGGCCAGGTTCGACAGAATGCGCAAAAAGACCGTCCCGCCGGTCAACTCCTCGACCAGCGGGGCGACGCCCTCGGCCATGGTATTGACCAGGTTGGCGCCCATCGCGTCGACCGCGTCGATCAACAGGTGGACGACCAGCATCTTGCGATACTCGCCGTTGTCGACGATACGCACCTCGACGTCGCGGCAGCCGCCGCCACGCTCGACCATCTTGGGCTCGAGGCGGTTGGCCGTCTCCACGATCTCGGCGCGCGCGGCCAGCACGGCCTCTTTGGCCGCCTCGAAGTCCTCGCAGCCGACCACTTGAACCTGGCCGATCATCACATTCGAGTGACAGGTCGACTCGAAGCCGCCGGCGCCGCGCACGATCTTGGCGCAGTGGCTGACCGCCGCGATGACGCTGGGCTCCTCGACGGCCATCGGCACCACATAGTCGCGGTCGTTGATCGTAAAGTTCAGCCCCAATCCCATCGGCAACTCGAAGACGCCGATGCAATTTTCGACCATCTTATTGGCCGTATGCGGTTCGAGCCCACCGGCCCGCACGCTCAAAAATTCGACGTCTTCGGCGTCGATGATGCCGTGGTCGAGCAGACAATCGAGGCGCTCGTCCATCGACATCCGATAAAATCCGGAGATGCGGCTGGTCGGGCGCGTCTCTTTGGCGGCTTCTATGGGCGTGTCGGCCTCGTTCATCTTCGATTTGGCTCTGATCTGCAACATGGTGGGTGTCCTGGGTCCAATTCTGACTGCTAACAACTCGGGGGCGTGCCAAAACATCGGTGCCCGGGCTTCCTGCCCTACAACCAGACCTCGAAGGTCCGGCACCGGTGCCTCATCCGTCTCAATTAGGATGCGAGCAAACCGCCCCCGGTGACATCGCTTTCCACCATTGGATTTAGTGCACGCAGAGGCCAACCTACAATGATTTTCCTACGAGTGGTCGAAATCCGCAGGTGAGTCGTAAAATCGCGCCCCGAGTCGTCCCCACCACAACCGATGAGTTTGGTCGAACGTTCCAATCGGCGCCGGTCGGGTCACCGTGAACGTGAACGTGCACGTGAACGTGAACCGTAGTTAAACCTGCAGGGCGCACGAAAAAGCCTAGCAGCTCCGATCAGCCCAGATCTGCAAAGACGAACGCTTCGCCCATTCGTCCAAATGTGCAGGGGGTACGGCGGTTCACGGCCACGTTCACGTGCACGTTCACGTTTTTCC
>CAYLTX010000346.1:0-2273 GCA_964386725.1 uncultured Bradymonadales bacterium | reverse complement strand
CAATTCGACGCGCTCTACGAGGATTATGACCCCGAGCAGGACGATAAGCAGACGTATCAGGAGAAGCGAGAAAAGTGGGAAGAGCAAACCGAGGAGTCGATTCGAGCGGCGATGATTTCGCACGGCGTGCTCGACGACTACGGCGGAAGAGAGGCGGACCTCGGCGAATTGGTGAGTGCCTCTGATTCGGCGGAAGGAACGCTGGCGGCCATACAGGCCGGAAACAAGATCAGTGCGCTTCTGGCGAAACAGATGATGGAGCTCTCGAAGCTCGTTATCGCGGATTCGCGCGCTCGGCTCTCTTACATGAAGGAACAACAGATGGCTGCGAAAGCGTCAGAAGAGCGAGGCGATAACAGAATGATGCGTGGGTACGGCGAGCGTGACGATAGTACTCGGCCGCCGGACGAGCTGCCTGAGATTCGCTAGCGGTCAAGGAAGTTGAGGCGCGTGACGTAGATACTGCTCAACAGGTCAGGAGAAGACGATGGCACAACCGCAGGTGGACGTAGGGGTGATGACGCAGACGTTGGAAGCGGTTCTTGGCGTCTTCGAGGCAGGAGCAGGCAATCTAGTCTCGGGAGGCTCGGGTCTTCTGAGCACCCTCATTGCCATTGAGATCGTCTGGGGCGGCATTATGTGGGCGTTCATGGACGCTACGCCCGCATTTAAGCAGTTTCTTCGGAAAATTGTGTTTGTGGGTGTCTTCGCATTCATCGTCCTCAACTGGGTCACGCTGGCGAATACCATTCTGGACGGCTTTATTTGGGCAGGGGCGGAGATCGGCGGAGGGCAAGTCCCCATCGACCTGGTGCGCGACCCGTCGAGGGTCCTCGAGCTCGGTCTGTCTGCGACAGGCACGATCTGGGAGGAGGTCGGGGACATGTCCATCATGAATAGCGACTGGCTCGCGATAGTCATGATGGCACTGGTCGGGCTGGTCACGCTGAGTCTGTACTTCGTGATCGCGATGATGGTCTACATGACGCTGCTGGAGTTTTACATCGTCTCGGCCTTCGGGGCGATCTTTATCCCTTGGGGCGTCAATAAACACACGAAATGGATCGCGGAGCGCTACTTTGGCGCGATCGTGGCGCAGGGGACAAAGCTGATGGTGCTGAGCGCACTTATCGCAGTGGTTTATCCAATTTTGCAGGGGTTGGAGCTGCCACCTGACCCGAGTTGGATGGACACGCTCTCGCTGGCCTTCGGGGCCGCGACAATCGCCTTTGTCACATGGAAAGCACCGAGTGTGGCCGGGGGCTTGATGTCCGGCTCTGCCAGCCTTCAGGCCGCGGAGGCCATGGGGCAAGCGCAAGTAGCAGGCGGTGCGGCGGCAACGGCGGTCGGTGCGGCTGCAACGACAGCGGGCTCAGGCGGCGCAGCCGGACCGGCGGGAGCCGCGGCGACGGCCGGGTCGGTCAAGAGCGCGGCAAGTATGTCTGCCGACGGAAGCCTAGGTGGTGGCGGTTCAGCGACAAAGAGTGGGTCGTCCCTGTCAGATTGAATGTGAGGAGAGGAGGAGAGCAGGTGAAGAACTACAAGACAGATGAAGAGCTGGAAACGCCGTATGAGCGGGCGCGGCAAGTCATAGACGACCGCGTCGGGTCGGCGCGCAAGCAAGCGTTCAGTTGGAGACTGTTCGGATTGGGCGCGCTGTTTGTGGCGCTCATTGCGGTCATCGGCGTGATTTACCAGTCGTCGAAGGCGTCGGTGATTCCCTACATCGTCGAGGTAGACGGCGCGGGCGCTGTGCGGCTGGTCGGCTCGCCGACGACTCAGCAATGGAAACCTACCGAGGGGGTAAAGAGGCACTTCCTGGAGGAGTGGCTGTGGAACGTACGCGCGCTGTCTTCAGACAAGGAAGTGGTGCGCAAAGATTTGCTGGAAGCGTACACGGCCGTGACGTCGAAGGCGAAGGCTCAGCTCGACACTCTTGTCGAGGAGACCGAGCCGTTTGAGCGGCTCGGCAAGGAGACGCGTCAGTTGGAAATATCGTCGATAAACAAGGTCAGCGAAGACTCTTACCGCTTGGAGTGGCGAGAGAAGATCTTTGGCAAGAGCGGCTATGTGGAGGGCACCGAGCAGTATGTAGGGATTCTCACCATCATGCAGCGTACGCCGAACAATAAAGCGGAGCTCGAGAAGAACCCGCTGGGCATCTATGTGAAACATTTTTCGATTAACAAGCGCGCGACGTCGGCTGATGAGGCGGACGCGAAGGCGGAAGCAGACGAAGGAGGTCAGTAGTGAGGTATGTGAGAATAATTGGG
>CAYLTX010000345.1:0-2313 GCA_964386725.1 uncultured Bradymonadales bacterium | reverse complement strand
AGCTATAATCCGTATGCTTATGTGGGGTTTGACCCGATTAATGGGTGGGATCCGTGGGGGTTGGAGAGCGAAGGATTTGTGGACGACCGTGGATTTTTGCTGAGGCTCTTTGGTCGACCCGCAATGCCGGAAATGATGCAACCGAGCTATGAAACACCGGAAGGGGCCGGAGATGAGTTTGTCGAAGGTATCGGGAAAGGGGCAGTGAATGAAGGTGCATCCGCTGCATGTATGCTCTCGGCCGGCTGCATGCTCGACCAGACCCTGGACGGCAATAACCCGCTGAACGTCAGAATTTTCGATATCGATGGCGACTATGAGGCGGCAGGCGCCAATGTGGCGGCGACGATCAGCATCACAATCTCGCTGATGGCACCGGGCGGTGCCGCCGGCAAGCTCGGCAAGGCCGCGAAGCCGGGCAGGGCTCGGCCACGAGGTTCAGCGGGTGTCGACGACGCCGCCAAGGCGGGACGAGGAAACGGTTCAGGGATGAGCCCCGGAGGTAAGTGCCGTGGCGGTCGATGTGGGCCCGACGATGGCGTGTGCTTCGTCGCCGGAACACCTGTGCTCATGTGCGACGGTACGCGCAGATCGATTGAGGAGGTTGAGCCTGGCGATTGGGTGTGGTCGAAGGACGAAGCCACCGGTGAGGAGAATTGCCGGCAGGTCGCCGACGTAAAGGTCACTCTAGATCAGCCCGTGCTCGACCTCGAGACCGAGGACGCCGACGGGCAGATTGAAATCTTGGGAGTAACGGCCGAGCATCCATTCTGGGTCGTCGACAACGGTTGGACGCCCGCTGGCGAGCTCGCGCCCGGCGACGAGGTCTATACCTCGCAGGGTGGCTGGCTCCGCGTGAGTGGCGCGACTTGGACGTCGAGCCTCGAGACAGTGTACAATTTTGAGGTGGAGGACTTCCACACGTATTTTGTGGGGGAGAGTAGGGCTTGGGTTCATAATACTTGTCACCCCTTCGGAAAGGAGGTTCCTACCGATCCGACTAAGTCGCCGGGTAAGGCGTGGGAATGGCGGGGATCTGGAGATCCCTCTACGGGAAAGGGCAGTTGGTACAACCCAAAGACAGGCGAGAGCCTTCATCCCGACCTCAATCATCCCGAGCCCATTGGTCCGCATTGGGACTATATCGACAATGATGGAGGAAAATGGAGAGTCGATTTGGATGGCAATATGACGCCCAAGGATTAGGCATGCTCGAGAAATTCGAACTGGACGATCGCGCGCAAGACTATGTCACGAGTGTTCTGAGTGAAGCGGGAACTCTTGCGAGACTCATCAATGAAAATCTTCGCCAGGAGGTGGCCTCCAGTTTCACTTTTGCTCCCAAGCGCACTTCGCCGGCTCAACTTTATCGTTTTCGCGAGGGTGGGCTATTCGCTGATGGTTCAGGGAAACGCGGTGCACATCTAAGGCAGACACGGATTTCGAGCTCTGGCCGAGAACATCTTGCCAGTTTTGTTTCCGGAATGCTGTCAGCACATCGAGAGTCATGCTGCGTAATGGAGAATGTGCTCGCCCGCTGTACCGATCCGTGGTTGCAGGATTGGCGAGAATTCACTGTCTGCTACGGAAACGAGGTGTATTTCATAGCTAGAACGCCAACTCCTTCAGGACAACTCGAGGAGTTGGTGGGACGTGCGGAGACAATGCCGACATTTTACGGCGTCCTGACAAAAAGTGCGCATAAGGCGACCGGCAGCGGGAAAGGTTTGCCCGGTTGGGTCCTCGAGGAGTGGCGGAATAGTTGGAAACTCCTCTTTGCGGGAGCTTACGACGGCGAAGGCTACATCTTTATCGAAAAGTCCACTTAGGCTTAGACGTAATGCCAGTAAGTTAATGAATCGATTGCTGAATTGGGACATCAAAAGCGTTGTGAAGCAGTCTCACATTTCGAAACCAACCGCCATCGAGGCACGAAAGTGAAACTCAACGACGCGCAAGAATGGGTGACAGGCACGCTACAACTCAGTGCTCATGCGGGTTTGCGGTCGTTTACGGGCGTTGAATTCAGTTCCGCGGCTGCACTGGGCGATTGCATAGGCGCCGCTTTCTTGCGCACCGTGGGGGAACTCTGGCCGAACGCCGTCGAGTCGCGGCACGTGGCCCGGTGGTGTGGTGTAAATGGCGTAGGTCGGCGTCGACGGCTCCTGAATCAAGAATGTGAGCCGTATGGTGGTTGCATCGGGGTCGATATGTGTCGCCATGCGGTACGCAACTACGCGGCTTCGGGCAGGGCGTCGCGGGGTCTGGCCGAGCCGACGCAGCAGGCGTGGCCGGGCGGGATGGTGCCGTAGG
>CAYLTX010000344.1:0-2352 GCA_964386725.1 uncultured Bradymonadales bacterium | reverse complement strand
GCCCACTCGATTCGGATCACCCTTTCGCCGCATGGGGGGCAGGGTTGGCTGATTCGATGGTGGGCGGCTGCTGGAGCAGGCGCATGACGCGCGGCGGCGCCTTCAGTTTGATGTCTACCGTCGCCTGCTCGGACAGCCCGTTCCATTGTAACCGCTCGTCCCACGTCTTTCGACGCCGCTGTCTGCGGGCGGCGGTGAGTGCCAGATATTCGACATCAGTGGCAGTGGGTGGGGGTTGGGTCACCTCGACCACGACCTCGATGCCTCGAGCGGCCTTACGAAAGGCATTTCGAAGGGCGCTGGCGACGAGCACAGGCTGGCGCATCTTCAAATTACCGGCGGTTGGATAGTGTGCTGGACGTGGAGGACTCATCCCCAGGCAGGCGGTCGGCGGCTGCGTATCGTCGGTGATGTCTGGTGCTTTGGTGTCGTCGACCGACTCATCGTCGTCGGGCGCAAAATCGCGCTCATCTGCCTGTGCTGGACTGGCTGGAGGAGGCATCGTGATTTCAATTTCATTGCGATAGGTCGCCGACTCTGACGATGTGCATCCGTCGCGAAAGGGGCATCCCTGACAGTGAGATGTCGAGCCGATACGGTATCTCAAGACCACCTTCTGGTTGCGTCGGCGCACACCCGACAGCTCCAGATACACTCCCTTGGTACACCGAATGCGTCGGCGCACAGAGTCATATGTAAATCCTTCAAGCCCCTCGATGCGCTCCTCGACCTTCTGGGCGACCGTCTGCCACCAGGTCTTTGAAGCCACCAGGCTGCCGGTATTGGAGGGCGCTTTTGCGCCGCGATCGAGATGGGCGTCGCCGGCTTGTGAGGAGTCCGATGCGACGCCGACAAGCGGCAATGTGTCGGCTGACGTGAGCTGACGGGGGTGTGGGACCGGCTGAGGCTCTTCGAGTTCGCCGAAAAGCTCGGCGCCCTGAGTCGCCCTGAAATTATGCATCCACAGGCCCAGCGCCATCATGACCATCTGGCCGCCGGCCGAGCTCGAATACATATGCGCTAAGTCCATATGCCGGTCCTGCTGGGCAAACCCGTTTTCCTGGCGCCCGGCCCGTGCGTAGTAGGTCGTCACGACTTCAGATGCCGGAAAGCTTTCACGGTCAAGATCGCACGCATAGACCTCGTATTGCAGACCATCGACAAAGTAGCCGGCGCCGCTCTTTTCGCCGTCGGTCGGCTCAAAGCAGCTGACCACCAGCCTCGCCTTGCCCTGGCCCAGATGGTAGTCGCCCATCTCCGTCGCCCAGCGTGTGGGACCGCTTTTCGAATCCTCGACTTGTTGCCATTTCTGCTGGGCGAGTCGCGCGCGAAAGTCGGGGTCTTTGAGCGGCTGGTAGTGGGCCAGCCGGGTCAAAAAATGCACCGGTGAAGCCAGGCCGGCACGCAACTGCCCGAAGCCTCCGCCTTCGCCGTCGATCGCCAGAAAGCACCGGCTCGGGTCGACCTGGTGCGCGCTCGCCCAGGCTTCAATCTGGGCCAGGCCATGGCCGAAGTCCTTGATGAGCTCACCATTTCCGGGCGCGTAATTCATCGCCAGATACAGGCCGCTGCCCAGCTGCTGGAGGATGGATGTTTCCATCTGGACCTCGGCGCGTTTTCTGCCTGCAAAACCCGCTTTGGCCCCCAGCTGGTCGACCAGGCGGTTGGGCTCGGGATACTCATCGCCCTCGCAAAGTCCTCGGCGTCGAAAAGGCTGCACACGCCCATCGATGGCAAAGCCATGCCAGGGGTTGCCGGTGCAATCACGCCACAACAGCGCCTCATGGTCCGCAAGCTGGCCCGCGGGTGACCAAGAGGTCAGCAGCCGAGTCACAAAGTCCAGCGCCGTCTCCTCGTCGATATCCTCGAGCACCCGCGACATCGACGGCTGGCTGCAAAGCTTTTTGCGCCCGGCGATGCCCGCCAACGCCTCAGACCAGCCTCGCTCTGAGACCTCATCGAGTAGCGCTCGAAGTCCCGAGTACTCTGGCTGCGCGCTGAAAAAGGCAAGGCCGACGAGCACCGCATCGATGAACTGGTAGCCGCCTCGCTCCAGACGAAATTCCTGCTCGATTGTGTCGAAAACACCGGCGCCGCGAAGGGCCTGGCAGGCAAGGACGAATTCGTTAAACCACGATGGCAACACGCCGTCGTGTTCGCCGAGCTGAATCGTTTCGAGGCTGACATTCGGCTTGACGTCTGACATGCTCATCTCCGGGTGTAATGATTTCGGGCTAATGCCCGGGTTTGTTTTTGGTCGAACAAAATCATTACACCCTTTTCGTTTCTTGGCGATCCCCCGCTCTCGACGCTCCCCCCCCTGCCGTGATCGCTGATTCGGATCGAGTGGGC
>CAYLTX010000343.1:0-2432 GCA_964386725.1 uncultured Bradymonadales bacterium | reverse complement strand
GGTTGCCGCCGACAACCAGGTCAGCGGCGGGACGCTCGGAAGCGCGTCATAAAACCAGGTCGGGTTCTGCCTCAGCCCGGCGGCCGCCTCCGAGGGGCGCCAAAATGCGGCCGCCAGCAATATGGTGCAGAAGATGTAGACCAGATTGCGCGCCGACGGCACGAGCCAACGCCGACTAAATTCGACTCCGACCGCTTGGACACTCGAAAAGGCCGTCCACAGCACCGCGGTGACGCCGATCAACAAAGCCCCACCCAAGCGAACCGACTCCGACTGCTCGTACATCATTGACGACAACAGGACGAAAGCCCAGTAGCCGGCGACGGCGCCGAAGAAATAAGCCGAAAAACGCGTCCAGTACTCGCGCAACTCCCAGCCACCGTCGACGCTTCGCGAGGTCGATTTTTTGGGACGTCGCCGCTCATTTCGCCGGCGCTGGCGGTCGATGGTGTCCAGGTCGAGGTCGAGGCTGTCGGGGCGCGGCGTTGGTCGACGCGATGAGTTCTTTTTGTTGGACGAGCGGCGCCTCTTGGGTGGGTCGGAGGCCGAGGGGCGCCGGGACGCGGCGGCCGGCGAGGACTTGTGCCAATGCTCCTCGGGCTCGGGTACGTCGACGTAGTTTTTGCCCGAGAAGATATCCGCCTCGGAGCTCTCCTCGCCCAGACCCACGGCATGCGCCGCCTCCGCGGGTGCGCCCTGCGGCGTCGCCATCTCGATGCTGTCGACCACGCCGTCGACTGGCAAGGCACGCGCAAATTCTCCGACGCTTCGAAACCGCTGCTTTGGCTGGCGCGTGGTCGCCTTCAAAATGAGCTTGCGCATCGGCTCGGAGACCTGCTCGAGCTCCCCGAAGGGCAGCGGATCCTCGTCGAGATGCTCACGCACGACCGAAGCGACGTTTTCGTGCTCGATGGGCGTATCGCCGGTGAGCATTTCATACAGAATCAGCCCCAGACTATAGAGGTCGCTGGCCGGCGACACCGATTTACCGAGCACCTGCTCGGGGCTCATATAGACGGGCGTGCCGATAAATTGGGTCGAACGTGGCTGGAAGTTGGTATCTTTCTGCTCGGATTCCTCCAACAGCTTGGCCACTCCAAAATCGAGCACCTTCACAAAATCCGGCTCGCCGTGCATCTCGGTGAGCATGATATTGGATGGTTTGAGATCCCGGTGCACGATCCCCAAGGTGTGAGCTTCGGCCAAGCTCTTCAATATCTGCCGACAGATGTGGATAGCCCTGCCCTCTTCGAGCGCCCCCTCACGGGCGATGAGCTCGTCGAGGGTCACCCCCTCCAGATACTCGAGCACCATATAGGCCAGATTGTCGGCGGTCTGGCCGAAGTCGAAGATCGTGACCGTATTGGGGTGGCGCAGCCGGCTGACGATCTGGACTTCGGTGACGAAGCGGTCGGAGACCTCCGGGTTCGAACGGACCACCGAGGGTTTGAGACACTTGAGCGCCACATCACGCCCCATCACCGAGTGGGTGGCTTTGACCACGATGGCAAAGCTACCGGTGCCCAGCTCTGAAAGGACGTCGTATTTCCCCTCGAAACGGCTTCCCGGCGCCAACTGGCTTCGAAGGCGCGCGTCGGGATCGGATTTGACCATCAGGTACTCGGCGGAATTCAGGCGGTGCCAGGTCCAATCACGAACATCCTCTTGTCTGGAGCCGTGACTCTCCTCGATGCACTCACTGTGGGGGTTCGAGCGATTCCGGCCCAGCTTAGCACTCGGGTCGCGTGAGCTTCAACTGCGGGTGCATCGATCCCGGCCGAGCGCTACACTGACCGCGTCCCCATCGACACGGAGTT
Organism: uncultured Bradymonadales bacterium; assembly: GCA_964386725.1. Lineage (GTDB taxonomy): Bacteria > Myxococcota_A > Bradymonadia > Bradymonadales > Bradymonadaceae > CAYLTX01. The sequence goes on along the minus strand of CAYLTX010000343.1, from coordinate 615 downwards.
CATCGATGCCGCTCAACCCCCTATTCTGGTTATTGGTCCTCACAGGCGGCGCCTGCGCCGGCGTAAGTCTCTGGGCTCGCCGGCGCGACGAGGATGCCGACCAGCCCGTCCGAGACGGGCGCCTGCCGGGCTATTCTCGTACCAGCGGCGAGGATTTGAGCATCGACGAGTCGGCCGTGGCGCTCGACGGGGGCGTCTGGCGCCCCAAGATGCTCGAGACCTTCCATTCGAGTGAGCGCAGTCGGCTCCTTCTCACCATCGAGCTCACTTCCTCAGATGAGCGCTTCGACGAGCCCGAGTTGCGCGACTTCCTGGAGCGACTCGCCCGCGAGGTCCAGGCGCGTACGAGCGCCACGGTGGTCTATATCGAAGCCGAGCATGCCAGCGGAGGACTCGACCGGCTCTTATACGCCCCCGACGGATTGGGTTGGACCGGCCACGAGCGATTGCAGATGGTCCGGCGCGATGCTCACGGCGAGCTCGATTGGCGCTAAGTGAGCCGAGCGGACACAAAAAACCCCGGACGCGCTGGTTGGCGCGTCCGGGGTTTTTCGATTCAGCTCATGGGAGCGTCATCGGGGGTCGGGGTGCATTTACATCATGCCGCCCATTCCA
>CAYLTX010000342.1:0-2477 GCA_964386725.1 uncultured Bradymonadales bacterium | reverse complement strand
GATGATCATATATTTGTGGTGCATCTGCTCGGCGTAGGTGTAGTGCCAGCGGTAGGCGTAGAATTTGAACCGCAGCTCGATATTGTCGGCCCGGTCGACGTCGAAGCTGTAGTGGTAGGATTTGTCCAGGCAGTCCTGGCGTTGGGCCTCGGAGTCGCCGGCCTCGTCGAGGCAGTCCTGGCGGTCGTCGACCTCGGAGTCGTGGGCCCACTCGCTGACGTATTCTTGGCCGTCGAGGTAGATCTTGATGTCGATCTCTGGGTTTTGGGCGGCCTTGGCGAGCAGCGCCTCGGAGATGGGGCGCGAGCGCAGGTGGCCGCTGGCGACCCAGATCGAATCCTGGGCAGCCTCGATATGGCCGACGATCTCGTCGGCGACCGTATCCATGCCGCGGCGCACGCTGAACGTCTCTCCGTAGCGATCCGAGTAGTAGGTGCGGAAGTTGTCGGAGGTGAAGACGGCGTCGACGGCCGGGTCATCGGGGATGGACGACTCGTCGATGGTGTCGGTCTCGAAAAAGTCGTGGCCGGCGCCGATATCGTAGTCGCGGCTGTGGGCCCACAGGTGGTTGAACTCACGCTGAAAGCGCATGTTCAGCTCGGGGTTGCCGGCGGTGATGACGGTGTTCTCGTCGTAGCGCGTGCCGGCCGAGTACGACCAATTTGCGCTGCCTGTGATCAACGTGCCGGCCTGGGACTCTCGCTGGCCATGTACTTGGCGCGGGCCGTCGATGAGCGCGTATTTATGGTGCATGATCTTGTTGATATAGCGCACATCGACGCCGATCTCCTCGAGGTCGGCCGAGGTCGTGCCCGGCCCTTCGTCTCGCTCGTCGCGCGCCGGCTCGAAGATCATCCGGACCTCGATGCCACGCTCTTCGGCCCGCTCCAACGCGTCGGTGATCTGCGAGTCGCCCATCGAGTACATGGCGATGTCGACGGAGGTCTCGGCCTCGTTGATGAGTTCGGCGACGCGCGCCAGGTGCGAGTCCTCGTAGGGCTGCGGGCTGAAGATGACCTCGGTGTCGCCGGTCCACGCCTCCAGGCACAGCCCGTCGACCATGCTCGCTAGCTGCTCCATCGCCACCGGGCCGACGTAATAGACCTCGTCGATCTGCACCAATGTATCGAAGAGCACGTCGTCGTCGGTGCCGGGGCGGCCGTCGGCGCCGTTTCGCGCCTCGACGATATTGTTGGCCGCGCGGCTGTGCAGCCCGTCGTCGGCGAGGTCGGCGGCCCCGATGGCCGGGTCGTTGACCAGGTCGAGGACTTTGTCGGCCCGACATCCCCCAAACATCTCGTCTGCTTTGCCGCCTGTGAGGGCGACCTCGTCCTTGCCGTCCGGGCTGGTCGGGTTGGTCGGCTCCTCGTTGGTGTCGGCACACCCAAAAGCTGCAAGAATGGCGAAGGCGACTGCTACTAAGACTGCGTAGACGCGACTGCTCACTGCGTACTCCTAGATATCATTATGACCCGCAGATTCTGGCGAGTGAGGCGGGTTGTGTCAATGACACCGGATGCCGACCCACGAAAACCGAGACGCCGCGAGAGAGCCGCCCCTAAATGGTCCAAGCCCTTAATAGAGGATGTGGGAGATCTGCACGATGTACGAAAACAAGATGGACGCTCTGCAGAACAGCAGCATCTCCTATTAAAGGCTAAGGCCATTAGGGGCTGCGTGATGCGAAATGGTGCAGTTCGTTTACGATTACGATCACGATCACGTCGTTGACGGGTCTGGACCGACGGTGAGCATTGCGCTCGAAGATCGGCTATACTGGTTTGCACACGCTCGCAGTGAATACCGAGAGAGATATGCAACGACGAACGATGGTAGTCTGGCTGTGTTTGATGGGGTGCCTGTTGTTCGTGGTTGGCCATGCGCCGCCGGCGGCGGCCGAGGACGGCTACCTCGCCGAATCGCCGCGGCTGACGGTGGATGTCGTCGGCGGGATGTTCGCGGACTACCCGAATTCGACGGAAGATCCGGGAGGGGGAGTGGCCGGCCGCTATAGCTTCTGGTCGGCGCGAAACTCCTGGATCGGCGTGGACGCTTCGGTGGCCGGCCTGGCGGGGATGGCCCAGTCGATGACGGTGCATTCGGGCGCTTCGGTTGCCATGGGCGGCACGGTTTTCGTCTTCGATTGGCTGGCCTTCGAGATCGACCTGGGGCCGTATGCCGGGGCACAGATCGGCGACGGCTTCGTGCCGGTGGTCGGCATGTTCGGGGCGGGCGCCTACCGCTTTCAATTCGGCGCGCACACCGTTCGCCTGGCCCTGAGCATGATGCCGGCGACCGCCATTGCCGACGATCCCGGCAACGACTGTGGGATGTGCGACGGGTTCCTGGGGCTGGGCCTGGGCTATGATTTTCGGTTTTGAGACGTTCTGCAGGACAGCAGCATCTTCTATTAAAGGCTAAGGCTAATGCCAGTAAGTTAAGCAGTTCGACTGCGTCGTTTGCGTGGATAGCTGCTC
>CAYLTX010000341.1:0-2499 GCA_964386725.1 uncultured Bradymonadales bacterium | reverse complement strand
GCGCCGAGGCTTACCCCCAGCTCTCTCAAGATGGTCAAGTCGGCTATTTGGGGAGGGACGCACTCCCTTTGGACACACCAAACCCGTTATTTTTAAAGTGGGCTTTTTTTGCCCGCGATCGGATTTGGTGTGTCTGGCGCTTTTCATCGTGGTCGCATCAGCCGCTTATAGGTTTCGGACGCGGATAAATCGAAGCTCTCAGTCTCGGGGTGTCCACGGGCAAAACCGCAGCACCAAATCAGCTCCATCGGATATTTGCTCACGCCGCCCGCCTAAAGGGTGCCTCAACACTACAGTAGGATCTCAAATGGATCGCGCTGGGGGTAGGAGGTCACCCGGTTAAGCAGCTTTTGCAACCGGTGTAACTTGTCAGGTTCAGCTCATTGGCTCATCTCCTTGAGTTCAGTCATTGATTCGTCGGTGCTCTGAAATTTTTCAGTTCGGCAGGGCCAGCCTGGAGACGTCGAAGAGCTTGGTCGCATCGAAGGTTTTGCCCCGGGCTACGTGCCACAGGCCCTTGACCAGCTTTCGCATCAGCGCCACCACGCTTTTTTGTCGAAGCCCGCCGTCACGCTCGATCTTCTTTTGATGCCACGCCTTGAAAACAGGGCTCCTGTGAATCATCCGCAGCGTCGCCCAGTACAGATAACTTCTTGCCTCAGAAGGACCTCTTTTCGAGATCTTGAGCTGGCCTTTGTGCTTGCCGCTGCTCTTCTCCTTTAAGTTGAGGCCAAACATCTTTAAGAGGGCCTCGGGGCTGTCGAAGTCACGAAAGTCTCCCACGCCTGCCTTGAACACGGCCGCAGTCGCTTTACCCACGACCTCGCTGATCGCCTCGACATCTTCATAGCCTTCGACGGCATCTTCGACCGCGCCTCTCCACAACGTCTCCTTCCTTCGAAGCTCGTCGGTGTGGCGGGCCAGGTCGGCGAGCATCTTCAGCTCCATGCGCACCATCGGCTGGCCTTTGGTATTCTCGGCCGACTCGATGATCGCGGCGATCTTGTCCGGCCGAACTCCGCCTCGGCCGGCCCGCTTGATCAACTGTCTTGCCTGCTCGGGATGGGCCGCAACGCCTTCGGGGCCACCGAACTCCTCGAGCAGCGCGAGCAGCGTCGCCGAGTCCCTGTTGAGCAGCGTCGTTACCTCCGGCCAGTAGCGGGCCAGCTCGGCCTCGAGCTTTCCCATATTGCGCCGCTTATTCGAGCCGTAGGACACCATGCGCTTGATGAGCGCGCTGAGATTTCGCTCGCACACACTCTTGGCGCCCCACGGCCGGCTGAGCGTCTCCGCGTGAAGCTTGGCCACCAGCGTCGCCGCCTTGGCATCGTGCAAGCTAGGCACCCCATCGAACACCTCTCTGGCGTCATTGAGCCGTTTGGGACTGATCAGAAAGACCTCCCAGCCCTTGTCGAAACCGAGCTGCCTCAAAGGCTCGCCGTAGGTGCTAGTCGGCTCCAGGGCCAGCTCGACTTTGCTCGGCTCGAGGTGGTCGACCAGGCTTGCGAGAGTGTCGAGCTCGACGGGGTTTTGCCACGCAATGAGCGCTTCGACGCGGCCGTCGGGATGTGCCAGGCCGGTGACCATACCTTTTTTGGCCACGTCGGTCGCCAGCACGAGTGAGCGATCCTCGAACGCCTCGCGAAGCTCGTCTAAATTAGCGTCGTTGATCTTTGTCAACTTATACCTACCATTGCTCATCGGGATACCTTTTGTAGTTGGATGACTGCCTATCGCTAGTTTGCAGCGCCAATTATGGGAGGTATCCCTCTTTCTTTTCCACCCCTTGCTATAGCTGACTATGGTTTGGTTTCGTGGTCGGGCGCTCATTCGAGTAATTCGTGTTGAATTCGATCCGCCCATGACGTGGTTTCGTGCGGGGACCAAACCATAGCCGTGGGTAAGCCGACGCCGGAAGCGCCGTAGGCGCTCCCGGGGCGGCGCACCCACGGGAAGGGTCGCCGCTCTACACACATCAAAAACAGCTCGACCGCACCTGCAAGAAGATCACCGCTCCAAAGCCCTCCTCGCCCTCATCGATGAAGCCGAGCGGGGTTCGGGAGGCTTCGAGCGCCCCTTCGAGGAACGCGGGGAGGCCTCTGGAGGTCTGGGCGCAGACATCGAGCAAGCAAAAAAGGGCTCGCGAGGTCTCCAGCGGCTCATCGAGTAGCTTTTGGAGACCTCGCGAGCCCTTTTGGCGTTCATCGAGTCCGCCCGGAGGTGTTCGCGAACACCGCCGGGCACTCAAACCCTGAAAATCCGTTCAGGCTTCGACCGGTTCGGGTTCGGTTACGTCGTCGCTGACCGGCTGTGGGTCGGCTTCGGGCTGGTCGGGCTCGTCGACGAGGTCTTCGCCGGTGTCGAGGTCGACGTCGGGCAATTTGGTCGCCCCGCGGTTGCGCTTGAAATAGGCCGAGGCGCGGTCGTTCTGGGTGGCGAAGGGGCCCAAGAGCTTCGAGCGCGTGTCGCGGTCGGTCTGGGAGGGGGTCGGGTGGGCGC
>CAYLTX010000340.1:0-2506 GCA_964386725.1 uncultured Bradymonadales bacterium | reverse complement strand
AGGAAATTTGCAACGGAACGGTGCTTACGCTGCCATTGGGACTGCTACGTAACAGTCGACCACGGCTGGACTCCCGCTGGCGAACTCGCGCCCGGCGACGAGGTCTATACCTCGCAAGGCGGCTGGGTCCGCGTCACAAGCGCGACGTGGACAGCCGAGCGCACCACGGTGTACAATTTTGAGGTGGAGGGCTTCCACACTTATTTTGTGGGAGAGAGTGCCGCGTGGGTGCATAACCGATGCGATACATTTTCAGACACGCGTCGAGGGGCCTTTCGCACGGCGAAGCGAAGCAATGACATTCCGATGAATGCAGAACCGGATGCAGTCTTGAGGCCCGGTGAACCCGGAGCTGAACATCTTAGGCGCGGCAGTAATGTGCGCGAGTATCATTTTACCAATCGCCATGGTGAACGAATTGCGATTCGCGAGGATTTGCCGGTGAACTATTCCGACGGAGGCAGTCAAGGCCCACACTTCAATTCTGGCCCAGTTGGCGGAAAGTTGAAGGAACATCATTATTGGGGGGGCGAAAAATGAGCGGCTATCAAGTTCGAGTGCTGAGCTACAACAATCTCATTGAGACTAACGCTCGGAATTTAGTCTGGAACGGCACAAGTCTCCCTGCGGGCAAACAGGCAGTTGTTTCAGATGTATTGGCTGGTGCTCTTCAAATGGAGGGGCTGCGAGGGAATCAAGTGCTTTGGGATGTTGCCAATGCGGCGTTGAAGGATGTGGTTTGGGAGCTTATTGGTCGGTGGTTCGAGAATGCATATCTCGTCCACGTAGACCCGCAGCCAAAAACGCGAAGCCGGGTACGCTCATACAAAGGTCTCTTTTGGAATCATCCGACGATTGAACAAGAGGATGTCGTTCAACGTGAGTTGTCAGTAGGAGAGGACCTCTCCTCATTCTTTTCCGTGCTAAAAGTCAATGAGAAAAATTGGCATGATGTCTGTGACCGTTCGTACGTCCCTTCGTTCAACAGCGTGCTTTTGCTTTCTAGGTGGGATGACACGATGGAAGTCGTGTCGAAGGCGCTATCCTTTGTTGAAAGCACTGTGGACCTTGAGAGGCCACGCATCATCCATACTTCCTCGGTTCCGTTTTTTGTTGAGCCTGGCACTGCCGTTGCCGCTTTTACCGTCGATGCGGCTGACGACGACTTCATAAACTTCCATGTATTTTTCCACAAAGAGGATCAGGTGCTGCTTCCAACGCTGATTCGCCGTCTTCTTCCAGACTTTATTTGGGACTCGCCGTAGAAGCTGGTGGACCAACAGGAACCATATTCCCCGACGAGCTTCGCTATCCAGTGGACATTTTTTATCCTGGCCAAGCGGCCGCAGAGTGCCGACCGTGTGCTCGACCGGTGTTCGAATGCGATCGGCCTGGAGTTGGACGACAGGCAGATGGAGCGATATTGGAAGGATCAGAGTAAGTTTCGTGTGATTTGCTCAGCCCATTTGCAAATGCCCTCGCGAGCAGAGGCTGTTGTTGAAGTGCTTACTCGTGCCGGAACTCTTGCAGATAAATGGTGCGTTGGCCCTCCTCAAGAATACAGTGACCAGAGCTGGGAGTTCGAGGGCATAGCAACTGGCAGCCATTTTTCTGTACCTGGAGTCACGTTTGCAGAATTTCGGATTAGATCTCGATAAATTTGGAGCACGTGGATTTGGTTTCAACAACAGGAACCACGTTCTCCGACGAGCCCGAGCTCCAAAAGGAGCGCGCCCGACGCCGCGAGAAGGTCGTCGGCCCGCGCCGAGTCATGAGCTTTTCCCACGACCACATCCCCGACCACTCCGAACGCTCGCCCAGGGTGAAATATCTGGGCAAGGATCCAGAGCGGAGAAGGGTGTACCTCGAGGACCGGCGGGCCACAGTCGACGCCTACAACCAAGCAATGGGTAAGTGGCGAAACGGCAAGATTCGAGCGACCTTTCCGCCGGGAACTTTTCCGCCGGGCAGACGCCGGTGTATCGGCCGAAACCGCAACGGCCCGATCGAGCGCTCGGCCGCCTGAGACGGGGTCCGTCGGGGAACATGGTTCCTATTGTTGCAATAATCCGCTGGACGTCAAGATATTCGAAGTTGATGGTGTGTACGAGCAGGCCGGTGCCAATGTTTCAGCTTGGACCAGCGTCACTATCTCGGTCATGGCACCGGGCGGCGCCGTCGGCAAGCTCGGCAAGGCCGCGAAGCCGGCCAGGGCTCGGCCACGAGGTTCAGCGGGCATCGATGATGTTGCTGCGGCAGGGCGAAAAGCCAAGGTATGCAGCTTCACCGCCGGTACACAAGTGCAGATGTGCGACGGCAGCACGAAGTCCATCGAGGAGGTCGAAGAGGGTGAATACGTCCTCGCCCGCGACGAGAAGACCGGCGCCATCGAGTGTCGGCCAGTCGTCGCCCCCTACGCCAACCCCGATCGCGCCATCATCGAGCTCGAGTTGACCGACGCCGACGGTCACACCGAACTCATCGAGACCACCGACAATCACCCCTT
>CAYLTX010000339.1:0-2508 GCA_964386725.1 uncultured Bradymonadales bacterium | reverse complement strand
CTTCACCCAGCACACGATCGGCTTCTCCATCGTGGGCACCGGCAGCGGCTGCGGCTCGGACGGCGAGGCCTACAGGCTGGTGGCCGAGGCCACCCGGGGCGGCCACGCCTCGCTGTGCGCCACCGACATCTCCGAGACCATCGAGGATATCATCTTCGCGACCAGTGGCTCGACCGGCTATGAGTTGCCGGACACGCCCATCTCGAGCTCGCTTCGCGTCTACGTCAACGGCCAGTGGGTGCCCAGAAGCCGCGAGAACGGCTTCGACTACTTCGCCCAGAGCAACGCCATCGCGTTCTTCGGTGACTACCGGCCGGAGCTGCCCGAAAACGAAGGCGACGCCCCCGACTACCTGTCGGTCTCCTACGAGACCTTCGTAGACCGCTCGAAGTGATCGATTGAGGCTCTCGAAGAGCCCAACGACAGCTCAAAGGCCGGCGGAGACCACTCCGCCGGCCTTTTGTATGTGGCTTTTAGGCTACTGCCGGATGGAGCGGGCCTACTCGTCGTCCTCGGCCTGCTCTCGGGCGATGGATTTGAGCTCGAAGAGCGTCGACATCAGCGAGTAGACGCCCTGGGTGGAGTTGCCGCGGGCGCCGGGAGAGACCTGCACGACCGTCTTGCCGAAGCGGACCGCCTGAGTCGGCTCCTCGACGGTGCTCTCGTAGGGGATGGCATCCTCGTGGGTGGGCGCCTCGTAGACCGTCACCGTGACGGTCTTTCCGTCCTTTCGAAAGCGCTCGCTGATCTGGACGATATCCTCGAAGTCGACCTTGTCGCTGTCCCCGATGGGCCGCCAGCCCGATTGGCGCACGGCCATCAAGACGGTCTCCGCCGAGTAGGTGGGCGTGCCGTCGTCGGCCTCGACTGCCGATGGCTCCGGCGCAGACTCGGCGCCGGACGCATCTTCGTCGGCGTGGGTCGCGGCTTCGTCACCGGATGGCTCAGCTTCGTCTCCGACACTGCGTAGCCCGTAGAGTCCGGCGAGCACGAGGAGTAGGAGGCCAAACGCCGAGAGCGCCAGGCCAATATTTCGACGGTCGGTGTCGTCGTGGGAGTTGTCGGGCATAGGCCGGTCTGCGGCAGGCCTGTCTCCAGCGCGCCTGTCTCTTGGTAGGGACCTGTCTCCTGCAGGCTGCTCTCCAGGATATCTATCTGCCGGGCGCTTATCTCCCGAAGGACCACCGCCCAAATTACGAGAGGATTCCGCCAGCGCCATGAGCTCTCGCTCGAAGTCGTCCTCTTCGTCGTCGGGAGATGACCGTCGCCCCGAGGAGCGCGAATCCGAGGAGGGGCCGTGCAGCTCGAGCGGCGGCGCCTGCTCGGGATCGCTATCCCCACCGATGCCCGCAAAGAGTTCATCCTCGCCGCTGGACTGGTCGCCGAGCCCCCTTCCGCCAGACGACATGCCACCGGGAGGGATGCTCCCAAAGAAATCTCCGTCGTTGAACTCGCTGGCCTCCGAGGACTCCAGCCACTGGCTGAGCTCGGCGTGCATCTGCCGGCAGCTCGAGTAGCGATCGGAGACCTCCTTGTCGAGCGCGCGGTACAACACGCGCGCCAGCCCCGGCGGGCACTGCACGGCGTCGGGCAGCCGCCACGGCTCGTCGCCCAGGTGCTTGTCGACGCACTCACCGTAGTTGACCGACGCCACGGCCGGATCGCCCACCAGCGCCTCCCACATAAGCAGGCCGAGTGAGTAGATATCTGCCGACGGCGCCAACTCGCGGCCGTCGAATTGTTCGGGGGAGGCGTAGCGCGGCGTGCCCACGAAGGCGCCCTGATGGGTGATCAGCACCCCGCCGTCCTGGCTTTCCTCGAGGTTCTTGGCGATCCCGAAGTCGAGCACCTTGATGATGTCTCGACCCTCGTAGTCGTGGGTGAGCATGATATTGGAGGGCTTGAGGTCGCGGTGCAAAAAGCCGCGCCGGTGCGCCTCGTCGAGGCTCTCCAATATCTGCAGGGCGACCTCTGCGACCTGGCGTGGTCTGAGCGCGCCGTTTTGCTTGAGGTGGTGGTACAGCGACTGGCCCTCGACCCATTCCATGACGATATATAAGAAGCCGCGCGGGTCTTGGCCGTAATCGAAGATCGTCACGGTATTGGGGTGGGTCAGCTGGCTGGCGAGCTTCGCCTCGCGAGTGAAGCGCTCGAGCCAGCTGGGCTTGATCTCGTCGTCGAGCGCCAACAGCTTCAGCGCCACCGGGCGTTCCATGCCGGTGTGCGTGCCGCGATAGATGACGCTAAACCCGCCGCGCGCGATCGGTTTGTCGATCCGATATTTGTCGGCGATGATGACGCCGGGGCGAAGCACACGCTGTGAGGGTGCGTTGGCCATGAACTACTTGCGCACGAGCTGACGGGAAAAGACCTTAGCTCGATTGTAGGGGCTCAGCCACAACGTGTCGATGCTCTTGGAAACAACTATTCACCACAGAGTGCGCAGAGGACACCCTGAAACTTGCGAATCTCTCTTCGAAAGCGAGAAGACTGGATCGTGATGATTTT
>CAYLTX010000338.1:0-2541 GCA_964386725.1 uncultured Bradymonadales bacterium | reverse complement strand
CGTCACGCCGGACACCTCCGACGTTTGGGCTCTATCTGGAACGCTGGAGCTTGTCGCTCAAGCCAAAACGTTTCGGCCCGAAATCGAGGCATATCTTCTACTGAACCGCCTGCGCTCCTCTACGTCCGAGGCAGACTCTGCTCGAGAGACTCTCGCTCAAGCAGACCTCCCGATACTCGACACTGAAATTGGCCTTCGCGTGGCGTTCGGCCGTTTCCCAGACACAGGTCTCGGCCTGGTTGACTTCCAGGCCAGTGGAAAAGCCGCCCAAGAACTCGGTCTCCTCGTCGACGAGCTCGAGACCCTCATCGAATCCTCTTCCTCGAAGGACGCTGACCATGAGTAAAGATAAGAAGAAAAAGGGCCATAAAACTATGCGTAAGCCACCCTCCGATCCTGATCTGGATAGCTGGGTGAGCGGAGCCGACTCGACGGAGCCTAAAAACGAAAGCACTGCGTCTGACCCCCCTGACTCCAGTAACCTAGGTTCTCAGGTTACTGACGACTCCACCGACGAAAGTCCGTCTGGTACGGGCATCGTCGAGCGTGCAGATGGAACGTATCGTCGCCGCATGGTCGTCTATTTGGACACCGAGCACGCAAAGGCGCTCAAAGTGCACGCTGCTCTCAACGACCGAAATATGAGCGAGATCGTCGACGAACTCATCGGAGACTGGATCGCTTCGAAGAACTCATAGCCGTCTTGGTTTGTTCAAAACCGCATCGGCCGGTGGCGACCCAGGCTCGACGTGAGTCGAGCTGGAGTCGCCAGCTGTCGAGCGGAGCCAACCGGAGCTCGCGCCGAAGGCCGAGGGTAGGGCGGCAGTCACCGTCACGTCACATCCGTGCGTCATACGCGGCCTTTGGCGTCGGCTCGGCATCTACGAAATACCCACCAGGGGTGTGAATAACGACGTCTGACGGCTCTCCTCGCACCTCTTCAATCGTAGCCTCGAGCAGATCGAGGTAGTTGTCTTCAAGCCACGCCTTCAAAAACTCATCCCGCACAACCACGTTCGTTTGCTCCCCGAAGTCTACACACACGAAATTCTTCGTGCCGAACCACGATTCGTAATTATGGCTGCTCGACTTTTCCTTTAGCCGCTCCCTTACAGGCCGGAAGTCTTCGGTCTCCTCAATGTCACTCCATGCCACACCCGGCACTTCCTGGGCGGCCGTCTCGCTGCTTTCCTCCACCTCGCTGGAGTCTGTCGGTGCGCGTCGATGCGCCGGCTGAGGTACAGGACAGTCCTCAAGGAGAAAGCCGGCGACCTGAGCTGCAGAAAAGCCAGAATCCGCCAGACGGACCACCTTTGCCCTGAGTGAGTGTCTAAGCTCCTCAGAATCGCCAACAGCCTCTCCGTAGGCATCAGCAATCATATCGAGGCTCGTTTGCGTAAGGGTGAGGCCGCATCTAGCGCATAAGTTGCTTAGAAAGCCTCTCAGAAGTTCGTGCGGTTTGGGCATCTCGGCTGGGTCCGTCGAATTGATTTCCTCTCGCTCTTCCTGTTTCGGGGGAGGGGAGGGCGGCAAAGATATCTGCGCATCATGTTTTTCACGAGACATCGGCTCGTCCGTCTTCTCCTCTCTAGAATCCCAGTAAAATTCCTGTTCTCTATATGTAGGAACCTCTGCGCAACAGAGGTCCGAACTCTGCTCTCCAGAGGTTGAATCTCTGCACAACAGAGATTCATTTGCTCGGCCGCCGTACTCAAACGGGCACCTGCTTTGCGTGGTCTCGGCCGATCCGGCCGCCACTCGATGGTCAAGCTCGATCCGGAGAGCCCGTAAAACCCAGCGCGGCACCGACGGCTGTTTTGTCAGGTAGCGCTCGAGAGCTCCTTTCGCTCGGGCGACTGCATGAAACTCCGACTCCGCCGGCAACTTCGCGATGAGAATTTTCCGCCGACCTGGCATGCCGTGTTGATCGACCTTCATCACCAGGCCGGACTCGATAGCTCGAGCTAGCGGCTTCCAGTATCCATCGGCCGAGACACCGAGCTCGCGTTGCACGTCACTGCCTCTTCGCCAGATGACCGGCACATGATCACCTCTGCCGATTTGGCCCATGCTTCGACGCAGTGCTACGAGCAGTCGCCCCATGCCTGGGTCTGGTATCTCGAAAAACGCATCCTCCCATTCGAACTTATCGAAGTGGTCGCTCTCCCAGAGGTCGACCTGGAGCAGCTTCTCGATCTCTTCCGGTCCCGATTGGCAGTCGACGATCCGTGTCTTCCTGCAAAGTCCATCCAACATTTCACAATCCTCCATTTGCCGACGTAGAAATCCCGTCGGTCAGTTCTTGACCATTAGTGAAGGAGTGTGTAAGGTGGGGAACACAGGTTAGGTGTTGTCCCACCAGAGAGACACACTCCGAGATTTTTGAAACCCGAATCGTTGGCGCGATTCGGGTTTCGACGTTTCTTGCGCTTTTAGTTGTACACCACACCAACACGCAGACCCAAGCGCCATCCCCAAGGAGATCGCCCATCAGAGTCGAGGTCGATCCCCTCTAACCCCCCGAAAATACTAGCTCCCATC
>CAYLTX010000337.1:0-2554 GCA_964386725.1 uncultured Bradymonadales bacterium | reverse complement strand
CCAGCGAACGTGCCGCCATATTTGATCTCGAGGACATCCTTTGCCCGATAGGGCTCACCTTCTCGCCACAGCCATGACCCGTCATGCCGAGGTACGACGCCGTGAGGCGGCTCGAAGTTGCTCACGAACCACTGGTACATGCGCTGAAACCCATCAAAGGTAAACAGCCCACTGGCTGCATTGTTGTTGAATAGCCCGCCGCGGTGGATGTACTCACGAAGACTTTCCCTCGATTTGTGGCGCGTCTGCGCTTGAATGTCTCGCTCTTCTTTGCCGGCGGCCGCCGCCGACGTCGCTAGGCCCGACCGGAGTGAGTGACCGGCGAAATCGGCCGGGTCAAACCCGGCCGAATCCGCCGCCTTTTTGACGATACGCGCCACCGACTTGCCGCTAAGTCCGCGTGACCGAATATTCCCCCACCTATCTATAGGGCGAAAGATGGGGCCCGCGGTGATACAGGCTGCATCCAGCCACGCCTCGAGCGCGCGGACCGCACACAGTTCTTTAACCTCTTGTTTCGGGATACCGACCAGCTCGCCCTTTTGCTCCTGGTCGGTCTTCGACTCGCGCACATACAGCGAAACGCCCTTTCCTTCGACCCACTCGACGTCCTCGACTTCGAGGGCAACCAACTCTGAGCGTCGAAACGCTCCAACGAATCCAACTAAGAGCAGCGCCCGGTCGCGCAGAACCCTCGCCTCACAGTCGTCCTCGAGGCGGAGCACCATCTTTCGCAGGCGCGCGACGCGCGCGGCCGTCTTCTTTTCGGGCTTGCGTCCGAGCTCGCGAACCAGCCCGCGCATGAATCGCTTGAGCCGATAGCTCGCTTCACCGTACTCCTCGAAGGGATTCGGAGAACCTGAAATCTTGTGCGCCTGGCGGATGGCGGTTGCCCGTCGCTCGAGTGTCGAGGCCTTGTAATCGCCCGTTTCTGCCAGCGCTGACAGGTAGTTGGCCACCGTCCAGGGTCTCGCCGGCAGCGCCTCAAGCCCCTTCTTGCTGCACCACTCTCCAAAGTCGTCCAGGTCCGACTTGTATGCCCGCTTTGTGTTGGGTGCGATCGCCGCATCGATAAAGCGGTCGATGCGTTCGTTAGCCTTCTTGAGCTCGTATTCGTCGACGTCGAGAACGAGTTGGCCATCGCCAGCTCCCTTTTGCGGCCATTCTTCCATCGTTTGCTCCTCTCTCCAGGTCTTTGGCTGTCCCCCCTCCCTCCCGCCGCTTGGGGCGAGACGGCCGGGACGCGGCACAACCGTCGACCAAAAATTACGATTCGCAGCACTTAAGATCTAACCGCACGGAGCACAGCATGACGACTGCACCCAAAAACGACGCCGACAGCCACGACGCAGATAGTTGCCCCTACGCATCAGTCGACCATCTCTTCGAAGAGGCGGCAAAGGCCACCTTCGAGAAGCAGCTCGACCACGCGGTCAGCCAGGCGAGCAACGCCTTCTGGACGGTCATCGCAGAAGAGTTTCCGCAGGCCTCAAGCGGCGATTTCCCGCCGCTTGCTCAGGACTGCTTCTGGAAAGAAATACGCCGCGCCGCTGTCATCTGGGTCGCACTCAACACCGAGTCCAGCTGATGCTCCAGGCGACGCTCGGCTTCACGTCGATCGTCGCCCTTTGGCTCGAAACCGCGCTACGAACTCATAAGGGACATGCCATGAAAAGCCAGCCTTGCCGCGTGCATCTTCCTAGGGCGACGTTTTGGGGTTGCCATCGTCTTCAATTGTGGCTTCGTTCTGCATCGTCCCTTCTTGCCGCTCGCCTGGGCACTCTTCATAGCGCGCAGTTTGCTCAGTGGAGCAGACGCCACATCGGAGGCAGTTATCGACAGTCACCGAGACCCCGGCAATCAGAAAAACGATTGCTGTCACCACATTCAGCCAAAACAATGAGCTATAGAAAATCGAGAGCTTATCGTCCGAGCGAAGTTTGCCCTTTTCATTTGGTTTTGCTGAAAGTTTATCCAAAGCCCATGCAATGGGCGCTATCTTCACGACATAGTGCAGTGGGCGAGGAAACATCGTCTCGTACTTAATCGAACTCACTTCCGTGATCTTCTCCGCGAGTCCGATGTTTTGGAGTTCATCCTGTAGGTGCTTCTCAAGAGCCATTCCTTGAGCTACAGCGCCTTTTAGAAGTGGGTGATACCAAACCCGATCCATTAGCCGGAATAGCCATGTAATCACGGCTCCCATTAGACCGATAAAGGCCACAGCGGAGATCGGCTGCCCAAAAACCTGCACCGTCACATCCTCTTTGAAGGCGAGCGCCATGCCAGCGAAAGCGGCACTTTGCAGAGTGACGTACAGACTTCGAATTTTCATCTCAATGTCGTTGAAATGCTGCTGCACCCCCACCGTCGTTTTCCAAATTTCGACTTGGAGCGCCAACTTTCCGAGCACTTCGTCTGTTTTCTCTTCTTCTACACCACCTAGCGTCTCTTCGGCCTCGGCTTCTAATTGCCTCTGGTCCGTGTCCGCGCTCTCAACACGCCTGTTGCTCATTAAAATGAGCGCGCCCAGCACACCTAAAATTTTTCTCAT
>CAYLTX010000336.1:0-2561 GCA_964386725.1 uncultured Bradymonadales bacterium | reverse complement strand
CGTTGGAAAGACGACGACGGCGAGCGCCAGGAGCGCACCGACTGGCACAAAGTCGTCGCCTTCGGCCCGCTGGCCGAAACCTGCTTGGAGTATCTGTCCAAAGGCTCACACGTGGCGATCCACGGTGAGCTTCGCACGAACTCGTGGAAGGACGACGACGACAACAACCGCCGTGACGTCCAGGTCGTCGCCCGCACTGTCGAGTTTCTCGACAAGATAGGCGATGATCCGGCCGTCGAAGCCAGCAATGCGCCCACCTTCGGTGATGATGACATCCCCTTCTAATACTGTGCGTGGTGAGACGGAGGCTGGCCTATGACTCGCCTCCGTCTCACGCACTAGAGTACAATCATGCCCTCGAATTGCTCGAGCTTCTGATCAACGCGCTCATCGAGCACCACGGTGCCACGCAGTGCGCTTTTGACCTGCGGAAACACGACGACCAGCTCCCCCCTTTTGAACATCGAAGCCGCGGGCGCTTAACCCCTCGGTTATCGAGGAAGATGCGGGCGCTCGACCTCTGGATTGTCGCCTCGATTATCGAGACGACGCTCAGCGGTTACTTCGGAAGGGGAGTTCTTGGCTGATTCGCTCCTTAAGTTTATTGACTTTTGCCACTCTTCTAGATCCTTTTTACGTTCGGCTCGGGTCGTTTTTTCGAACGAGTAGTGGATAGCTGCAAGCCAGAGGCTGCCAATGCAGACAAGTGCCGCAACCAGTAGTAGCAATGCGCCGCCAAGTTCACCTGGGATCATCGGGCTTCTCCTTATTCGGTGAATTTCGCGCCAAGCGACTCCTTAAGTTCTTCCACCACGCGTCGGACTCTTCCAACATGGAGTCTTGTCTACTTTTGCCCTCAAGGTGCTTTGTCTCTTCGCTCTCGTCTTCTTGTCTATTGTACCGGGCTCGCCTTTCTTCTGTCTTGCGCTGGCTTTGCCGAATTACCTTGTCCTGGCTTTGCCAATTTCGCTTGTCCTGGGCTTGCAACCTTCGCTCCTCCTCTAAGGCCTTCACGCGTTTCCTTAAGTCAGTGATATGGTCATCTTTCGCCCTTAGCGCCGCCGCGAAACCCTCTTGGGCCTTTTTGTGACGCCATGCCGCGTAGCCAACAAAGGCACCTACGAATACAGCAATGAACAGAACTGCGCCCCACGGGCCAAGAGCTTTGACAAGGATCACGAAGAATTGGCCAAGCGCTTCGATTAGTGAATTGTCGATATCCATCGGCCAGCTCCGATAGCACGGCAGACTCGCTTTCCCCGAACCTCAACAGCAGGCTTTTCCTCCGACTAACCTCCTGCAGGGGGCGCTCATGGTAACTGAAATGTATACACGGTGTATGGAGCTCGCACTCGTATGCACATAACCGTTCAGGGCCTGCCGTAGGCACCACAGCATAGGCGGTATTTGATCAACGCGCCACGCGTCGAGCCTGTCGAGGAGGAAGTCGATCGCGCTTCGGGGTTGTCGGCGTAGCGGCTCGCAGATGCCTAGTATCTGCTCGATGGATCGACTGCCGTCAGACGCCTCGGCGCCGAAGGCTATCTCCCTTTTGATGAAGTCGGGAGGTACCCCCCCCCGCTCGGTCCAGTGATGTATGCCTGAATTCGGGCCGTCCCGCGCCAACGTCTACTTGCTCTTTGCCGTCTTCGGTCGTAGCTGGCCAGCGAGCAAACGCGATGGCGTTGACCTAGTGCTTTTGCTTGGCTTCGGCCTCCCCTGGGCGTCCTGTCGCATGCCTTCGTTCATTATTTTCCTCGCACATATTGCTTCTGTTTCGGCTGACGGTGCCGCTGCTTGGACTTCCGCCTCCCTCAACCGTGGCCCTCGACGGGGTGAAGGGCCCACGCCCGAGGCAGGCTTCGAAGTCACGCTGGCTTACCTGCCACAAACAGTCACTTTTGCTTCACGGAGAACGCCATGAACTGCGTCACGCTCATCGGACACCTCGGAACCGACCCCGAAGCCCACAAGCTCGACAGTGACACTACCCTCTGTCATTTCCGGCTCGCCACCAACAGACGCTGGACCAAAGACGGCGAAAAACACGAGCGCACCGACTGGCACGGCATCGTCACCTACGGTCCGCTGGCCGAAGCCTGCAAGGAGTACATCAACAAGGGCTCGCACGTCGCGATTCGCGGCGAGCTTCGCACCAGTTCCTGGGAAGCCAATGACGGAAGCTACCGCCGCTCCGTCGAGATCGTCGCCAAGGACGTCGAGTTCCTCGACAAGCGCCGCGACGAGTCGACGGCTACTGCCGACGACACGCCGGAGTTCACCGACGACGACATTCCGTTCTGATTCGCCCCACACGCAGGCGGCCTCGCGGCCGTCTGCTTCGATCTACATACTCTTGCTTGCGAGATACACTCATGGACGCACACCATGTTGACCGCTGCATTCATCGCGCCCTGATCACATTCTCAGGCGCCGCAGATCGCTGGGCTAACTCGCGACAACGGGGTCTGAACGATGACCAGCTAAAACAGGCCATCTGCTTCGAACTCGGCATTCAGGGGGGCTCATCCGTCCCCGCGGTTCCCGGTGTCAGCTGGGTC
>CAYLTX010000335.1:0-2588 GCA_964386725.1 uncultured Bradymonadales bacterium | reverse complement strand
GGAACGGCGTAACTGCAGGGGTCCGGGGGGCCAGGAACGGCGTAACTGCGGGAATGAAGATCCAAGAGCGACCGAAGGGAGCCCCGGGAGAGCCCACAAAAACCCAAGACGCATCTCAAATGGCAAGCGCACCTCAGGAAGCCCCATGAACCAACAAGCACAACCAACCAAAGAAAAACCACCCGGCCTCTTCTCCTCCAACCCGGTCGCCCTGCTCGCGATCCTCGCCGCCAGCACCGGCGCCATCGCCGTGGCCTCTATCGGCCTCGAGCTATTGACCGACCGCTCGCTCGCCAAACTCGCCGACCTCGGCGTCCCATTTGTCAGCGCCCCACTGGGCCTCGGCACGCTCATCCTGGCCGGCCTCACCGCCCGCAACAACCTGTTGTGGTCGGCGCCGGCCTTCGTGCTCGGTGTGGCGTATTGGGTCATCTTTATGTTAGGCGGATGAGTGGCTTCGTAGGTGGTTCTTGCCCTCGCCAATTCGTCACTGACCAGCCAGTCGGCCGACCAAAAACCAAGAACCCAGAACCAAAAACCAAGAACCAAGAACCCATATGACCACCTCCAAATTTGCAGATATGCTCTGGCAGGCACAGCTCGACGCGACGCCCTGCGAGCCGCTGACCGCCCTCGATGACGCCATCACCGTCGAGCAAGCCTACGAGGTCCAACGCCTCAATATCGAGCGCCGCCTGGCCGGTGACGGGCCTGAAGGCAAACAAGCGCGCCTGGTCGGCCGCAAGATCGGCCTGACCAGCCACGCCATCCAGGAGTGGCTGGGCGTCGACGAGCCCGACTTCGGCTGCCTGCTCGACGATATGGTCGTCGCCGACGGCGCCCGCGTGGACACCTCCGGGCTGCTGCAGCCGCGCGCCGAGGCCGAGATCGCCTTCGTGCTCGGCCGCGACATCCGCGGGCCCGGCGTCACCGCCGCCCAGGTCGTCCAGGCCACCGACTTCATCGTCCCGGCCATCGAGATCATCGACTCGCGCATCGAAGACTGGGATATCGAATACCCCGACACCATCGCCGACAACGCCTCGAGCGGCCTGTTCGTGCTGGGCAACCAGCCGGTCGCCCTCGAAGACGCCGGCGACCTGCGCCTGGCCGGCATGACGCTGCGCAAAAACGGCCGCGTCGCCTCCACCGGCGCCGGCGCCGCCTGCCTCGACCACCCCATCAACGCCGTGGTCTGGCTGGCCAACAAGCTCAGTGAGTTCGACACCGACCTGGAGGCCGGACAGATCATCTTGTCGGGTGCGCTGGGACCGGTCTGTGATGTGGAGGCGGGGGATTGGCTGGATGCTGAGATCGCAGGTGTGGGATCCGTGAGGGTGCGGTTTGGATAAGTATCTTTCGGGTTTATGTCGCCCCCCCACCGCCTCGCGCTGTACGGCGCGAGGCGGTGGGGGAACGCCAGAAGCCTGCCACGCTCAATAAAGCCATCACGCGAACCCCCTCCGCCTCCGCTTCGCTCCGGCACCTCCCCCAATCGGGGAGGGGACCTCAGGTGATCGGTTTGGTATTGGATTCTTGAAGGAAAACGAGAGTAAGTCATGACGAAAACCCACGTCGCCATCCTCGGCTCCGGCAATATCGGCACCGACTTGATGATCAAGATCCTCGAGCGCTCCGAGACCCTCGAGCTGGACATGCTCGTCGGGATCGATCCGGAGTCCGAGGGGCTGGCTCGCGCCCGAAAGCTCGGCGTGGCGACGACCCACGAGGGCATCGCCGGCCTCGTCGACCACCTGTGCTGGGAGCGCGTCGAGGTGGTCTTTGACGCGACCAGCGCACACGCCCACATCGAGCACGCCAAGATCTTGGCCGAGCACGGCAAGCGCGCCGTCGACCTGACGCCGGCGGCCGTCGGGCCGTATGTGGTGCCCGTGGCCAACCTCGAGGAGCATTTGGACGCGCCCAACGTCAATATGGTGACCTGCGGCGGCCAGGCGACTATCCCGATCGTATGGGCGATCAATCAAGTCTCGCCGGTGCACTACGGCGAGATCGTCGCCTCTATCGCCAGCCGCTCGGCCGGCCCGGGCACCCGCGCCAATATCGACGAATTTACCCAGACCACCTCCCGGGGCATCGAGGACGTCGGCGGCGCCAAGCACGGCAAGGCCGTCATCATCCTCAACCCCGCCGAGCCGCCCATGATCATGCGCGACACCGTCTACGCCTTCTGCGAGGAGGCCGACCGAGACGCGCTGAGCGCCGCCATCGACGACGTCGTCGCCCGCGTGAGCGAATACGTGCCCGGCTACCGACTCAAGAAGCCACCGGTCTTCGAGGACTACCTCGACGAGCCGCTGCGCGTGCCCGGCGAGGGCGAATTGTACGGCACCAAGGTGACCTGCTTTTTGGAGGTCGAGGGCGCCGGGGATTATCTGCCCCAATATGCGGGAAATCTCGATATTATGACGGCGGCGGCGTTGAAGATGGGGGAGTTGTTGGCGGGGCGGGGTTGAACGTAAGAATAGAAGTGTTCGATTTTTGTGGTACCCCTCCGCCTCGGGCTGTAAAGCGCCCGAGGCACCTCCCCAGGGTCTTCGACCTGGGGAGGAACCTTCCGCTAGATC
>CAYLTX010000334.1:0-2616 GCA_964386725.1 uncultured Bradymonadales bacterium | reverse complement strand
GGCCCCCTGAACCCCTGCCGTTACGCCGTTCCCTGGACCCCTGGACCCCCGGACCCCTGAACCCCTGCAGTACCAAACATTTTCTTGCGCCTTCGTCACCTCGATCTAAGCTGGCCAGTCCGAGCCGGTACAAGCCGGCCCGGTGACACTATCTCCGTACCAAACTCGCCAAACGGCGAGCCCCCATAGATGTGCACTATTGTTAATGAGACGACACTGGTATTTGATCGACGAAGACGGCTGGCACAGGATCAACGTGAGCGAGGATAGCTGGGACTTTTGGTCCGACTTTCGTTCGGACGACGATGACGACGTGGTGTGGCCCGCGTTTACTCAGGCGGCGGTGCGCGCCGAGATTGACGACGTTCGCCAGGCCCTGGTGCAGGTGGCCGAGGAGTTCGAGCTCGACTGCGCCGACGTCACGCACCTGCCCGCCAAGTGGGACGGCGGGCTGTGTCTGGCGAGCCTCGACGAGCTGACGATCCTGAGCGAGCCGCACGTCGATCTCGACGAGCGCTTCGTCTCGCCGGTGACCACCGAGCGGGTCGTGGAGATCTTGGAGACCGACGGGGCATTTTACGGCTACGATCCGGCCGCCGGCACGCTGATGCTGACCATCTACTCGGCGGGCTCGCCAAATTTCGTGTGGTACGACTCGCTGACCCCCGGCCCCAGCCAGGCGCTGACCTTCCACGACGACGGCACGGCCACCGACGAAGACCCGCGCCGCTTCGCCCTCGATCGGCTCGGCCAACCGGCGACCAGCCCGTTTCTGGACCGCTACGCCTTCGTCGAAAACGAGCTCGCCAAGCTCGGCATCGACGACGTCGACCCGGAGATGGGCGATCTGGCGATCAAGGCGGTGCTGCGGCTCGCCGCGGAGCAAAACGAGAATCTTGGGTGAGGCGGGCTTGGGGCTTGGGGCTTGAGGAAAGGCGCCTTGGATAGATCGTGTTGGATGGTTCGCGACGCTCGACCCCCACGTTCCCTTCGGTCACATGGGGCTACAAAGGCCCCTTGGACTACAAGGGGCGACGCTCCACTTCGTTCCGCTCATCGAACAAGTTCCGCTCATCGAACAACTCCTCAACGCACACTCCGCACCTCCACCTTGCCAGCACGATCCACGTCGACCCGCACCAACCCACGCCGCGCCGTCTCGAACAGGCGCACGCCGTGTCGTCGATAGCGCCACATCACGCTCGAATGCGGGTGGCCAAAATGATTAAATCGCCCGGCCGAGACGACCGACACCCGCGGGCGAACCGCGTCCACAAATGCCGAGCTGCTCGAGGTCTTCGAGCCGTGGTGGGGCGCCTTCAGGACCGTGGCGCGCACTTCCCGGTTCGCCACCAGCCAGCGCTCGCCGGCGGCCTCGACGTCGCCGGGGAGCAGCACCGCCGCCGGCCCGCGGGCCAGATGGACGATCAGGCTGGCGTCGTTTCGGCCGCGACCGCGGCCCTGGCCCCGTCCAATCTGGGGCCGCACGATCTCCAGGGACACCCCACCCACATTTTCAGCCATCCCACCGTCTAGGCCGATCAGATCGCCGCCGATTCCTCCGATCTGACGCCGGAGCTTGGCCAGGCTCTCGGAGCCGTCGCGGGCGTCGTAGACCAGCCGCCGGGGGCGCATCGCCTCGGCGACGGCGAAGAGACCATAGAGGTGGTCGGCGTCGGAGTGGGTGACCACCACCCAGTCGAGCCGGTCGATGCCCAGCCGCTTGAGGTAGGGCACCACCACGAAGCGGCCGGGATCGCGGCCCAAGCGTGTGCCGCCGCCGTCGACCAGCATGGTCGTGCCGTCGGGAAATTCGACCAGGGTGGCGTCGCCCTGGCCGACCGGGATAAAGTGGACGCGAAGCTCGCGGTTGGCCTCGGCCTCGCTGCTGGCAAATGCCGGGCTGAGGCCAACTGCGAGCAGGACGATCGCGACGCCGACACGGCCGGGCTTCCAGCGGCTCACAACAGTCAAAAATGCGCCGGCGCACATCGCCGCCAGCCATCCGCCCCCGAGCGCGCCGGTCACCAGCGTGGCGCCGGGCCGCTGGGCGACCCATTCCAGCCCCAGCCGGGCCACCAGCAGCGCGTCGAGGCTGAGCGCGACCACCCACAGGCCCACCGGCTCGACTAAAAGCGAGACCAGCACACCGGCGACGAGCATCGGAAAGAGCAGCGCGCTGACCAGCGGGGTGACCACCAGGTTGGCCGTCAGCCCCAACACGGGCACCTCGCCCAGGTGCGCGGCCAAGATCGGCCACGTCCCCACCGTGGCGCTGGTGGACACGCCCACAAAGAGGCCCACTGCGCGCAGCCTCCGGCGAATGGGCGGCTCCTCGGCGCCGAAGAGATCGCCGGGCGGCTCGAGTATGGCCGGCCGAAAGCGAAAGAAGAGCAAGATCGACCCTGTCGCCGCGAAGCTGAGCTGAAAAGCCAGCTCGGCGACCACTGACGGCTGGGCGGCGATGAGCCCCAGCGCGGCGGCGGCCAGCGCGTGGAACGGACAGATCGGCCGAAGCAGCATCAGGGCGCCGACGCCTAAGGCGATCGCCACCCACGCCCGCGTCGCCGAGACCGGCGCGCCCTCTCCCTTGACGAGCGCCTCGACGTCCGCGTC
>CAYLTX010000333.1:0-2646 GCA_964386725.1 uncultured Bradymonadales bacterium | reverse complement strand
ACGCGATGAGCGTCCATACAAGGAGAGCCGCCTGAAAAGATGGCGAAACTCCAGGCTAATGCAGTTCTCAATAATTGGCCGGGGGTGACTCGTCGGCAAATGATTGGGAAGATGTAGGACCTTGGGATGAGTCGATTGAGTACATGGAAGACTGAAAGTCGGCGCTACCTGCGCGCGGCCGTCGCGGTGGTGCATGCGCGGCTGGCCGCGGGTTTGGCGAGCGGTGAGGACCAGGGTGTTCCCGGTGAGGATGTGGCCAGTGTGAATGAGGCCAGCGTGGAGGAGGCCGAGGCGGCGCTCGCCGAGCTCGCCGCCGAGCTTCGCGACCGGCGCGAGCAGGCGCCGGCGCTGGAGATGCTCGCCGAGCGTTTCGGGCTGAGCGGCTTCGAGCGCGACGTGCTGGTGATATGCGCCGGGGTGGAGTTCGTGCCCGAGTTCGCCGATTGGATGCGCCGGACCACCGGGCGAGGCGACGGGCTGGCGACCTTCGGTGTGGCCCTGTCGGGTCTGGCCGGCTCTTCTTGGGACGCGCTGACGCCCGAGGCCGCGCTTCGACGCTGGCGGCTCATTACGATCGAGGGCGACGGCGCTTCGCCGGCGTCCGGGCCGCTGACGTCGCGGCCGATTAGCATCGACGAGCGCATCCTGCACTTTTTGGCCGGGGTCGATCAGCTCGACCGCCGGCTCGAGGCGATCGTCGAGCCGGTCGATGTGCCAGCCGAGCTCACCGAGACCCACCGCGCCGTGGCCAAGAGCGCGGCGCGCTGCTTTCAAAGTGGCTTCGACAGCGCCGCAGCTCGGCGCGATCTTCCCGTGGCGCAGCTTTTTGGCATCTCGGCCAGCGCGCGGCTGGACGTCGCCGCGGCCTCGGCGGCGATGATCGGCTGTCAGCTCTATATGCTCGACGCGACCGACCTGCCCGAGGCCGCGGACGACCAGGCGCAACTGGCGGTGTTGTGGCAGCGTGAGGCATTTTTGAGCTCTCACGCGCTGGCCATCTCGGTCGATGACTCCGGCGCCGGCGCGGGCCGCGGCTCGAGCCAGAAGCTCGCACGCTTTTTGCGCCGGCTGGCCGCTCCGGTATTTGTGGTCGGCCGCGAGGCGACGAGTCTGGGCGGGGTGTCGACCCAGCGCTTCGAGGTCGCGCGCCCGCCGGTCGACGAGCGCCGCGCGCTCTGGCGAGCCTCGCTCGGGCCGCTGGCCGACAGGCTCGGCGACGGGCTCGACCAATTGCTGAGCCAATTCGACCTCGAGCCCGCCTCGATCCGCGCGGCCGCCGAGCAGGTGCGCCACGAGACTGCCGGCGACGGGGCGGCCGACAGGCTCGCCGAGGCCCTGTGGACGGCGTGCGTGCAGCAGGGGCGCCCGAGGCTCGAGGAGCTCACCCACCGCATCGAGGCCAAGGCCGGCTGGCACGACCTCGTGCTGCCCGACGCCCACAAAGACGTGCTTCGCACCATCGCCGCCCATGTGCGCGGTCGCATGCAGGTCTACCAGGACTGGGGATTTGCCGAGCAATCCTCGCGGGGCCTGGGCATCGCGGCGATCTTTTCGGGCGAGAGCGGCACCGGAAAGACTATGGCCGCCGAGGTCATCGCCGGCGAGCTCGATCTCGACCTGTACCGCATCGACCTGAGCTCGGTGGTCAGCAAATATATCGGCGAGACCGAGAAGAACCTGCGTCGGATCTTCGACGCCGCCGAGGGCGTCGGCGCGATCTTGCTCTTCGACGAGGCCGACGCCTTATTCGGCAAGCGAAGCGAGGTCAAAGACAGCCGCGACCGCTACGCCAACCTCGAGGTCAGCTACCTCCTGCAGCGTATGGAGGCCTATAGGGGCCTGGCGATTTTGACGACCAACCTCGCCGACTCCATCGACTCGGCGTTCTCGCGGCGAGTGCGCTTTATCCTGGAGTTTCCCTTCCCCGACTGCGAGCAGCGCGCCGAGATCTGGCGGCGCGTCTTCCCCGAGCAGACGCCCACCGACGGCCTCGACATCCACAAGCTCGCCGGGCTCAACGTCACCGGCGGCAATATCCGAAATATCGCGCTCAACGCCGCCTTCTTGGCGGCCGACGCAGACCAACCCGTCGGCATGGACCACGTGATCTGTGCGGCCAGAGCCGAATACGCCAAGCTGGGCAAGCGCCTGAGCGACGCCGAATTACGTGGAGGGAGATAGACGATGCCACAAGCCCCGCAGATCACGCTTCGCATCGACGAGATCGTCCTCGACGGCGTCTCACCGGCCGACTGGCGGCGCATCGAGGACGCGCTGCGCCGCGAACTAGAGCGCCTCCTGGCCGAGGAGGGCCTGCCCGAGGACACCGACCTCACCGCCGAGATCGACGCCCTCGACGCAGGCGACGTCGAGCTTGGAGGCGGACAGTTGCCCGACCAGATCGGCCGGCAACTCGCCCGCTCCCTATACGACGAACTCGCGGGGGGAGGGCGATGACTAAGCTGCGCATCAAAATCGAAGCCAGAGCTCGCAAATCGGCCGGGGAGCAGCGCTCGACGTGGCGGCCCACCTCTGCGCGCTCGCGCGCCGCAGCCGAACGCAGCGACGAGGACGAGCATGACCACGCCGACGATCGGGCGCCGTTCGAGAGCCTTTTAGCCAAGATGCAGGTCGACTTTCTGAGCC
>CAYLTX010000332.1:0-2678 GCA_964386725.1 uncultured Bradymonadales bacterium | reverse complement strand
CAGGGACGGCGTCGCTCCTGTCAACGGGACAGGAGTTTTTCGAGTCGGTCGTAGAGTTGCTGGCCCAGTCGGGTGACCTCGGTCTGGGCGCGCGCGACCACTCGCCAGACGCCGTCGAGCTCGCCATTTCGGTTGCGCCGCTCGAGGCGCTCGCCCAGGTAGAGCTTGCGGGCGAGGAATCGGCGGACCTTACCGCTGTGGGTCTTGGGGACCGAGCCCGGCGATAGCGCGACCAGCTTGTGGGGATCGATGCTCAGGTGTTTGCTGAGCAGCGCGCGCACGGCCGGCTCGATCTCGTCGAGCTCGTTGCCCGCCTGCAGTTCGAAGGCGATGACCAGCAGGCTCGGGGCCGAATTTTCGTGGTTTTCGTGGTTTTCGTAGTCCTCGTCGCCGTCGTCGCAAGGTATGGAGAAGGCCACCGCGCTGCCGCTTCGGATGCCGTCGACCGAGTTGACGAAGAGCTCGACCTCCTCGGGGAAGATCTGGCGGCCACGGGCGGTCTGGATGGCGTCGCATCGCCGACCGATGACGTAGAGCTGGCCCTCGGCCATATAGCCGAGGTCGCCGGTGTAGAGCCACTCGCCATCGAGGTCGGTGTCACAGGCGCTCCCGCCACGCTGGGACGGCTCGTCCTCGGTATAGCCCCTCATGACGCAGGGGCCGCGCACGGCGACCTCGCCGCACTCGCGCTCATCGAGGCGGTTGCGGTCGTCGTCGACGATGGCCACCTCGATATCCTCGAGCGGCCGGCCGACCGAGACCAGGTGCAGACGCTCCGCGGGGCTTTTGGCGCCCTCGACGGGCAGCGGGCGCGCGCGCCCTTCTCGCTCGAGCACGCGCCGGTTGATGCCGTCGAGGACCACCGGGGCGTCCAGCTCGCCGAAGGTCACGCCGACGGTCGCCTCGGCCAATCCGTACACGGGCATGAAGATATTCTGGCGCAGCCCGTAGGTGTTGAACCGGCGCATAAACGCGTCGATATGCTGGGCGCGCACCGGCTCGGCCCCGCTCATCGCCACTCGCCAGCTGGACAGGTCGAGGCCCTCGAGGTTGGAGCGCTGGCAGCGGCGCACCGCGTAGTGATAGGCGAAGTTGGGCGCCGCGGTCAGCGTGCCGCGATGCCGTGAGATCGCCGCCAGCCAGTCCTCGGGGCGCTTGAGGAAGCGTTCGGGGTGCAAGAGCACCAGGTCGATCCCCCAGTAGAGGGCCACGCAGATCAGACCGGCCAGGCCCATCGAGTTATACGGCGGGATCCAGGAGATGCCGACGTCGTCGGAGTCGATCTCGAGGGCGTGGCCGATGGCGCGGATATTGGACAGGATATTGGCGTGGGTGAGCTCGACGCCGCGCATCGGCCCGGTCGCCCCGGAGGTCAGCTGGACATAGGCGACCTCGGGCACCGAGGTCTGCGGCTCGACGACCGCGCCCACCGGCATGCCTTCGAGCAACATGCCGACGTCGCCCACGAAGCCAAAGGACGCGCCGGGCACCACCGCCGGCAGCGCCGTGGCGTCGATGTCGCTGTCGGCGACGATCGCGCGCGCCCCCAGCCGCCGGGCGGCGTCGTCGATCCGGGCGTGGGGCTGGGCGCCCGAAGAAGAGCGCTGGCGGATCGGCGGCGGAAATGGGACGGGGGTAGCGCCGATGGCGATGGCGCCGAAAAAGGTCGACAGAAAATCGAAGCCGGTCGACTGGACCAACAAAATGCGGTCGTGAGCGTCGATGTCCTTGAGCCGCAGCGCGGCGCCCACGCGCAGCGAGTTCTCGAGGAGCTGGGCGTAGGTGCGAAACTCCTGGCTGCCGCGCTCGTCGATCACGTAGATGCCCGCGCCCGAGTTGTGCTCGGCGCTGCCGCGGAGGGTCTCGCCGAGCGAGGTCCACCCGCGGCGCATCTCCTCGCTACGCCCGATTGCTTGTGTCTGACGGCGACTCATTCGGTGGATCCAGTCGGAACGTGTTATTGAGAGCCGCATAAATTGCTAAACCCGTTCTGGCTGGTTGATTGGCGCATCTTGGCCACCGGTTTCACTCGACGATGCTCCTCGCATCGCCTCGTTGCACCCGCGGCCAATCTGCTGCCAATCACCTGCGCCAGCTCCGTGCTTAGCAACTTACGCGACTCTCAGTGAGACGGGAATAGAAATTACTCCCGTCGGTGCTTATGATAACACCATAGGTGGAAACCACGATCGGCGCAGCCTTCGGGCCGGCCGCCTCCTCCAATAAGGACCAAACATATGATGAGCTCACTAATCTTCGCAATTGTGACATTCTTCCTCCACGCCCTGGTCCTCAAGATCGCCGCCGGTGCGATGGGCGCGCCGCGGGCCAAAAACACCTACCCGCGAGCGCTGAAAGTGGCGTTCGGCTTGAGCGTGGCGGGCTTTTTGCTCGGGTTCATCCCGATCGTCAGCCTGCCGCTATACGGGATCCTGTGGATCGCGGTGATCATGTCGGTCTACGACCTGGGCTTTATGCGCAGCATCGGCGTGGCGTTCGTGCAGGTCGGCCTCAAGCTGATCCTCGCGCTGCTCCTCAAGCTGTTCGGCTTCTCGGTGACCTTCGGCCAGATGATGTCCGCGGGCTTCTAAGCCACGACGCGTAAGTCTTCGGGATAACGAAAAGCTCGAGACACTCG
The DNA here is from genome assembly GCA_964386725.1 of uncultured Bradymonadales bacterium. Taxonomy (GTDB): domain Bacteria; phylum Myxococcota_A; class Bradymonadia; order Bradymonadales; family Bradymonadaceae; genus CAYLTX01. The sequence continues at coordinate 40 of CAYLTX010000332.1, read as the reverse complement.
ATGCGTCATCCAGGTTCGCCACGGTTCTTGGTTCTTGGTT
>CAYLTX010000331.1:0-2698 GCA_964386725.1 uncultured Bradymonadales bacterium | reverse complement strand
GGTTCGGGCTCGGGCTCCGGATCGGGCTCTGGTTCCGATTCGGCATCGTCCTGTGCTGAAACGCCGTCCAACTCTGCCCATCGCCCCTCCTGCATGCCGTGGCCGATGCCCTCGAGCTCGTCGAATTGCTCGGCCCATTCGGTCTCGAAGCTCTCTCCGTTGGGGGCGAACTCCCAGATCAAAAACGGCGCGGCCGCCAGCCCGTGCAGCAGCAAGCTGATGGCGATCGCCCAGACCAAAATAGGCAGCCCCCACCAACGAGCTTCGTCGGGCTCCTCTTCGGGAGCGTCCTGGTCGGGCTGTGTGGGGGATTCGGCCATGGGCTCTTAGCGTTGGAGCGTGAGCTGGTGCGTACGCAGTCAACATAATGAACGGGCGTGTGCATTCCAGTGGGGTCAGCGTTCATCAAGATAGGAGTTGCGGTGTCCGAAAGCTAGTGAATCCACGCCATTTCCGGCATCCGCGCCCTCTGGGCCATCCGCGCCATCCGAGGAATGAACGCCCGTAGATATCTGCTGTATGTCGTGCGGGCTTGCGGCGAGAGCACCGCTGCGCTAACACTTCCCGCCCATAGACCGTGTGTCCAGCCAGCCACTCTTAAAAGATCAAAACATGTCGGACGAAAAGAACGAAAAGAACAGCGACGCCAAGAAGTCTTCCGTGCGAAAACGGGTCAAAGTCGTCGAAGAGGTTGTCGAGGATACGCCTCCCGAGGAGGAGGCTGACGAGACGATCACCGAGGGCAAGAGCGACTACACGACCGAGCATAAGGCGGGCAGCAAGGTGCGCGTCGCGCGCTCGAAGGTGCCCACGGGTTCGATGACGTCGGGCGACGACTCGAAAGATGCTCCCGCGGAAAAGGACCAGGCGCAGCCCGAGCAATCTGAGCCCGAGCAAACCCCGCCCGAGCAGGCTGCGCCGGAGAAGGCCGCTGCGAAGAAGGCGCCGCAAAAGCCCGGCCGCCGCACGGTGGACGTCCGGAAGCAAAAGGAAGAAGAGCGCAAGGCCAAAGAGATGGCCGAGGCCAAGAAGGCCCAGCAGAAACGCAGCCAGAAGCCGCCCAAGCTCGAATATGAGGCTGGGCCCGAGCCGGATGTGAGCACCGCCGACTTCGAGGCGCTGCTGGCCGGCAACGAGGGCGCCAGCGCCCCGCAGGTCGCCGACGTCGAGGCCGGCGACCGCATCAAGGGCCGCGTCGCCGCCATCGGTGAGAAGTTCATCTTCGTCGAGTTCGGCAGCTCCAAGAGTGAGGGCTACGCCAGTCGCGATGACTTCCTGAACGAAGAGGGCGAGCTGGAGGTCGAGGTCGGCGACGAGCACGAATTCTACGTGCTCGGCACCCGGGGCAACGAGATTCAGCTGGGCATGAACCTCAGCGGCCGTGAAGGCGCCATGGAGGCCATCCGCACCGCCCACGCCACCGGCGTGCCCATCGAGGGCCGCGTCGACGCGACCAATAAGGGTGGCTTCGAGGTGATGATCGGCGGCGTGCGCACGTTCTGCCCGGTCAGCCAGATCGAACTCGGCTATACCGAGGAGCCCGAAGGCCACGTCGGACAGACCTATCGATTCAGAGTCGAGCAGGTCGCCGAGGGCGGCAAAAACGTCGTCGTCAGCCGCAGCGCCCTGCTCGAAGAGGAGCGCAAGGCCCAGCGCGAAGACACGCTCGAGAGCCTCGAGGAGGGCCAGGTCGTCAAAGGCCTGGTCACCCGCGTGGTCGACTTCGGCGCGTTTATCGACATCGGCGGCGTCGAGGGCCTCGCCCACGTCTCCGAGTTGGCCCACGGTTTCTTCGACAACCCGACCGACGTGGTCAGCCCCGGCGACGAAGTGGAGGTCAAAATCCTCAACATCGATCGCAAGGACGGCGACCTGCGCATCGGCTTGTCCATCAAGGAGACCCAGGGCGATCCGTGGGAGGACGTCAACAAGAAGTTCTCCGTCGGCGACCAGGTCGAGGGCGAGGTCGTGCGACTGGCACCGTTTGGCGCCTTCGTCGAGGTCGCCCCCGGCATCGACGGGTTGGTCCACGTCTCGGAGATGAGCTGGAAGGAGCACGTCAAGCATCCCCAAGACGTGCTCACCCCCGGCGAGACGATCATGGTCGAGGTCCAGGACATCGACCAGGTCCGCCAGCGCATGAGCCTGAGCATGAAGGCCGTCGAAGGCGACCCGTGGGACAGCGCAGCCGAGCGCTACGCGCAGACCATGGAGGTCACCGGCACCGTCGAGAATATCGAGGACTTCGGCGTCTTCGTGCGCCTGGACTCGGGCATCACCGCCCTGATCCCGCGAAGCGAGATGGATCTGCCCAGCGGCGTGACCCCGCACCGCAAATACACCGAGGGCGACCAGGCCACCGCCCGCGTGCTCAACGTCGACCCCGGCGAGCGCAAGATGGCTCTGACCGAGAAGTCGGCCGAGGATATTCAGACCTCGGGCGGTGCCGGTACGTCCAAGAAGTCCAAAAAGCCCAAGAAGTCCTCCGGCGGAGGCCAGACTTATACCGACACCGATAGTGGCGGAGGGTTTGGGACGCTTGGGGATTTGCTGGGTGATAAGTTGGATGAGGAGTAGGGATTGGCTGGTTGTTGTGGCCCCCCCTCCGCCTCGTGCTGTAAAGCGCACGAGGCACCTCCCCCGTGGGGATGAGGATTGGGGATAAGTCACGGGAATAATTCATGATGGGTCGTCGCGG
>CAYLTX010000330.1:0-2700 GCA_964386725.1 uncultured Bradymonadales bacterium | reverse complement strand
GGGAGGAACACAAAGCCGATCGGCGGCGTGGCAGGTTCTCGATCGAGTCGCGACTCTAAAACGGCATGTCGTCGTAGACCTCCTCCGAAAACCGCGCCACCTTGCCGGGCTTGGACACCTCTTGGTCGAATGTGGCATCTCCCAGCACCGGCTTGGCTTGCCACCCGCGCACTTTGGCGCGCCGCAGCGCCTCTAATAAGTGTGCATTCGATTGTTCCTGCAGAATCGTCGTGAGGCGCGGCAGCTCGGCGTCGGGCACCTCGATGCCGACGCGCTCGGCGAGGTTTCGGATGAGTTGCCAGCAGACCTGGGGGCTTGGCCGGTCGACCTCGATGATTTGGTCGATACGACCGGGGCGGCGCATCGGCGCCGGAAGCTTCATGTGATCGTTGGTGGTAAATAGCACGTAGGGCACCTCGCAGTAGCCTTCCTCGAAGAGTTGCAGCTTCGCCTCGAGCTTCATTGACGAGACGCGGTCGACGTCGTCGACGATCACCAATTCGGGGCGCAAGATCTCGACGATACTGCGCCAGGCGGCGCATCGGAGCGACTCATAAAACTCCGGGGTAAGCATCAGCGTTCGCTCGGAGAGCTCGCCGGCCGCGTGGCGGCAAAACGTCGACTTGCCGCAACCGGGCGGCCCCTGCAAGAGCACACTTCGCCGAAGTCCGTGCTCGCGAAACGCCCGCCAGTGCTCCAAGCAATCGGTCAGCGGCCCGTGGTAGACATGCTCGTCGACCGGCATCGTCTGACAGGCTGTATTACCACGGGCGTCCGGGCCAACGAGCACAGCAGACCGCCCCTGCCAGAACAACTCGGCGATCGCCTCGGTGACTTGCTCCACACCGTCGACCGCGGGACGGAAATAGACCTTCTTGGCGGTATACTCGCCTCCCTTATCGACGCACATTTGAGCACCGTTTGGCAGCGTCAGACGCTGGATCCGGTCGAGTTCGTCCTTATAGACCACCTGCGGTCGAATGCGCTCGAAAACAACGTCGAGGACGATGCCCAGATCAGCATCGAGACGGCGAAATTCGTGGGCCTTGAGCCAATCGGACGCCGAGCTGTATTCGCGCTGCATCCGAAAGGTCTTGTCGCCGGCTCGGGCTTGCTTGCCCCATCCATGCACACGCGCTCGTCGAAGGGCCTCTCGCACGTGGGCGGCCGAATATTCGTCGTGCAAGGTCAGCAGCCGGGGCATTTCGTCGTCGGGAATCACCACGCCTACCCGCTCAGCCAAATCGGAGATGATCTGGCGGCGAGTCTCGGCCGAGGGCTCGTCGAACTCTACGATCTGATCGACGCGGCCGGGGCGGCGAAAGGCCGCCGGTAGCCGACTGTGATGATTCGATGTCAGCAGCGTAAATGGCACGTTGCAGTGGCCCTCTTCGAAGAATTGCAACTGTCCCTGGACGGTGTACTGGCTGATCGCATCGATGCGGTCGACGTCGTCCACGATGAGCATCTCGGGGCGAAGTGCCTCGAGGAGGTTCGTCCAATCGTGGTGGTCGAGCATGCCGATGACCCTGCCACCAAGCTTGACCGTGCGCCCCGAAAGCTCGCGGGCCGCGTGGCAGCAAAAGGTTGTCTTGCCACAGCCCGGAGGCCCCTGCAGCAGGACGTTTCGACGAATGCCGAGCTTGCGGTACCTTCGCCACTCGTCGAGAAGAGAAAGCCGTTCGCCTTGGTAGCGAAACCGGTCGAGATCGAGTTCGGCCCAAGTGACGTTGCCGAAGTCGAGCCCCAGCGAAACGGCGCTGCGCTCGGCCCAGAAGGCATCCGATATGGCGCGATAGACATCGTCGCACCCACCGCGTCCCGGCGCGAAAAACACCTCGCCGGCGTCCTTGCCGGTCTGATCGCGCTCGATACATACGACCGCGTCACCGGCGAGGGCCACGAGTTCGAGCGTCGACTCGTCGTCCCAGTAAAGCCGGTGGCGGGGCATGTGGCTCCACAGGTACCCGACCAGAAACTCGGGCAACTGGACCCCTTCGGTGAATCGGTGCGCCAGACGCGCCTCCTCGGCCGACTCGAAGCGCCGACAGGTCTCGAAGGAGTAGTCCATCAGCCGCGCCGCAAAACGACCCCAGCTTCCGGGTTTGGTCGGCGAGAAGTCGCCCAATAGCTCAGAGACCTCCTCGACCTTGTCACGTGCCCAGGTGATGTTGTCTTTCGCCTCCTGTGACACCTCGATCTCTCCGGCCAACACCCGGCTGGTCGCCGAAAACAGGGCCCCGCATACCGCTGCGTGAATGGGAATCATATCTATCTCCTCTGCCGCTTCGAGTTGGTGATCTTAGCGAGGGGACACGAGGACCACGACACTCTCCCCCTCATTAGGGTTTTCGGCGCGCAGGCCCAAATCGTTGCGTCTTTTCTGAAGAATCGCAGCCAGAAGCGGCTCAGGAGGAGCTTTCTCTATTCAGCTTTCGGGCTCGGCCAGCGCTTTGATGCACAGCCCCGGAGGACCTTGGAGACGCCGGCGGGGAGTTCGAAGAACTCGCCGTCACGCGGGAGATCAGCGGGGATGTCGAAGGTTGGTCTTGTGGGTGGTCATTCTTAATAAGTATCAGCGGGTCGTGATTTGCAGAATTGAGCCGTTGGGTGCGTTCTTTCGAAAGATACGGGTGGCTGGGGAAACCCCTCCGCCTCACGCACTACGTTCGGCACCTCCCCTTGCGCTGAACTACGCGC
>CAYLTX010000329.1:0-2964 GCA_964386725.1 uncultured Bradymonadales bacterium | reverse complement strand
TATGGTCGAGCGCCTCCTCATCGGCATGCTCACCGGCGGGCACGTGCTGCTGGAGGGTGTGCCGGGGCTGGCCAAGACGCTGACGGTCAAGTCGCTGGCCGAATGCGTCGACCTGGACTTCCAGCGCATTCAGTTCACCCCCGACCTGCTGCCGGCCGACCTCATCGGCACGATGATCTTCGACCAGCAAAGCCGCGAGTTCGTCCCGCGCACCGGACCGGTCTTCACCAACGTGTTGCTGGCCGACGAGATCAACCGCGCGCCGGCCAAAGTGCAGTCGGCGCTCTTGGAGGCCATGCAGGAACACCAGGTCACCATCGGCGACACCTCCTACCAGCTCGACCAGCCTTTCTTGGTGCTGGCCACCCAGAACCCGATCGAGCAGGAGGGAACCTATCCGCTGCCCGAAGCCCAGGTCGACCGCTTCATGCTCATGATTCGGGTGACCTACCCGAGCCGGGACGAGGAGCGGTTAATCATGGAGCGAGTCACCGAGCGCACCAGCCCGGATCGACTCGACGCGGTCGCCACCCCCGAGCAGATCATCGCCTCGCAGAAGGCCGTGCGCGAGATCTATATCGACGAGAAGCTCAAGGATTATATCGTCGACATCATCGTCGCCACCCGCAACCCCGAGGAGCACGGCCTCGACGAGCTGCGCGATTTTATCGAGTTCGGCGCCAGCCCCCGGGCGACCATCTACCTGAACCTGGCCGCCAAGGCCCACGCCTTCATCCGTCGGCGAGGCTACGTCACCCCCGAGGACATCAAGGCGGTCGCCTACGACGTGCTGCGCCACCGCGTCATCCTGACGTTTGCCGCAGAAGCCGAGGAGTACACGCCGGAGAGAGTTATCGAGCAGATCTTGGAGGCTATCGAAGTTCCTTAACTGCAGAAAGTGAGAAAGTGAGAGAGTGAGAGAGTAAGAACTGCAACTGCTTCACGACGTCAGAACTGGGCTTCATGCTACGAAAGGAACTAATCAAGGCGGTCAAGCATCTGGAGTTGGTCGCGCGGCGCGCGGTTAATGACCAGCTCGCCGGGCAGTACCAGAGCGTCTTTAAAGGGCGCGGCATGGACTTTACCGACGTGCGCGAGTACCAGCCCGGCGACGATATCCGCGTGATCGATTGGAATGTGTCGGCGCGCATGAACGAGATGCATATCAAGCAATTCGTCGAGGAGCGCGAGCTGACCGTGCTGCTGCTCGTCGACGCCTCGGGTAGCCAGACCTTCGGCACCTGCAACCGCCGCAAACAGGAGACCGCCGCGGAGTTGGCCGCGCTGATTGCGTTTAGCGCGATCTCCAACAACGACCGTGTCGGCTTAATCACCTTCACCGACCAGATCGAGACGTTTATTCCGCCCAAGAAGGGCCGTAAGCACGTGCTGCGGGTGATCACCGAGATTCTGGATTTCACCCCGGAGCGCCGCGGCACCGACCTGCCCGGCGCGCTCGAATACCTGTCTCGGATCACCAGCAAGCGCGCGTTGACCTTTTTGATCAGTGATTTTCAGGACACCGACTTCGAGACGAGCTTGAGCATCGCCAATCGCCGCCACGAGATCATCCCGCTGGTGCTCGAGGACCCCATGGAGACCGAGCTGCCGGATATGGGGCTGGTGCCCTTCGAAGATCCGGAGACCGGCGAGATCGCGCTGGTGGACACCTCATGCAAGCGCGTCCGGCAGGAGTTCCGCGCTACGGGCAAACGCCAGAAGAAGCGGCTCGAGCGCATCTTTCAAAAGCATAAGATCGATCACATCCCCATTCGCACTGACGCCAGCCACATCAAGGCGTTGGTTCAGTACTTTCGGACCCGCTCGAAGCGGTATTGAGATAGCGAAATAATGAGGATGATATTGAAATATAGTGGATTTTTAGTGGTTTTGGCTGCCGCCTTGGCGGTCGGTGCTCCGTCGGTCTTTGCCGACGCGGGCGGCGCCGATAAAGCGAGCGCAGCGTTGGAGGCCGACCCGTCTGAGTCCGGCGCATCTGACGACGCGCCGAGTGCCCTCGAGACACAGACTTCGCTGAGCCAGCAATTCTCGGCGCCCGAAGAGGCCCACGTCGGCGACCGCCTCGAGCTGACCCTCGAGGTCACCCACCCGCCCGATGCCAGCGTCTATCTGCCGGAGAGCTTCGGCAATCCGCGCTGGGAGTTGACCGATACGCAGCGCACGACCGTCTCGGACGAGGCGCGCGAGGTCACCACGCTCACGCTCATCTTCCAGATCTTCCGGCCGGGCTCGACCACCCTGCCCGGCTTCGAGGTCACCGTCTCAAACGCACTCGCGCGGGACACTAAATTGGAAACCGAGCCGGTCGAGGCCAAGGTCATCTCGACGCTTCCGGCCGACGAGACGCCGTCCCTGGAGGACCACCGCCACCCGGTGGCCGTCTGGGCCGATGACTATACGCTCGCCTGGGTCGGCGGAATCCTGGGCGGCGCGCTGCTCGCTGCCCTGCTGACCTTTTTGGTAGTGCGCAGCCGTCGCGAGGAAGCCCCCGGACCGCCGCCGCGCCCCGCACACGTGGTCGCCATGGAGAAGCTCAGCGCCCTGACCACCGGCGACCTGCTCGACCAAAACGAATATATGCTCTTCTACGTGCGCATGTCCGAGGCCGTGCGCGAGTACCTGGGCCGCCGGTACGGCTTCCGCGGCACGGAGCTGACGACCACCGAAATCCTCGACAAGCTCGAGTCGGTCAATTGGCCGGCAGGCCTGTCCCTCGAGGACGTGCGCGAGTGGCTCCACCATTGCGATCTCATCAAGTTTAGCGGCGTCATCCCCAGACGAGAGCGCGCCGAACAGGCGCTCCGACGCGGGTTTTCCATCGTCGAGCTCACGCGGCCCAAACCGGAACCAGAGCCGGAACCCGAACCGGATGACGGGGACCGAGAGCCGGAACCGGATGCCGAAGAACCGGATGCCGAGGAACCGGATGCCGAAGAACCGGAT
>CAYLTX010000328.1:0-2972 GCA_964386725.1 uncultured Bradymonadales bacterium | reverse complement strand
CGGGGTGACCCTAACGGGCGACCGGCCGTTCGTAAATAGTGGGTCAGGGGTTCGGGGGTCCAGGGGTCCGGGGGTCCAGGTGGAAATTCGCTCGGACCTGTGGTCCTCACTCATGCCATAAACGCGAAGTCATTGCCATCATACACTAAAATGGTAGCGTCGCGTTGAAATTCCGCAAATATCACGCCTCGAGTGCCCTCAGGCGGTCGGTGATGCGTGCGATCCGTTGGCATGCCTCGACGAGGTCCTCGTCAGGGGTCGTGGGCCCGAAGCTAAAGCGGACCGAGCGGCGGGCTTCGTCGTGCTCGAAACCCATCGCCAAGACCACGTGGCTGGGCTCGAGCGAGCCGGCGGTGCAGGCCGATCCGCTCGACGCCGAGATGCCCTCGAGGTCGGCGGCGAGCAGGAAATCCTCGCCGTCGATGCCCGCGAAGGCGACGTTGACGGTATTGGGCAGGAAATGCTCCGGATCGCCGCGCAGCTCGAAGTCGCCTGCGACCTTGCGAAGCTCCTCCAAAAACAGCCGACGCTTGGCCTGGAGCAACTCGTTCCAGCGCTCGCCCTGCTCGGCCAGCGCGCTGACCGCGGCCTCCAGGCCGGCGGCCGCAGGCACGTTCTCGGTCCCCGGGCGCCGACCGCGCTCCTGGTGGCCGCCGGCGAGGATGGCCTCGATCTTCTGGCCCTCCCGGAGCACGATCGCGCCGATGCCCTTGGGGCCTCCCATCTTGTGAAATGAAAGGCTCATCAGGTCGACCTCGGCCTCACCAAAGTCCACCGGCACCCGCCCCAGCGCCTGGGTGGCGTCGACGTGCAGCCGCGCGTCGTACTCGTGGACGAGCTCGGCGATCTCGGCGATGGGATAGATATTGCCGATTTCATTATTGGCCCACATCACGCTCACCAATGTGGCGCCCTCTTCGAGCCTGGCGCGCAGCCACTCCAGATCGAGCCGTCCCTGGCGGTCGACCGGCCAGATGGCGGTCTCGGCGCCGTCGCGCTCCAGATCGCGCATGACCTCGATGACCGAGGGGTGCTCGACGGCGGTGCACACCAAAAACGGCTCGTCCTCGACACGCACGTGGTGGCGCAGCACCTGGTTATTGCTCTCGGTGGCCCCCGCAGTGAACACGACGGCCTGAGCCGGGGCGCCCACGGCACGGGCAACGGCGCGACGGGCGCGCTCGACGCGGGCTCGGGCAATCTGACCCTCGTGGTGGATGCTCGAGGCGTTTCCGGGCACCGCTTCGAGCGCCTCCATCATCGCCTGACGCACTTCTGGGAGCACGGGGGCAGTCGCGTTGTAGTCGAGATAAATTCGCTTCATGGGCTTGTAATCTGCTTGATTGCCGGGCTGTTTGCCGCAGCGGGCTTGAGCCCGCATTCTTCGAGCGTTCCATAACACGCGAACATTCCTGCCGACATGACGCTCGTCATCCATATCGACAGGCCGATAGCCGTCCTAACATTCCCGCATCAAATCGCACCAGCCAAGTTCCTGGAGCCGCTCCTCATTGCCGACTCAACCCTCGCACTTTTCCCTACACGCCTTAAATTCTTGAATATCACCGAGGAATCGCCGGCGCGAGGCGCGGCGAGCGCCACCAAGGATGCCCGAAAAGGCTGCTCCCGGGACGAGCCCGGTGCACGCTGCTTCTCCAAGGAGGCCGCTGTGAGCGACTGTAGAGTCCGAATCGAGCTCGACGACGACTGCGGCTTTAAGCCAGGGGATAAAATCGTCGGCGCGGTCCATGTCGAATGCGACGAGGATCGCACCTGCGAGCAGCTACGGGTGTGCCGGCAGTGGCGCGCCTCCGGTCGCGCACGGCCCCAGACCGGTGGCGACGACGACATCGTCCTATTCGAAGGCCAGTGGAACGCCGGGCAATCCTACGAGTATCCGTTTATCTTTCACGTGCCACCAGGCCCCTATAGCTATACCGGGGAGCTGATCGAGGTCGCCTGGCAGCTGGTCGCCCGCGCCCAGCTCGAAGACCGCGGCGGCGACGGCCAGCGAGCCGAAGACACTCGAGGCTTTGTCGTCGAACCCGCGGGCGACGAAGACGACTTCATCATCGGCGAGAGCAACGCCGCTCCCGACGGCGGACGCCAGGCGGGACTTTCGGCCGCTCAGGCGATTCTCGGTGGGCTGATTGTGGGTCTGATGGTCGTGGCCGGTCTATTGCTGCTCTACCCGAATGTCGCCGCCCGGCCCGGGGCGAATATGTGGACGCTGCTCGGCGGGGTCGGCTCGTGGGGCTTGGCCGGATGGCTTGTACACAGCCTCCTGCAGCGCCGCGGGGACGACGCCGACGACGAGATGCTCTCTCCGTACGACTCCGACTACCACGTCGAGCCGGGCGATTACGTCTCATTCGCCGTCGAGTTGCAGCCCAACTTTAAGACCAGCCCCAAAAGTGTCAGCGCGGTGCTCAAGGGCTATGAAAAGGTGCGCCTGGGCGACGGAGACAGCCAATACAGCGAGGTACACCGCTTCTTCGAGGAGCCGATCCCCATCGAGCCCACCGAGGAAGGCTCGCTCACCAACGGCCAACGAAGCTCGTTTCGTGTGCGTTTCCGTGTGCCCGAGGACGCGCCCTTTTCGTTCCACTGCAAAGATAGCAGCGTGGTGTGGTCCATCGAGGTCCACGTCGACGTGGGCAGCTGGCCCAACTGGAGCCGCGAATTCCCGCTGATCGTGCGCCCCTGCGCCGACGCCGCCTCGGTGCGCCACGAGAGGCTATTGGGGGGATAAGGCGAAGATTTGAGTGCGGCGGCTTGTGCATTCGGGTGGATCCAAGCTCAATCGGCAATACTATCCACCGATCCATGCATCGGCAAAAAGGTGCCAACCACCCTACAAGCCGCGCGCATGGCATGGGGCGGCAAATAGGTGCCAACCACCCTACAAGCCGCGCGCATGGCATGGGGCGCGCAGGCTCCGTCCTCGCCGCGGGAGCTCTGTCTCCCGCCGT
>CAYLTX010000327.1:0-2981 GCA_964386725.1 uncultured Bradymonadales bacterium | reverse complement strand
CCTCTTCAGCCTCTTCAGCCTCTTCAGCCTCTTCAGCCTCTTCAGCCTCTTCAGCCTCTTCGGCCTCTTCAGCCTCTTCAGCCTTTTCAGCCTCTTCAGCCTCTTCAGTCTCTTCAGCCTCTTCAGCCTCTTCCGCCTCTTCAGCCTCGTCGACCGTTTCGGGCTCGTCGGCCGTCGGCTCCTCTTCGACTTCATCCTCAGGTTCATCGTCGGCATCGACGGCGGGAAACGGCGCGCTCTCGCGCACGCTCCGGGTCGCCTCGCGTTGAACGGAGGCGGCCTCTTCGACCGCGGCAGCCCGGCGCGCGGGGCTCGACCGCATATCTTCTTGTTCAGATTCGCCTTGCTCGTCTCGCTCTTCCTGCTCGTCTTCGGATTGATAGAGCCTGGCGACCTGAATCCCCGGCGACGTCTCGTCAGCCGGGCTGCGCTCGCGCTCGGCGTCGACCGCTGCGACCGGAGTGGTCACCGGCGTGGACCTACGCCCGCGCCAGAACCCATCGGCGTCGCGCTCGCCTTCGCTTGCGTCTTGCTGTTCGCGATCGCCTTCCTCCGCTTTTTCCTCGCGGGAGACAGCCTCGACCATCGGCTTGGTCTTGCGACGCGGCTGGCTGATCTCGCTGCCGCCGTCGGCCAGAACCGGCTCGAGGGAGTCCTCGTTTGCGGCCTTCACCTCGGCGGCGTCAAAGCGCCCGCTCTGGCGTAGAAGCTGCTTGGCCTCCTCCTCACGCCGGCGCACCTCGCGCTCCTCGAGTTCCTTGAGGCCGTCATCTTTCGCCTGGCCGCCTGCGGCCTGCTGCTCGGGCGAGTCCAGATCTTCGAGGGTATCGCGCTGGGGACGCTCGCCCTCGCCGTCCCAATGCACCTTCCAATGTCCGCCGCCCTCACCATCTTCGCCCTCTTCGCCCACAGGAGCATCCTGGTGCGGGCCCGATGAAGCTTCGTGGGGGCCGGTGGCCGAGCGCGCTCGGGCTTCACTGGCAGATTCGTGGTCGGCGTCGGAGGCAGGCTCAGCTTCGTCACTCGGCAGCGGCTCGATATCCGCCGAAGAATCGACCTGGGAGAACGGAGTGGGCACCGAGTCCTCATCGGAGGCCTCGGCGAGCCACGCCTCCAGATTGCTCTGGGGCAGTTCGTCGGCGGCGTCCGTGGAGCTAGAGCCCTCGGAGGCGACTTCGAGGAGCACCTCTTGGTTGAAGAGCCGCCGGATGATCTGCAGCGTCGTGATATCGTCAAAGGGACTGTCGTCGATGACCTCGCGCAGGCTGCGAATTCCGTCGAATAAACGCACCACGCGTCCGGCCTGCTCGGGCATCTGGTCGAGCAGATCGGGCAAGCGCTTATAGTCGGCCTCGAAGACGCTGACCAACGCGGGCAGCTCCTCGGCCAATTGGTTCCACTTCTGCAGCCGCTGGATTCCCTCGATCAAAAGCTCGCCGGAGTCCTTCTCGATGTGGTCGGCGCGGCTGACGTCGTCGTGGTACTCGACCCTGAAGTCGCCGTCGGGCCACAGCATCAGCCGGTACAGGGCCTCTTCGCCCTGCAGCTTGCCGCACATGGCATCCAGGATATTGCCCTGGCGGAAATATACCGCGCCCTTGCGACCGTCGCTGTGCAACTGGATGGAGCCGCTTCGATGCTCCTGCTCGATGGTCTGCAGCAGGTCGATCATCGTCACGTCGGCGAGTTGACCCTCGAAGGTCTCGGCCTCGCCGCCGCCCAGGCGCTCCTGAGCTTTCTTTTGCAGCAGGACCTCGACGCGGTTGGTCGCCTCTTTAATATAGATGGGCTTGGTCAGGTATTCGTCGGCGCCCAACTCGAAGCCGCGCATCTTCTCGGGCAGCGAGCGCTGCTCGGTCAAAAACACGAACGGGATCGAGCCCCACTGGTCGTGATCGTTGACGGTTCGGCAAAACTCGAAGCCGTCGCCGTCGGGCAATTGAGTGTCGCTGACGATCAGATCCGGGCTCTGCTCGGCCAGGATCTCATGTGCACGCTCGATCGAGTCGGTGATCAGCACACGATAGCCCGCTTTCTTAAAGCTAACCTCGAGCACCTTCTGACTCTTGGTGTCCGCGTCCACTACCAAGATGGTTTCGTTCGCCACGCCCGCTCCTTCTCGAATCACATCGACTGACAGATTACTTACACCCTCAACAGGTCAAGCAAGAATCCTGCCGCGATTTCGCTATTCGGGGGAATCTTAAATGCTAGAGGGGTTGGAGTCTAGTCGGGTGTACGACAGGGGTTCAGGGGTCCAGGGGTCCAGGGGTCCAGGAACGGCCTACTGCAGGGGTTCAGGGGTCCGGGGGTCCAGGAACTACTTTACTCCTCGAGGGGGACGCCGAAGTGGTGGGCGTAGTCTTCGAGCGCCTGGACCGGAGCGCGGAAGGTCGAATCCGAATCCGGGTTGAAGACCACGCCGCGGATTTGGTCGCGCACCGACAAGATCTTTTGCATCGACTCGAGGGGATCGAGCACCAGCAGAAAAACCTCGCCGGAGTCGGCCGCGCGGCCGGTTGCCTGGGCGAACGCCTCGAGCCGGCGCACGTTGGTGAACGCGACCAGCCACGGCTCGCCGTCGACCAGCATCACTGACGGGTTGCTGGGGCCCTCGCGGCTCTCCGAGGGCAAAAAATACCAACCCTTGAGCCAGAACACCGACTTCCACAACTTCTGGATATTCTCGGTGGTCGGGTTTTGGCGGGCGTTTCTGACGTAGTCTTTGATTTCTTTGGGCATTTTGTGAGTTCCTGCTTTTGTGGAATCCGCTCGCTTTGCGTGATCGCGCAATGGCTGCTTTACGAGGCACCCCTCCGTCGCGCCTTCGGCGCGCCACCTCCCCATGCGGCTGAACGCCGCATAGGGAGGAACTTTCGGTGTGATCGCGCAGTGGTGGGTTGCTGTGGTTCAAAAAGCAACCATCGCGCGATCTAGCGGCAGGTTCCTCCCCAGGTCGAAGACCCTGGGGAGGTGCCGGC
>CAYLTX010000326.1:0-2983 GCA_964386725.1 uncultured Bradymonadales bacterium | reverse complement strand
CACGGCAGGCCCCAAGCCCACCGAGAACCCGAAACCAAGAAACCCAAAACCCAAAACCCAAAACCCCGTAAACCGATGAAGCCACGGCAGGCCCCAAGCCCACCGAGAACCCGAAACCAAGAAACCCAAAACCCAAAACCCAAAACCCCGTAAACCGATGAAGCCACGGCAGGCCCCAAGCCCACCGAGAACCCGAAACCAAGAAACCCAAAACCCAAAACCCAAAACCCCGTAAACCGATGAAGCCACGGCAGGCCCCAAGCCCACCGAGAACCCGAAACCAAGAAACCCAAAACCCAAAGCCCGAAACCAGTCAGTTATAGCCACGACGCGGCTCGTGCCCAAGATCTAAGTAGGCATCTCAAACCCACAGGGGGCGCGCCTTGTCCGAGATCACCGGCGACACACCAGGCGAAACACCGGCAGACCGCTCGCAGTCCGAGGGCTCGGGCCCGATCCTCTTCCCGCGGCTCAGCCCCGACGAGTACAAAGCCGGCCTATATCGCTATCTGTTTATCCTGATGCGCCTGGTCTTCCTGGCGCTGATCTTGGTGGGCCTCTGGTACGCGAGCACGGCGTTGGGCGCGCTGCTCTTCCCGCTGGTGGCCAGCGCGGCGATCGCTTACCTGCTCGACCCGGTCATCAAACGCTTCGAGGAGCGCGGGGCCAGCCGCACGGTGGCGGTGGCCATCTGCGTGTTGTCGGTGACCCTGCTGGTCGGCCTGGTCGGCCTCTTTATGGTTCCGACGATCGTCGAGGAGGTCGGCGCGCTCATCGGCCAACTGCCCGAATTCGTGCGCACGGTCCAGACCGAGTGGGTGCCCTGGATTGAGCGAACGCTGAACACCGAGCTCCCCAGCGACGTGCGCCAGGCCGTCGAGCGCTACGGCGAGGAGGTCAGCGCCTCGCTGCCCAACATGGCACAGCAGGCCGGTCAATGGGCGCTGGGGGCGGTGTCGACGACCGGTCATCTGCTGCTCACGCTCTTCAATATGATCCTCATCCCCCTATTTACGTTCTATTTTCTGAGCCGGCTCGACCGCTTCAAATCGGAGGTCGTGCGCTGGCTGCCCCTTCGCCGGCGCGAGTACACCCTGAAGCTGCTGGCCCGGATGGACGACGCGGTCGGCAACTGGTTTCGCGGCCAGGTCCAAGTCGCCGTCGCTATCGGCCTGCTCTTCTCGGTGGGGCTGGCGCTCGTCTTCGGACTCGCTGGCATCGACCCCAAGCTCGGCATCGCCATCGGCATCATCTCGGGGCTGCTCAACATCGTCCCCTACTTCGGCACCATCGTAGCGATCATCCTGACCGCCCTGGTCGTCCTGCTCAACTGGACCGGCTGGCTGACCGTATTCGGCGTGGTCGCCGTATTCCTGATCATCAACGCGCTCGAAGGCTACGTCCTCACCCCGCGCATCGTCGGTACCAAGGTGGGCTTGAGCCCCATCGCCGTCATCATCCTCCTGCTCATCGGCGGCGAACTCGCCGGCATCTGGGGCATCCTGCTGATCATGCCCATCGCCGGCGCCATCAAGGTCATCATGCCCGACCTGCTGGCCATCTACCGCGAGACGGTGTTCTACCATGGGCATATGGCCAGCGAAGGCGAAGAATAAGGAGCGCCGGCATCCTGCCGGCACCTGCAGTCAACCCCAACGACGATCCACGCTCAGTCGAGCGCTGGCTTGTAGGGTGGCTGACACCCTACAACCGCTACTTCCTGTCGGACCGCGACCTCGAATGGCTTCGTGGCCTCGACGCCGCCAGCCAGACCAAGTCTTCCATGGGGAGCTCCGGCACCGGTTGCTCCTGACCCATGGCAAAATCCCAGTGTATCTACTAGGATGGCCGAAACTCTGAGACCGCAAAAATGGGGAGACCGTGAAACGCTATCAATTCGATACCGAACACCTTCCCGCCGCGCGACGTCGCGTCGTCAAGCGCATCATTCTGGTCGGAATCACAGCGATACCGCTTGGGTTCGCCGTAGCCTACTTTTTGAACGATGGCTTGCCGCTTGCTTCAACGGTCGTCTTGGCGCCGATTTTGGTCGGGGTTATGGGGGTTTCGGCGCGCAAGATCTTGGCCAACTTGGCGCAGACCTACGAGACGTTCCGTCTCGAGTTGCGCCCCGGAGAGCTCACCGCACGTCGATCGGATGGGCCCGGATTGACCATCCTCGAAGAGGACGTGCAGTCGATAGAGCAGTTGCGAGACGGCAGCCTCGCGGTGCGCGGGCGCACCCCGCAAGAGTGCGTGTGCGTCTCGGTGGATCTGCTCGGCTTTGAGGAGCTTCGCGCGGAACTCGAGCAGTGGCGCGACATCGAGCCGTTTCGTCAGCGATGGACCCCGCAAACCGTCGCGCCGCTTCTGCTGGTCGCCGTCCTCGCGCTCCCGTTCATCATCGCGGCCCTCGGGCCCGAGTTCCTGCCTGACGCGGTGCTCCACGGCGGTTTCGTGAGCTACCTGGGCGGTATATCGGCATTCGCCGTCTGGCAGGTCAGGCGCAGCGAAAAGCGCTGGAAAAAGGTCGTGTTCGGAGCGGTGGCCGTCGTCTTTATGGTGGCGCTTGTCGGTGTGCTGACCAATATGATGTTGGTTGGCTGAAAAGGGCGCAGACCCAGACCATAACCGACCGTCGACGCTCGACACTGAGACGCTTATAGGCTGGTCGACATTCTGGGGTTTATTTCGAGCTTCGGACACCAGTCTTCAAGCTCCCGGAAGGCAGCGCCCTCGACGAGCCGATCAAGCTCGACGCATTGGCCGACGACCCGGAAAAGCTGGCGCGTTTGGCCGACAAGGTCTCGTCGGTGGGCGTCCTGGCGACCGAGTCCTCCGCCGGCTCCCGCCAAGACTACACCCGCTACGAAGCATTCGTCATCGACGCCCACGGCGCAGAAAAGAGTGCCAACCACCCTACTAACCGCGCGTAGCCCGTAGCGGTGGTCGGACCACCACCGCCACCCCGACCACCGCTATG
>CAYLTX010000325.1:0-3040 GCA_964386725.1 uncultured Bradymonadales bacterium | reverse complement strand
GTTTGGAGCTCGACAGGATCCCCATCATCTCGCGGTATTTGGCGACGGTGCGCCGGGCGATGTCGATATTTTCCTGCTCTTCGAGGGCCTTGGCGATCTTGGCGTCGGACAGCGGCTTTTTGGGGTCTTCCTGGGAGATGATCTCTTTGATCTTGGCCTTGACGGCCTCGCTGGCGAGATCTTCGCCGCCGTGCTTGGTGATCGAGGAGTTGAAGAAGAATTTCAGCTCGAAGACTCCGCGCGGGGTGTGCACGTATTTATTGGTGGTCACCCGACTGACCGTCGACTCGTGCATCTCGATGTCGTCGGCGACGTCTTTGAGCACCAGCGGTTTGAGGTGCTCGATGCCCTTCTCGAAGAAGTCCTTCTGAAATTTGATGATGCTCTCGGTGACCTTGACGATGGTCGACTGGCGCTGGTGGATGCTGCGGATCAGCCACATCGCCCCGCGCAGCTTGTCCTGGATGTAGTCGCGCACGTCGTCCTTCTCGCCCTCTTCCTTCTTCTGGGCGAGCATGCGCTTGTAATAATTGGACACCTTGAGCTTGGGCAGGCCGTCTTCGTTGAGCGAGCAGACAAACTCGCCGTCGACCTCGTAGATATAGATGTCGGGGGTGATATAGCGGCCGTCCTCTTCGCTATACAGCCGGCCGGGCTTGGGCTCGAAGGTCGCGATGAGCCTGGCGGCGCGGATGGCCTCGTCTTTGTCGACGCCCAACTCGCGGGCGATCTTGGCGACGCTCTTACGCTCCAGATCGGAGAGGTGATGCTCGATGATCCCGTGGACGGTGGCGTCGTCGGGGACCAGACGATCGGCCTGAATCCGCAAACACTCCTTGAGGTTGCGGGCGGCCACGCCGATTGGATCGAATTGCTGGATGACTTCCAAGACCTCTTCGACCTCCTCGTCGGTGGCGTCGGCGTCGGCGGCGATCTCGGCGACGGTCGTGCCGTGCAGGTATCCGGAGCCCTCCAGATTGCCGATGATCAGCGCGCCGATATACTCCTGGCGCTCGTCGAGCGACGACATCCTGAGCTGCTCCATGAGGTGCTCGACCAGCGACTCGCTGGTCGACATCGTCTCCTCGTAGCCGGGCAGATCGTAGGTGCTATAGCCGGTATAGGAGTTCGACGGCATGGGGTTGGAGTCGTATTTATTGATATACTCCTCCCAATCGACCTTATCCATATCGGTCTCGTCGGCCTCGACCTCCTTGACCTTGTCGTCGTCGGCCTTCTCCTCGATACCGTGTTCCTGCCGGTACAACGAGTCGGCCTCATAAGGGTCTTGAATCTCCTCGAGCACCGGGTTTTCGGTCATCTCCTGGCGCACCTCGGCGATGAGCTCCATGCGAGACAGTTGCAGCAGCTTGATCGCCTGCTGTAATTGCGGCGTCATGCGCAGCTGCTGAGTCTGCTTGAGCTGGGCTCTGAGTCCCATTTCCATGGTGGTTACTCCTGGTTGGTGGAGCGCGCGCGGTTTCGAGCGCTCTCGACACCGGTGAGCATGAAGGCGATCTCGCCGTCTCGTGGCCGTTCTTGGTTCTTGGTTCTTGGTTCTTGGTCCTTCGCTAGCTCGATGCTCGGTGCGCCGCTGATATTACGTGAGAATCGGCGAGTTATTCCGCCAGCTCGGCCTCGGGAGGCGCGCGCGGGCCTGCTGATGGGCTGGTCGTACTCGACGCGACCGGAGGCTAGCTCGACCAGGATGCTCCGAGCGGCCAACCGCCACTTTGCGGTGCCGGCGGTCGGAGGCGGGCCAGCGTCGACAAATTGGAGGGTGCGCCGCGGCTGGACCGTCACCGCCTGCTCGGCCGTGACATAGAGGTCAGCCGGCCCCGAGACCCGCACGTTGCCGCGCGCCTGCATCCAGAGGATTTCGCCAGAGACCACCTCTGCGGATATGTCTGCCGATGGCGCGCGCGCCAAGTCGAGCCGGTCGGCGCTCATGGCCCATCCACTCGGCCCGTGCGTGCTCGCCTGGACGTCTTTGAAGCTCACGTGCACTTCGTCGACGGACATATCGGCCGCGAAAATCTGCCAGCCGCCCATCTCGACGAGCGCGGGGCCGGCCTCGACGGTGCGAAGCGGCACTTCGGCGTGAGCGACGGCCGACGAGGCCACCAATAAGAGCGCGACGAGCAGCGCCGGACCTATTATAAGGGGCCGTATACGCTTTAAACGCGCCCTGTGACAGCAAGAGCCACACCCCTGACATCGATGTCGCATATTGCCGGACATCTGCGCCTCAATCCCGAGAAATCATCGCCTCATCTACCATTTGGAGGGCCTCTTCACAAAAACTCTGCATCCCGAAAATCAGCCCATCCGCGGCGCCACCGGGCTATAAAATCGCCCTGTCCGATATGAAGTCTGATAACCCAAAAGCCGTTGGCGCTCATCTTGCATTGGACTATACGGCACGCGCTGGGACGAGGCAAGTGGCAACCGTGTTTCTGGTACGACTCTTGCTTATGACTCCAATTATCAATGGGCTCTTGCGTAAAATTTGCTGAGCCCGTACCAACGTGAGTCCGGCTTATGCCAATATGAAGATTAAATTCCACACCCATTTTGGGGAGGGCGTGCCGAACTCACTGAGAAACGTGTTAGTTGCTGACCTTGGAGATGGCGCCGGTGATTGGATGCAGACTGGCCGCCGGTGCAGTGAGGCGATGCGAGGAGCATCGTCGAGCGAAAGCAGCGGCCAAGATGCGCCAATCAACAAGCCAGAACAAGTTCAGGAGCTAATGCGGTTCTCAAAAACGTTTAGCCGTCCTATTGGCGGCTTATTTCGATGTTGTAATGCGATTAAATGAAACAAAGGAGCACATGATGAAGAGACAATGGATGATGACGTTGCTACTGTCGCTCGCCGTGGGCCTAGCCGCCTGTGGGGACGATCCCGTTGAAGATGGCAATAACGACAACAACGGCAATAACGCCGCGGACGCAGGTGACGCTGAGCCCGAGCTCGACGCCGAGCCCGACGCTGAGCCCGACGCTGAGCCCGACGCTGAGCCCGACGCTGAACCCGACG
>CAYLTX010000324.1:0-3095 GCA_964386725.1 uncultured Bradymonadales bacterium | reverse complement strand
AACCAAAAAGGCGCTGGTGACCGCATGTTTTCGTAGACCCCCTGAACGCTTACAACGTTTTTTCTGCCTAATACCGAGCCCGGCAACGCGGGCATTTTTTGTTTCTTGAAACTCATGGGCCTTCAGGCGAGGCACGTTCTAATATCGCTGGGCTGGCGCTTCGATATCTCCTCGCACCACGATCACCCAAACCCAATCCCCCGCTTGCCATCACACCCAACCCCAACCTATCCTCCACCTCAATCAACCCACCGGCAAATTGGGCGGAACGAACTAAACGCACCACACGCACCAAACGCTAACGAAGTAGGCAGTAACGCATGGATAATTTTCAGGAGAAGGTCTCCTTCATCTGGTCGGTCGCGGACCTCCTTCGCGGCGACTATAAGCAATCCGAATATGGCCGCGTCATCCTTCCGTTCACCGTGTTGCGGCGCCTGGACTGCGTGCTCGACCCGACGAAGCGGGATGTGCTCGAGGCGAAGGCGAAGCATGCGGAGGCGCCCGATGGGGTGCGGCATAAGATGTTGGAGAAGGCGGCGGGGCAGTCGTTTTATAATACGCATAAGATGGACTTCGGGCGGCTGCTCGACGACCCCAATAACATCGCGCCGAACCTGACGTCGTATATCGCGTCGTTCTCGAAGAACGCGCGGGATATTCTCGACCACTTTCGGTTCGAGACGCAGATCGAGCGGCTCGAGCGGGCGGATTTGTTGTACCTGGTGGTGCAGAAGTTCAACGACATCGACCTGCATCCGGACGTCGTGCCCAATATGGAGATGGGCTACATCTTCGAGGAGCTCATCCGGAAGTTTTCGGAGCAGTCGAACGAGACGGCCGGGGAGCACTTCACGCCGCGCGAGGTCATCCGGTTGATGGTCAACCTGCTGTTCAACGCGGACAGCGACGTGCTCACCCAGGCCGGCACGGTGCGCACGCTCTTCGACCCGGCCTGCGGGACCGGCGGCATGATGGCGGTGGCGGAGGAGTACCTCGAGGAGCTCAACCCCGACGCGAGCCTCCAGGTGTTCGGCCAGGAGCTCAACGGCGAGTCGTACGCCATCTGCAAGTCGGACATGCTCATCAAGGGGCACGACGCCGACAATATCAAATACGGCAACTCGTTTTCCGAAGACGGCCTGCCCGACAAGCGCTTCGACTACATGCTGTCGAACCCGCCGTTTGGCGTCTCGTGGAAGAAGGTCCGCGACGTGGTCGAGGACGAGCACGAGTCACTAGGCCACGACGGCCGCTTCGGCGCCGGCACCCCGCGCATCAACGACGGCTCGCTGCTCTTCCTGCAGCATATGTGCTCGAAGATGAAGCCCTACGACCGTAAGACGGACCAGGGCGGCTCGCGCATCGGCGTCGTCTTCAACGCCTCGCCGCTATTCACCGGCTCGGCCGGAAGCGGCGAGTCGGAGATCCGCAAGTGGATCATTGAGAACGACTGGCTCGAGGCCGTCATCGGCCTACCCGACCAGCTCTTCTACAACACCGGCATCAACACCTACATCTGGATCGTCACCAACCGAAAAGACTCCAAACGCCGGGGCAAAATCCAGCTCATCGACGGCACCGATTTCTACCAAAAGATGCGCAAGTCGCTCGGGAACAAACGCCACGAACTCTCCTCCGAGCATATCGCCCAGATCACGAAGCTCTATGGTGACTTCGAAGAGAACGAGCACTCTAAAATCTTCGACAACGAGGATTTTGGTTATTACCGCATCAAGGTCGAGCGCCCGCTGCGCGAGAACTTCGAGGCCACGCCCGACCGCATCGAGCGCCTCTGGGAAGAGACCAAGTTCAAGAACCTCGCCAAGTCCCGCAAGAAGGACCCCGAGGCCAAGCAACAGGCCATCGACGAGGGCAAGGAGCGCCAGCAGGAGATCATCAGCATCCTCGAGGCCATGACCGGCCGACGCTTCAAGAACAAAAAGGCGTTCACCGAAGCGCTCGTCGAGACCCGCAAGGAACTCGGCATCTCCAAATTCTACGTCAAGGAAAAGCGCGCCATCTGGTCCGCGCTCGCCGAGAAGGACGAAGACGGAGACGTCGTCCACGACACCCAGGGCCGCCCCCAGGCCGACAGCGACCTGCGCGACTACGAGAACGTCCCGCTCAAAGAGGATGTCGAGGAGAATTTCGAGCGTGAGGTGAAGCCTTACGTGCCGGATGCCTGGATCGACGAGGACTATACGCGGGTGGGCTACGAGATTCCGTTTACGCGGTACTTTTATGAGTACGAAGCGCCCCGGCCACTTAATCGAATCTGGGGTGAGATTTGTGGCTTGCGAGAAGAAATCGAAGGGCAGCTCGATACAATTGCTAACAAAACTCAGTCGTGAGGTAGCCAATGGCTATGAGCACAGACCTCCAAGAGATCGACTTTCAGCAGGCCGTCATTGGTCACCTTAAATTGAATGGTTATGAGGAGATTGACCTACATTACGATAAGAATGGTGCAGATGCTCAAGGTGGTTCGATATTGTTTGAGCAGCGTCGCTGCGTCGTTCCTGACGAATTTCTCGCCTTTGTGAAGGAGTCACAAGGTGACGAGTACCGCGGCCTTGTTGAAAAGGTTGGCGCATCGGCAGCACGCGAAGAGTTGGTTTGGAGGGTGATTTCGGAAATGGATGAGAGGGGGAGTCTCGATGTGTTTAGAAATGGATTCAAAGCGTCAGGCACACGGTTTCACCTCGCTTTCTTTCGGCCCAATGATCTGAGAAGCGCCAATAACCAGCGTGTGCAGAAGAATCGGTTCCGGGTAGCGCAGGAGGTCCACTTCGATCCAAGGCGACCGGCCAACCGGCTCGATCTGGTTTTGTTCTTGAACGGGTTCCCCATTGTGACCGCCGAACTAAAAAACCACCTCACCGGGCAGACATGTCGGCAGGCGATCGAACAATATCAAACAACGCGTGATCCCAACGCACCAATCTTTGATTTTGGTATGAGGTCTTTTGTCCACTTTGCTGTGGATACTGAGAATGCCTTCATGGCAACCCGCTTGGAGGGTAAAGAGACAATTTTCTGTAAGCGTTCAGGGGGTCTACGAAAACATGCGGTCACCAGCGCCTTTTTGGTTG
>CAYLTX010000323.1:0-3167 GCA_964386725.1 uncultured Bradymonadales bacterium | reverse complement strand
CCAGCGCTCCGCGCCCGAGTCCTGCTCGGTGATCGCCACCAGACTGCCGACGTCGGGCTCGCGCTGGTAGTCCCAGCCCAGCGCGTTGGTCTGGCTGGAGCCGAAATTGTCGACATCGATATTGCTGATCTCATTGTTCTGTGCGGTCAGCGTGCCGTGATCGACACCGGTGCCGTCGACCCCTGGGTGCTCCCACACCTTCGTCAACGCACCACGCGCGTCGTATTCGTACCCGCGCCACGGCTCGTCATGTAGCTTCCCGGCGAGGCGGCTGCCGTCGGAGTCGAGGATCGGATGGCCGAAGCTCCACGCGATGCTGCGCGTCCGGCTCATGACGTCGCGCGCCATGTCGATGTCGAGCAGCGATCGCTGGCCGGGGCTGAGTTCCTGGTCCATCCACACCTCCGGCCAGCCGCTGTTGGGCACCCGCTCGAGTTGGCAGGACTGCCGGCGGGTTCGCCGAAAACACCCCGGCTGGGACGACGCGAAGGTCGAGAAGGAGGCCGCCAAAACTTATAAGCTCGAACTCGCCAAGCTGCCCATGTGGGAGTATCTCGACGACGAGGCCTATCACGGAAAGTCCGCGAGGTCGTCCAAGAGTACGCAGATGGCATCGACAAACAGCATAAAGTGGGATGCCTGGGAGCCGAGGCGGTCTTGAAACAGCACTTCAATGACAGCCCAACCTCGCCCAAAGTGTCCTCCAAACCGGTGTGTCTGGCCGGTGACCTCGAGCTCAAGATGGACTACAAACAGTGGCTCCGCGAGGTCACCGGCCGCTACCGCAAGGCGGTCGGCAACCTGCGCCAGGGCAAACCCGACGTCAGCTTCCCCTCCGGCACCATCCCGCCCGGCCACGCCTGCTGCGTCGGCTCAGCCAGACCCCGGGACGCCCTGCCCGAAGCCGCATAGTGGCGAGCCTCATCGCGACACATTTCGACTCCGATGGAACCATCATACGGCTCACATTCTTGATTCAGGCGCCGTCGACGCCGACCTACGCCATTTACACCACACCACCGGGCCACTTGCCGCGACTCGACGGCGTTCGGCCAGAATTCCCCCCGCTGTGCAAGAAGGCAGTGCCTCTTCAGCCGCCCAGTGCAGCCGCGGAATTCAATTTAACCCCCGCAAACGACCGCAAACCCGCGTGCTCACTGGTTTGTAGCGTGCCTGTCACTCATTCTTGTCGCCTTCGACAAACTCCTCTCCGGCACCTTCCGATGTTTCATAGCCCGGTTGTGGGTTGTAGCGTGCCTGTCACCCATTCTTGCTGCTTTTACGGGCGGCAAAACGGGTTTCACTTAATTCTCACCGGATTGCTCTTTAATCGGAACGCTCTTCTTTCGTTCGGAGAGAGTGACCCCAAATTCCTTGGAATACGCCAAAAGCAGAACACCGAGATTCTCGTTCTTTGGGACTTGGCACCGCAACTCAAGACTGTTTGGGACGTTTTCGCTATGCGTCGATGGTTCCCCCGGCGTACGTTGGTAGACTAGGGCATCTATAGTTTCGAGCACTATTGCTGTTGGTATCTCGTCAAGCACCTCGAGTTGTACACCGCTCCAGTACGCGCCCAACTGACCTCGCATGGTTTCGAACGGGTATTGGCCCCGGGCGAGCCTCGCCGTGTCAATGCGTCTCCGTTCGAGACTTTCAACCGAACCCAACGGGTGTTCTTCAGTCTCCTGCGCCGCGCGACGTAGCGTCGCAAAGCCTTCCAAGAATTCTCCCGGGGAGGCGTTCGGCTTGCAGTAGGTCAAAATTTCCTTGTCGCAACTTGCGGACGGAGGGATCGACAATTCACCGAATTCATATGCAACGCCGAACGGCTGCACGCGGACGATATCGGGCCCGTCCTCTCGCTCAACGTCGCTCCGTGGAACGATGTTGGCTTCAAACCATCGCGTCTCAATCGATGTTTTCAACTCATCCAGTTTCGCGGGCCAGCCGCCCTTATCTTCATCCCCACATACTGAACTCTCCAGACGTAGTACGAAGCCATCCGCGCCCGCTCCTGCGAGTCCCTCAAGAACATGTCTCAACCAGTCGTAAGGCACCTCCGAGCGCACTATCAAGCTCGTCTCGTCCCTCTGCTCGTCCCAAATGGCCTTCAGGTTCTCTCGACTAATTGGGTCTAGCCGATCGTTCTCAGCGGATGCCAGCACACGCTCACCGCAGTAAAGTCCCGTCGGCCCAAGCACTAAAATACAGTCGTCAGGTGAAGCATTTGGCCCGGTGTCATCATTCGACAGCACCGAAGCACTGATGACGACTGCGATGAACACGATCGCAATAACCCCCAATGCAATGTACTTTTTGCTGCTTCCCATCAGAACGCTCCTCAAGATCATGTCAGATTCACTCGGCAAACGATTTCTTCGCGTTAACACGCTTAAAACTCAGTGGGTTCCGGGAATAATTGAGTTTGTAAAGTACTTGTTCAGACTCCTTCGTCGCCGCTTTTAACCCATTTTCACCGGCTCGCCTCAAGTAGTTAGTTGGCGACTCTCCTGGGGTTCCAGCAGTGCCCGCCCTCCCCTCCAAGTTTGCTCGCCTCGTGCGTCGGTACAACTCGCGCTCCTCCGAAAGACTATTCCGCAATTGTTCAGTCTCCTCAGTGGGAATTATCAGGTAGATGTCGTCCCCAACTGTCATATCCACGATCGGAATCTGACCTGGCAGAGTATTGTTGGCGACATCGGCGCGCGATGGCGGGTCCCCATCTGGATGCGTATGCACATAAACGGCTGCGTCGTCTTCGTCGAAGCCCTCACGGGTTTCTGCGAGATGACGAATCACGGTTTCAGGATTTGGCGAATGCTTACCAATATCACCGGTCGTGAGTTCAGCATGCTCCTTTTTCGAGAGTGCGAAGACTTCTCCTTTTCGCGTGATAACTGCCGCTCGTTCCATCTCCGGCTTGCTTGCTCGATCACTCAGCGAAGACGGCACGTGATTGTCATGGTTCAGTTCTCTCAGCTTCCCGTGGATAGATAGCGGCAACTGAACTGCGTCTGGATAGGAGTCGCGGGGCTGTCCGGCGTTGAGGTCGGCAAACCACAGGGCTTCCGAGTCTCCTAAATCTTCCAGACCAAACGGATCCCACCCGTTAATCGGGTCAAACCCCACATAAGCATACGGATTATAGCTGTCCACATACCCCA
>CAYLTX010000322.1:0-3186 GCA_964386725.1 uncultured Bradymonadales bacterium | reverse complement strand
GTCCGCATCGGGCGACGAGCGCGGCCAGCGGCCGCCTCGGAGCCCGACCCACAGCACCAATCTCAACCCCGCCACTCCTCCTCGAACTCCCAAAACCGATCTTTCCATTTCTTCCACCACCGCTCGATCGAATCACGAAACCGCTCATGCCGATGAATGCTCGAGTACGGCCAGTCGAACGGGTTATCGACCAGCCCTGCTTTGACGGGATTTAAGAACATATAACACTGCATATTGAAAAAGTGCCGTTCATCCCGGGCATAACGGTCATGATATCCCGCTTGCCATAGTGGCTCACCGTCGCCGGTTGTGCCGAGCTCCGCTTTGATCTTGCTCGACGTATATGACTTCCATCCCTTAACGATTTTCCCCATAGGCGCTGTCGGTCTGTCGTAGCCAACGTGAGCGTGGTTGGGCATGACCACCCAGTCCTGCAGGCGATACTTCGAACCATCGTGAAACTCGAGGTTTTCTACCACGATTTGCGCGAACTCTGGGCGATTGAGAACACAGGAGCCGTGTCCATTGTCGAGCATTTGTTCGAACTTCGCGTGGCGTTCGACGTCGCCTTTTTCGGTCTCGGCGATGAGCCGCTCCAACACATCGTGTGGCAGTGAATCTGCCAGTCGATAGGTGATCATTTGCGGATACTGATCTGTGTCGAAATGCGGCAGGTAGCCGCGGTTGTACCATCCTCTGGGATGGTGGGCTTGCTGTGTCATTTGTGCCTCCTGTGGCGAATTGTGGTCATGAAGGTCTCAAACCCCTTCATTGTGGTTTTCGGCAAAGGAGGGTGATTTGTTGCGTGTTTTCGTGGTGGTTTTTGGTGGGGGCGGTTCTAAGGGGGCGTGTTGTTTGGGGTTTTGGGGTTTGAGGCTTTTGTTGGCTGGGCGGTTTTTCTGTTTGATCTGGGGTTGGTTCAGGCTCCGCCGCGAGGCCTACGGCCCCGACGGCGTCGCCTGATGCGGACAAGGCTGTCCGCGCTCCATGGTGTCCGCCCTTGACGCTCTCGACCTCGCTCCCAAGTTTCATCCCCACACGGAGAACAAGAAGCTTCCACCACGCGGGATGAGCTACATGAACGCCAATGACGCGACGATGCGCACCGCCGTGCTCGCCGAGCCCGGTCACTTTCACCTTGAAAAGCAGTCATTTAAGAGCCTCGGGCCCAGCCAAGTCCGGCTGCGGCTGGAGGGCACGGGGGTATGTGCCTCTGATATCCCTCCCTTCGAGGGCCGCGAGTGGTTCGACTATCCCTTCGAGCCCGGAAAGCCCGGCCATGAAGGCTGGGGCGTGGTCGAAGAGGTCGGCGAGGCGGTCGACGGACTCGGGCGCGGCGACCGCGTCGCGGCGCTGAGCTACCACACCTACGCCACCCACGACGTGGCCGACGCCTCGGCGTGTGTGCGCCTGCCCGACGAGCTGGATGACATCCCGTTTCCCGGCGAGCCGTTGAGCTGCGCGATGAATATCTTCCGGCGCGCCGATATCCGCGACGGCCACACCGTGGCGGTGGTAGGCATCGGATTTTTGGGGTCGCTGCTCACCCAATTGGCCACCGACGCCGGCGCCCGCGTCATCGCGGTGAGCCGGCGCGAGACCTCCCGCCGTTTCGGCGACGAGTTCGGCGCCGTCGAAACCGTCGCGATGGACGACCAAGACGCGATCACCAATCAGGTCGAGCAGCTCACCGAGGGCACGCTGTGCGACCGCGTCATCGAATGCACGGGCAAGGAGTGGCCGCTGAACCTGAGCGCCGCGCTGACCCGCGTGCGCGGCAAACTCATCGTCGCCGGCTACCACCAGGACGGGGCGCGCACCGTCGATATGCAGATGTGGAATTGGCGCGGCCTCGACATCATCAACGCCCACGAGCGCGACCGCGGCGTGTATGTGCGCGGCATTCGCGACGCGGTGGCCGCGGTGCAAGAGGGCCGCTTGGACCCGCGGCCTTTGTTTACGCATGAATTTTCGCTCGACGAGATCAACGAGGCTTTCGAGGCGGCGAGGGAGCGGCCGCGTGGGTTTATGAAGGCGTTGATTGTGAATTAGGAGGCGGAGGGGGCCACAACCACCCCATAACCCCAAAGGATCACCCATGCCCAACCCACCAAAAATCGGCTGTATCGGCATCGGCTGGATCGGCCGCCACCGCATGCAGCGCGTCATCGACAGCCGCGCAGCCCGTGTCACCGCGCTATGCGACCCTAACGAGGAGGCGACCGCCGAGGCCCACGACGCCGCCCCGGACGCCGAGATCGTTTCGTCGCTCGACGCAATGCTCGACCTCGACTTGGACGGCGTCATGATCGCCACCCCCAGCGCGATGCACGCCGAGCAGTCGATCCAGGCGCTCAACGCCGGCAAGGCGGTGTTTTGCCAGAAGCCGCTGGCCCGCAACGCCGCCGAGACCGAGCGGGTCGTCTCGGCGGCCCGGGAGGTCGACCGGCTGGTCGGCGTGGACTTCTCGTATCGCTACACCGAGGCGATGCAGCAGATCCGGGGGCTGGTCGCCAGCGGCGAGCTCGGGCGCGTCTACGCCGCAGATCTGGTCTTTCACAACGCCTATGGGCCCGACAAGGACTGGTTCTACGACGTGGAGCGCGCCGGCGGCGGCTGCCTGATCGACCTGGGCATCCACCTGGTCGATCTAGCCCTGTGGATGCTCGACTGGCCGCAGGTCGAGGGCGTGCATGGCTGCTGCATGGCCCAGGGAAGCCGGCTGGACGCCGACAATCCGGACGTGGAGGACTACGCCAGCGCCACGCTCGATCTTGGCGAGGCCGGCGTGGTCGATCTGGCGTGCTCCTGGAGGGTGTCGGCCGGTCGCGACGCGGTCATCGACGCGGCCTTCTACGGCACCGAGGGCGGCGCCCGGATGCGCAACGTCGACGGGTCGTTCTACGACTTCGTCGCCGAGCGCTACGACGGCACCTCCACCGAGACCCTCTGCGAGCCGCCCGACGCCTGGGGCGGCCGCGCCGCCGTCGCCTGGGCGCAGAAGCTCGGCGAGGGTGGGGGCTATGATGCGAGTGTGGAGAAGGTCGTGGATGTGGCGAAGGTGGTGGATCGGATTTATTGTCGGTGAGTGTAGTGTTTTGGGTTGTTGGGGTACCCCTCCGCCTCGCTATGCTCGGCACCTCCCCAGGGTCTTCGACCTGGGGAGGAACCTTCCGCTAGATCGCG
>CAYLTX010000321.1:0-3197 GCA_964386725.1 uncultured Bradymonadales bacterium | reverse complement strand
ACGTGGCCGTCGAAGAGGGTCAGCATGTCGTGGGCGGGGTCGTCGGCCGGACGCGCGCTCATCTCATATTCGAAGCGCGTGCCCCGGGGCGCGTCGGTGCGCTCGACGCGGACCCGAAGAAAATAGCCGTCGTGGGTGCCCTCCCAGATGCGCAGGTCTTCGTCGGTTTGCGACGGCGGCAGACTGACGATGCGCCGCATCATCCGCAGGTGGCCGACCAAAAAGGTATTGGTCTGCACGACCGTCCCGGCGGTCAGCGCGGCGATGCCGCTGACCTCGCCGTTGAGCGCGCTCGAGCGAGTGCCGTCGTCGTCGTAGCTCAGCGTGACATCCTGCTCCGAGACCAGCGCCGCGCGAAACTCTTCGGTTTCTTCGGCTTCGGCGCCGAAATCCCCGCAGCCTCCCAGCGCCACCAGCGCCACCGCACATACGAGCCAGATGAGTGATTGCCCGCTACTTTTGGTCGAGTGAAACATGGTCCGTCTCCGTCGTCGTTGGGTTTGTGATGTCGGCAACGCTTCGGCTGCCCGCTTCGTGGTGAGTAAAGAGCAAGGGCTGTGCCAGGGTTTTGGGAGAGTTGGAAGAACGGCGATAAGTGGTTGTGTGGGCGGGGTTTTTCCGTTTTTGGGGGTTGTGGGTTGTGTCATAATTGACATAAATGACGCAAAGTGTTGTCATTGGTGACAGATGTATTTTGTCAGTGTTGAGTGGTAGCTTGTCGTGGCCCCCTCCGACTTGCGCTGTACTGCGCGCAAGCCACCTCCCCGGGTCGGGGAGGTGGCGGCGAAGCGTAGCGAGCCGACGGAGGGGGCCACAACAACCCAAAGAGATCAATATGAACCCCCACCACCTCCTCCAAAACGCCACACCCCTGAGCCAACGCGACGGCCAGCAAAGCTGGCGGGTCGACGACGACGACGACGGCCGACCGAAAGTCATTCGCCTCTTCCGGCTTCCGGAGCGTTTGGTCGGCGACGATGGCCGGCTCGTCAGGAGCGTGGTCGAGCGGGCGCGGGTCGGGGCCGTCGGCGGCGTGCCGCGCTGGCGTCACTTCGGATATCTCGACGACGCCGAGCGGCTTCGGCTGGGGCTATCCGGTGGACCTTGGTTGCTGGCGGTGCGCGACTTCGTCGAAGGTCAATCGCTTCGCGAGCGGCGATCGTCTTACGAAGAGGCGCCCGCCGATGACGTAACCAGCGAGGGCGCCTGGCTCGAGACTGCGCTGCGGGTTGCCTATGTGCTTCGCGAGCTGCACGAGCGCGGCTGGGCGCACGGGGATCTGCAGCCGGGAAATATCATCGTGGGGCCCGACGAGGAGATCTCGCTAATCGACGTGCCGCTGTTTGCGACCGCCGGCGGCGAGCGCGGCCACGTGGCGGGGAGCGCGCCGTTGATGGCACCGGAGCGTTGGGAGGGGGAGGCGGCGTCGGCCGCAGCCGACATCTATTCGCTGGGGACCTTGGTCTGCTGGCTCGCCTCCGGTGGCACATGGCCGTTGTCGGCGTCCAGCTTGACGCAATGGGCCCAGGCGCATCGGCACAGGCGGCCGCAGATGCCCGACCAGCTCGGCGGCCGGCTCAGCGGGCTGGTCTCGCGCATGCTCTCCAAAGAGCCCGATATGCGCCCGCCGCTGCAGGCGCTCATCGACGCGGCGCGCGAACTCGGCGCCAGCGCAGGTTCGCCGGCAGTCATGGCGTTGGGCGCCGAGATCGACCAGACCGTGGAGTCCGCCCACGGGGCGCTCGACGATGGCGCGCCGGCAGTGGTGGTCGTCGACCGCGACCGCAAGCTCATCGCCTCGGCGATCTTGGCCCAACTCGCCCGACGCCTGGAGCTGGCCGGCGAGCATGTTCTGCACCTTCGAGGTACTAGCCTCGCTGGTGAGGCGTCGATCCCCGACGACGACCCCGCGGACCCCTGGGCGCTCGCATACCGAATCATCGAGCGTGTCTCGCAGGAGGCGTCCTCCGCCAAAGCCGCGGTGCGCGCCCACCTCGCCGAGCAGGCCGGGCGCGGCGACCAATTGCATACTTTCGGGGTCTTCACCGAGGCGCTCTTCGAGGCGCTGCCGGCCGAGGGCTTGACGGTGGTGTGGGAGAATTTCGAGGCCGTCGGCCCCGACGTGGCGCGGTGGTGGAATGACGTCATGGACCAGGTAGCCGCGGGCTCGGGCGCTCCCCAGATCAACAGTGTTCTGGGCGCGGCGCCGGTGGAGGTCGACGCCAATGTCGTGTTGCTCGAGCCGGCCGACGGCGCCGCGGTGTGGGGGCGCTGGCGGGCGTCGACGCTTCGCGCGGACGTGCAGGACATCGCCGGCGGCCACTGGAAGCAACTCGTCGAGCGGGCTCAGGGCCGGCCCGACCGGCTCATCCAGCTCATCAACGAGCGCATCGGCGCTGACTTCGATGCCGATTTTGACGGCACGCAGCTGCCCATTCGCGACAGTGGCGTGCATCGCTCGCCGCTATCTAAAATGGGCAGCGTCGACGGCTGGCGCCAGCGGCTCGACGAGCTCGTCGCGCGCGGCGCGTTCTCCCAGGCGGCGCAATGTTGCCGAGCGGTTCACGGGATGCGCGCGAAGCTCTCAGAGGACGACCGCTGCGCTGTTTTGGAGGCTTGGACCGACGTCGTGCTGCGCGGCGCCGGCGGAGCCAAGACCCTCGAACGACTCGAGCGGGCGCTCGAAGGCGAGTCCGACCGGCTCGGCGTGTCGACCGCGGCGGCGTTGGCCTTCGCTCGGCTGGCCCACAGCCAGGGCCGCCACCGAGAAGGCCTCGATCGGCTCGAGGCGGTCGTCGAGCAGCTCCAAGATGGCGAGCCCGGCGGCGAGCTCGTCTCGTGCAGGATGTGGCAGGCGCAGTTGAGCCTGTCGTCGGGTCAGCTCGACGCGGCCGCAGGGTTCGCCCAGCAGGGGCTCGCCGTGGCCGGTTGTCTCGATGAAGCAGGCCTCGATGAAGGCGGCGTCGATGAAGGCGACCTCGATGAAGGCGACCTCGATGAGCTGGTCATTCACCTCGAACTCATCGCCCACGGCGCCGGAGCAATCGGCGGCGATGGAGACGCGATCAGCGCGCTCGAGGCGCTCCTGGGGCGCATGGATGACGCCGAGGTCGCCGATGTGCTTTGCGCTCGCTGCCACGCCTATCGCGCGCTGGGGCTGACCCGCCAAGACCGCCTCGACGAGGCGACCGATGCCT
>CAYLTX010000320.1:0-3267 GCA_964386725.1 uncultured Bradymonadales bacterium | reverse complement strand
GGCTCGCCGAAGAACAGCGCGGACACGCCCTTGCCGTAGGTCAGGTGTTGGCCGATACCCCAGCGCTCGAGAATGGTGCGGCGGTGTCGGGCGGCGTCGATGATCTCCTCGACGCGGGTCTTTAGCCGGGCCGGCAAGATGACCTCCGAGAGACGCACGCTCGGGTTGACCACCGGGGACTCTTCGTCAATGGGCGGGGCGATCTGGCTCCGGGCTGCGCGCTCGAGGGCGTCCATCGAGATCTCGGGGGCGTCGCCGTTTCGGTGCACAGCATCGGCGACGGCGGTGAGCACGGCGTTTTTGATGTAGCCGCCGGTCATCTCGAAGCGGTCGGCCAGCGCGTCGACCTCGACGTCGTCGGCCAGCGGGGCCTTGCCGGGCAGGTGCTTCTGCCAGATCTCGCGCCTGGCCAGGCGGTCGGGCTCGGGGAATCGCACCTTGACCAGGATGCGACGATCGAGCGCCTCGTCGAGCTGCTGCGGCAGGTTGGTGGCCAAGATTGCGACGCCCTCGAAGCGCTCGATTTCGGTCAGCAGCATCGTCATCAGTGAGTTGCCCATGCGGCGCTCGCCGAAGAGTACCTCGCATTCGTCGAAGAAGAGGATGGCATCCTGCATGCGCGCCTCGCGAAACAGCGCCGGAAGGAACCGGTCGGCCTGGTGGTGGTCGAGGAAGGTGGGGATGTCGACGTTGAGCACGCGCTTTTGCATCTCGTCGGCCACCGCGTGGGCCATCATCGTCTTGCCGGTGCCGGGCTTTCCGTAAAAGAGTATCAGCACGCCCTTGCCGTATTGGATGACGTCGTCGAAGCCCCAGTCCTTACGGTACTTCAGATACTCGTCGTGGCGCTCGATGACCGACATGATGCGCTGCTTGTCATTGTCGGCGAGCACGACTTGGTCGAATTTGGAGCGCGGCTCCTCGACCGAGGAGAACTCCATGAACTCGTCCATCAGCTCATTATCGCCGACCAGGTAGCCGAATGTGCGGTTGGAGACCTGGACCTGCGCTGTGAGCAGGTCTTCGGGTGCGTTGAACCGGCTGGTGAGGTCCATCGAGACGAGGTCGTTTCGCACGAGCCGGCCGGACTTGGCGAATACGCGCCGGCGAGTGATTCGTTCGGCGAAGGGGAGCTCGCAGAAGTTGAAGATCGCCTCGACGGTCAGCGCGCTGAACGAGTTTTGAAGATCCCCGTACAGCTCCTCGAAGCGGCGCGAGAAGGCGACCGCGGTCGCTAGCAGCAAGATGGTGCGCTCGAAGTCGTCGAGGCCGTACAGCTCGACGAGGTCTTCGATGGCGAGCTGGCTGTCGTCGCAGGCGCGGGTCAGTTCGAGGCGCTCGTCGAGATGCTCACGTCGATGCGTCTCGAGGCGCTCGAGTCTCTTTTGGCGCGCCTCGAGGGCCGACAGCGGTTCCTCGTCGCCGTAACGCTCCCAACTGGGCGTGTCGACCTCGCCGGTTTGCTGGTCGATCTTGCGCTGCGTGATGATGCGCTGGCAGCGCGTCTCGATCCAGTGCAACTCGGCCTGCAGGTAGTCGAGATTGTCGGTGTATGGGTTTGCTTGCTTTGTTGCTCCTTCAGTTGCTCCTTCAGTCGCTTCTTCAGTCGATTGCTCATTTGCCATGGCGTCGTCCCTCCGGTGGTGCTCGGGTTGGTATGTACTATGTAATACCCGTGGGATGGCGCTCGTTCAAAACTATCTCGCGAGAGTTGGTCGTTATACGAGCAAACACGCTAAGATGGTTTGGGAAATGTCTCGCCTTGGGGTTGCGATGCAGTGACATCCGCGTACACTCGGCGTCACAGTTCACACCACTTGACTCAATCCGGAGCAATCGAGATGGGGGACGATCGCGTCACGATATTATGTACTGGCGATATTCACCTGGGGTGCTACCCGAGCCGTCTTCCGCGCAGGGAGGACGGGTTGTCGGTGGCCCACGTCTGGCAGAGCATCGTCGAGCAGGCGATTAGTTTAGACGTGGATATCATCGCGCTGACGGGCGACGTGGTCGACCGGGACAACCGGTATTTCGAGGCTTTCGGGCCGCTGGAGAGCGGCGTGCGCCGCCTCGGCGAGGCCGGGATTCCGACCTATGTGGTATCCGGCAACCATGACTTCGACGTATTGCCTCGACTCGTCGACGCGGTCGGCGCCGAGACCTTTCACCTGCTCGGGCGCGGCGGGCGCTGGGAGTCGCAGGTCTTCGAGCGAGACGGTGAGCCGGTGCTCGAGCTGATGGGCTGGTCGTTTCCGAGCCAGCACTTCCGCAGTTCACCATTTGCAGATTTCGAGGGGGCGAGCACGGCCGGGGTGCCGACCGTCGGCCTGCTGCACGCAGATCTCGATCAACCAGATAGCCCCTACGCGCCGGTGAGCAGCGCCGAGCTGGAGACGCATTCGATGGACGCGTGGCTGCTCGGCCACATCCACAAACCCCGGGAGCGTCGCACACCGTCGGACGGAATCATCCTGTACCCGGGCTCGCCGCAGGCGCTCGACCCGGGTGAGCGGGGTGTGCACGGGCCGTGGCTGCTGCAGGTCGCCCCCGGCACGAGCCCGACGGCGCGCCAGATTCCGCTCGCCACGGTTCGCTACCGCGAGCTCGCCGTCGACCTGAGCGATGTTGATACCAAAGAGGACTTCGAGCGGGAGGTGCCCGAGAGGCTTCGAGCAGATCTACGCGAGATCTCCGAGGGTGCCGGGTCGCTCGAGCGAGTCGTCTACCGGCTGCGCTACGTCGGCCGCACGGCGCTGCACCGCGAACTGAGCGGCCTCAGCAACGCGATGATCGACGACCTCGAGGTGCCATTCGACGGTGTTACGGGGGCGGTCGACAAGGTGGAGGTCCTCACCAAGCCGCGCGTGGACCTCGACGAGATCGCCCGGGGCCACGACCCGCCGGCGGTGCTGGCCGCGCTGCTTCTCGAGCTGCAAGACCCGGAGCTCGAGCCGGCAGAGATTCCGCAGGCGCAAAAGGAGCTGTTCAGGCGTCTGCGCAGGCGGTTCACCGACATCCAGTCCTCCAACGCTTACGGCCCGCTTCGAGCCGATCAACGCACCGCCGAGGCGCCCGATAACGAGGACACGCGCCGCCTGGTATTGGCCGAGGGGATGACGCTGCTCGACGAATTATTGGCCCAGAAGCGCTCGTTGCGCCAGAAGCGACAGGAGGTCTCCTGATGTCTGACGACGCAATTGCATTCGAAAGGCTCGACGTGCTTCGGGCGCCCGGTTTCAAAGAGACGGGCTTCTCCGTCGAGGG
>CAYLTX010000319.1:0-3367 GCA_964386725.1 uncultured Bradymonadales bacterium | reverse complement strand
AACCCCTGATCACACAATGAATGGATATTACCGCCAGCCGACTGTTTATCGCGATCGCGTCGTCTTCGTCAGCGAGGACGACCTGTGGGAAGTGCCGGTGGACGGAGGCGTCGCGCGACGGTTGACCAGCGCGCGGGGGGCGGCGTCGTATCCGGCGTTCTCGCCCGATGGCTCCCAGATCGCGTTTACCGGCACCGAGGAGGGTACGCCGGAGGTCTATGTGATGGACGCCCGCGGTGGGAGCGCGCGTCAGTTGACCTTCAATGGTGGGCATTCGACGGTGGTAGGTTGGTCGAAAGACGGCGCGCATGTGCTGTTTCGGTCGAATTTTCGCGAGCCCTTCCAGCGCTCGTTTGCGCTGTATAAGGTGCCGGTCGACGGCGGCCAGACCCAGCGCGTGCCGGTCGGCCCCGCCCACTCGATCGCCTTCGAGCCCGGCGCCGACGGCGTGGTGCTGGCCCGTTACTCCGATGACCTAGCGCGCTGGAAGCGCTACCGCGGCGGCACCGCCGGGGTGCTGTGGGTCGACGCCGACGGTACGGGCAATTGGAATCGGATGCTGCCCGAGCAGACCGCCGGCCTGGTTCGCCCGATGTGGATCGGCGAGCGCATCTACTTCATCAGCGATGAAGAGGGCTACGGCAATATCTATTCGTGCCTGCCCGACGGCTCCGACCTGACGCGCCACACCGACCATGTCGGCTTTTATGCCCGCTTTGCTGCCAGCGACAGCGACTCGATCGTGTACACGGTGGGTGGCGATTTGTGGCGGCTCGACCTCGCCTCGGACACCGCCGAAAAGATCGAGTGCGAGTACGCCTCGCCGCGCACCGAGCTCAATCGAAAATTCGTCTACGCCGAGGATTATCTCGACGATTTCGCCCTGCATCCGGCCGGCCACTCGCTGTCGGTGAGCACGCGCGGCAAGCTGTTCAACTTCGGCAATTGGGAGGGCGCGGTGCGCCAGACCGGCCGCGAGCAGGGCGTGCGCTACGGCCTCGCGCGCTATTTGAACGACGGCGAGCGCCTGGTGGTCGTCTCGGATGCGACCGGAGAGGAGCGCTTCGAGATCCACCGCGCAGACGGCTCGGGCACGCCCACCGCGCTCGACGTTACCATCGAGGGCACCGATGCCGACGACCTCGGCCGCCCGGTCGAGCTCAAGGTCGCCCCCGACGCCGACGCGGTGATCTTTTCGAATCACCGCCACGAGCTCGTCCACCTCGACCTGGAGTCGGGCCAGGCCAAGGTGCTCGACCGCAGTGAATATACCCGGATCAACGGCTTCGACTGGTCGCCCGACGGGCGTTGGGTTTCGTACGGATTCGCCAACGACTTTTCGACCGGCGCCATTCGCATCTACGACCTCGAGGAGGGCCGCGCCCACCAGATCACCTCGGGCAGCTACCTGGATATCGAGCCCGTCTTCGACCCCAAGGGGCGCTATCTGTATTTTCTGTCCTACCGCAAATTCAACCCGGTCTACGACGAGGTCTTCTTCGAGCTGAGCTTCCCGCGGGCGATGAAGCCGTGCGTGGTCACGCTCAGGGAAGACGTCGAGTCGCCGTTTATCGAAAAACCACGCCCGCTCGACGGCGCTGGTCTCGACGAGGACGAGGACGACCAGGACGACCAAGATGGCGAGGAGTCGGCCGACGGCGAGTCGTCTGGAGGAGGCGGCGATGCGGGTGACGATGGTGACGATGGTGACGAGGCCGGCAAGGTCGCCATCGACTTCGACGGCATCGAGCGCCGCGTGCAGGTCTTCCCCGGCCGCGAGGGCAATTACGGAGACCTCGCGGCGACCGAAGAGCGCGTCTTCTGGACGGTGTTTCCGATCAGCGGAAGCCTCGGGCAGGACTGGATGGAGGATAGCTCCGGGACGCTCAAATACTTCTCGCTCGAGAAGCGGCGCACCAAGACCTTCGCGCGCGAGGTCAGCGACTTTATCCTCGGGCCGGACGGCAAGACGATGGCGCTGTGGACCGACGCGGGCCTTCAGGTCGTCAGCGCCGACGGTGAAGGGCCGGCGATGAGCGATTCGGACGACGAGCGGCCGTCTCGGCGCACCGGATTCATTGACCTGGGCAGGCTGTCGGTGAGCGTCGAGCCGCGCGAGGAGTGGGAGCAGATGCTGCGCGAGGCGTGGCGGCTGATGCGCGATCACTTCTGGCGCGAGGATATGGGCGGCGTCGATTGGGAGGAGGTCTGGAATCGGTACCAGCCGCTATTAGACCGCGTGAGCGCGCGCAGCGAATTTTCGGATCTAGTCTGGACGATGCAGGGCGAGCTCGGCACCAGCCACGCCTACGAGATCGGCGGCGACTATCCCCGCGCGCCCCAATATCACCCGGGCTTTTTGGGCGCCGAGGTGGTCTGGGATTCGGATGTCGAATTCGAGCGCAGCTCGGGCAGCAGCGAGAGCAGCGAAAAGGGCGGCTACCGCATCGAGCATATCATCGCCGCCGAGACCTGGGAGCCCAAGGAGCGCTCCCCGCTGGCGCGACCCGGCGTCGATATTGCCGAGGGCGACACCATCGTCGCCATCAACGGCCAGCGCGTCTCCGAGCACGTCTCGGTCGACCAGCGGCTGGTCAACCGCGCCGGCCAGGAGGTCGAGGTCACCGTGGTCGACGCCGACACCGGCGAGCTCGCCACCCACACGGTCAAGACGCTTCGCAGCGAGTTCAAGGCGCGCTACCGCGAGTGGGTGCTCACCAATCGACGTAAGGTCCACGAGGCATCCGACGGCCAACTCGGCTATGTGCATATCCCGGATATGGGCCCGTTCGGCTTCGCCGAATTTCACCGCGCCTATATGTCGGAGAATACCAAAAAAGGCATGGTCGTCGACGTGCGCTATAACGGCGGCGGCCACGTCAGCCAGCTCATCTTAGAGAAGCTCGCCCGCCCGCGCCTGGGCTACGATATCCAGCGATGGGGGAAGCCCCTGCCCTACCCGCAGGAGTCGGTCATGGGCCCGCTGGTCGCGCTGACCAACGAGCACGCCGGCAGCGACGGCGACATCTTCAGCCACTGCTTCAAGCTCATGGAGCTCGGCCCGCTGCTCGGCAAGCGCACCTGGGGCGGCGTCATCGGCATCTGGCCGCGCCACCAACTCGTCGACGGCAGCATCACCACCCAGCCGGAGTTTTCGTTCTGGTTCGAAGATGTCGGCTACGGCGTCGAAAATTACGGGACCGACCCCGATATCGAGGTCGAGCTTCCGCCGGATGCCCAGCAAAAGGGCGAAGATCCGCAGCTTCAGGCGGCGATCGATAAAGCGATGGAGATGCTCGATGAGCAAAAGCCGGCGGTGCCTGATTTTGGGCCGGCCCCGCGCCTGGCGCCGCCTGACCCAGTGGCG
>CAYLTX010000318.1:0-3506 GCA_964386725.1 uncultured Bradymonadales bacterium | reverse complement strand
GGCGAACGACCGAAAGCTGCGCAATGCACTCATGGGCGAGCTAAAAAAACTCGTGCAGGACGAGTTAGAGAAGCGCAACAAAATGTAAAAAATGAAGGTATGGACGGGACAAAGCCCCAAAAAGGTTCTGTTGAGAAAGGCGGACGAAGCAATAACACCGTCCGCCTTTCAGCCTGCTAGCAGCAGTCGTCGTCTGTCGGAGCTCTCAGTTCAGGCTCATCCATGTCCACTCGACGCCCTCGACACCCTCGAGAGATCGACCGGCACGAGGTGGGTGTCCGCCTTCGTAGAAACGACAACGAAAGGGGCCGTTGAGGTCGGTCGCCGCGAGAAACTCGCGGATGGACGCCTGGTGCTTGGCGAAGTCGCCGTTGGCGTCTTCGGCGTGTGTGGCGAAAACGACGGCGCCGGCGACGGTGACGAACATCGATTGTTGGCGCGTGACAGGCATGGTGGGCTCCTTGCGTGAAATAAGGTGTGTGCGGGCGTCGGCTGTGCCGCGTCCCGACCGTCTCGCCCCAAGCGGCGGGCGGGAGGGGGGACAGCCAAAGCCATGCGCTGCAAGGAGTGCGCAAGGGGTCGTCTAGATCTGTGCCGCGACGTCGATTTGGTTCCGAATCCGCATGCTCGAGCCCATGTTTTCGAGCATGACATTAGCCACCATCTCCAGGTGCTCACCGCAGGACTGCGAAGTGCGCCGGCTATCCTCGAGGCCGCCAGCCAGCTCGACGGTGACGGCATAGTCAGCAAGAACGCTACAGCTGAGGCAGTCACAGGTCGGCTCGGTGCGGCCGAGATGATGTGGGAGTTCGTCGACTATGACGCAAAAGTGCGAGGGGGTGAGCCGGGCGGCTCGCTCGCAGATGTCGAGGGCGTCGGTGATCCAGTCCACAACTCCATCACACCAATCATGGGTAAAGTTCTCGAAGACGTAACTTTGCATTTCGCCCAGGTCGAAGGCGGCAGCGACATAGTTGCCGTCCTGGTAGTTCTCGGCGAGACGGTTTGCGAGCATACCGAGGTGCTGGGCTAGCGGATCGGCGTGTGCATCGTCAGAGTGGACAAACATGGCGTTTGCTCCTCGAGAAGTAATT
Organism: uncultured Bradymonadales bacterium; assembly: GCA_964386725.1. Taxonomy (GTDB): domain Bacteria; phylum Myxococcota_A; class Bradymonadia; order Bradymonadales; family Bradymonadaceae; genus CAYLTX01. The sequence continues at coordinate 2,412 of CAYLTX010000318.1, read as the reverse complement.
AGCTCTCGGCCGCGAGGTTGAGAGATGTACGACCAAACTAAGCATCTGGATGGCTCAAGATTGAGTCAACGGTACAGACAAGCTGGTCGAGCTCGGGGGGCTGATTCGCCTCAGCCTGCTTGATAGCGTGGAAGAGCACCTCCCAGCCGTCTCTAACTTTGTATCTGCAGAGCTCCTCGAGCAGGTCTGAAAGCAGGGCCCACCAGGGACCGTCGTCACGTAGTTCGGCCGCGGCTTCGCAGAGTCCGTGTCCCTCCTCGAGGATGGGACGAACAGCAGCGGGTCCGAGTTCAGCTATGACTGAGTCGAGCTGTTCAGGTGGGGTAAGATAAGAAAGCCTCGCCGGCAAAGCTGCATCGTCGGACGAGAGGGCGTTGTCCTCGAGGACGTCGATATCGTCGGTGGATTTCATCGCGGCACCTGAATGGAAAAACGTTTCGCCAGGCGCGAGGGGCCGGGTCGAAAAGGCTCGCCATTTCGGCGAGCCTCGACCGCCTCACGGCCGCGCTCGTCGACGGCTTTCTCGTACTGCTCGGCGAGCTCGAGAAAGCCATCGGTTTCGAGCACCAGGTCGCCGGCGATACGGAGTTCGTAAGTTGCGTTCGAGTTGGTCATAAGATCGCTCCTCGGCCGCAGAGACCTTCAGAAAATATGTGATTAAACTCCGCTCAGACGAATACGCGTGTCGTCGAAGACAGCGGTGATTTCAAGGTCTCCACCAAGAGCCTCGACGTAGCGGCGAAGCGTGGAGAGCAAGAAGTCGGCCTGGCTCTCCAGCTTTGAAAGCTGAGGCTGCTGAGTGTCCATGAGTTCGGCGAGCTCGGACTGAGTGATGCCGAGCTGCTCGCGCAAAGTCTTGAGGTGCATCTCAAGCACGTCCTGGGCGGCTTGCTCACGGAGCTCGGCGATTTTTTCGTCACTGAGCTTTCTGCGTTTGATGTCGTTCCACTTGGTCACTTTCATGGCCTTCTCCGTTTAATCGTCAAGCTCGTCGAGATAGGTGTCCCAGATCTTTTCCGCTCTGGGCACCATCTGGTCGTAGAAGCGATCGTCTCCTGTCTTGTCGCCGCCTATAAGCAGGACGGCTTGCCGCTTTGGGTCGAAGGCGTAAAACACTCGAATGGGTCGGCCCTTCGACTGGATGCGCAACTCGCGTAGCGGGTAGTCCGTGCCTTCGATTCCCGAGCAGTACGGGAATCGAAGCGTCACCCCTGCGGAAGCAAGTCGATCGACACCGAGAGTCACGGCGTCGGTATCCGCATCACTAAGGCTGTCATACCAAGCAACGAATTCATCTGTACCAACCACGTCAACCATAACCATAATATAACACCGGATGAATATAACGGCAAATGAATATCACCTAATCCAGATGCCTGTGATGCAGTAAACGGCGTTGACGGCGTAGAAGCCCTGGAGGCCATCACGTCGCCACTCGCGGATGCGCTTCTGGGTAATGCCCTCGGTTTTCGACAGGCCGCGAATGGTCTTGCCGAATTTGCGCATCAGGTGGGCGAGCTCGTCGCCAGAGATGGCGACGCGCTCGTAGAAAGACGGATCGCCACCTGGAGCGCGGTCAAAGCTGGTGAAGCCAAGTTTGAGCGCGGTCAAAAGAATCTCGGCAACGGGGCTGGTGTCGATCTTCGTGGTGTGCATGAGGCACCTCTTGAGAAGCACGGTCAGTAATTTCTTTTCCACTGCGGCCGCCCTCCTTGGGGGTTCGGCCGCAGCCCTCACCCCGTAGTGGGTGTGGGCGAAGCGCCGAGGTGGGGGGCCGCCGACCTACAAGAGTCCGACCAACGGGAGGACCCCGAGACCTGCTGTTGGTGTTGTTGTCTTTTCAGTGGAAGTCAGGCGGAGAAGACCTAGGCTTCGAAGCCCAGCGAGAGACCGTGGCTCGAGCTGAGCGAAGCGAGACCCCTGCTGTGCAGAGGCTCGCGGAGCCGCTGAACTAGCTGAAGCGCCGGCGAGGCGGCCGAAAGCGGTGAAGCGTCCCAGAGAAAATGGCTGGGAAAGATGATATGGTAGTGCAAAATACAGCTCCTCCATGATTGGAGCAAAGAAACGAGCCATGCGGGCGTTTGGCTTCGACGTTGGAGAATGCACTTCATGGGGATTGAAGTTCTGGGTTCTAGCGAAAGCCACGTGAGAAAGCCTCGCCGGTGATGTACGGTTTAGCTACAGGATTTTACGTTGCGGGGGCCTCCGCACCGGCGGACTGTGTGAAGCCGATGGCGTGCCTCAGGCAAGCAAACTTTCGACGAGCCAACGCAAACGCCAACGCTGGGACCGAACTATATGGGACAGTTGCTTCAACGTTGTTCGCTGCTACTCATGACTGCCGCTCTCGCATTGGGGGGTTGCCAAACTCAAGACAGTGGTGGCTCGGGAGACGTTCTAGCTGATGCCGGG
>CAYLTX010000317.1:0-3520 GCA_964386725.1 uncultured Bradymonadales bacterium | reverse complement strand
CAATTATAGGTGGAAGTACCATGAGCGCCATTATCGCCCCGTCGATTCTCTCGTCCAATTTTACCCGACTTGCCGATGAGTGCGCGGCTGTGCTCGAGGCGGGCGCCGATTGGTTGCATATTGACGTGATGGACGGGCATTTCGTGCCTAATATCACCATCGGCTTGCCGGTGGTCGAGGCGCTGCGTGCGGAGTTTCCGGACACATTCCTCGACGTGCATATCATGATCGACGATCCGGACTTCTATGCGCCGAAATTTGTCGAGGCGGGCGCGGACCTGGTCTCATTTCATCCGGAGGCGACCCCGCACACCCACGGCGTGATCCAGAGCATCCACAACGCCGGCGGCAAAGCGTCGCTGGCGATCAACCCGGCCACGCCGCTGGACGTGGTCGAATACGTGGTCGACGACATCGACATGGTGTTGGTCATGAGCGTCAATCCCGGCTTCGGCGGGCAATCGTTCATCCCGAGCACGCTCAGAAAACTGGGCGAGCTGCGCGAGCTTCTGGCGCATCACGGGCGCACCGACGTCGACGTGCAGGTCGACGGCGGCGTCAAAGTCGGCAATATCGCCGAGATCTACGAGGCCGGCGCCAACGTGCTCGTGTCGGGCAGCGGGATCTTCAAGAGCGAATCGTATGCCGAGACGATCTCGGCGATGCGCAAGAACATCGAAGCCTAACCGGAGCGACGCCGTCCCTGGCGTCGTAGTTCACGGAAGATCGACGCTCTCCCGGCGGGTGGTATTGAAAATCATTTTCATTTGTGCCATTCATGCCGCGGTTTCTATAGAGGTTCTAGTTTACAAAGAAATGGAGACATACAGATGAACGCCCGACTTCAAAAACTTATCGTATTGCTGGCCGCAGGCTTGCTCTTTACCGCCGGTTGCGAACAGGATCAGAAAGAGGCCGACGGAGAGCAGGAAGGCAAGGAGATGATCGAGGAGGAGGAGGCCGAAGAGCCCGCCGTCGAGAAACTCGTCTACGCCTTCCAGCCCCAGGAAAACCCCGAGGCGATCACCCCCGACGCCGAGAAGCTCGCCGAGTACCTCGAAGAGCAGACCGGTATCGAGGCGGAGGTCTATCTGCCCACAAATTACGCCGGTGTGGTCGAGGCGCTTCGCGCCAAGAATGCCGACGTGGCCTATTTTAGCGGTTGGCCCTATCTCATCGCGCATCAGGAGGCGGGCGTCGAGCTTATTGCCGCCGAGGAGCGCGACGGCGAGCCGTTCTATCACTCGCAGTGGTACGTGCGTGAGGACAGCGACATCGAGAGCCTCGAAGATCTCGAGGGCAAGTCGATCGCGTTCACCTCGCCGACGTCGACCTCGGGCTATCTCTTCCCGCTGGCCAAGGTCATCAAGGAAGGCCACATCGAGAAGGGCGGTGATCCGAAGAGCTTCTTCGGCAATGTGATTTACGCCGGCGGCTACGAGCAGGCGCTTCGGGCGCTGGCTGAGGGCAAGGTCGACGCCGCAGCCGCCTCCGACTACGCCCCGGGGCGCTATCTCGATGAGGAAACCCAGGCCAAGATCAAAGTGCTGACCAAGCAGGGTCCGGTCCCCACCCACGGTATCGGCATCCGCGGCGACTTGCCCGACGAGGTCAAGGCCAAGGTCAAAGAGGCGATTTTGTCGCTCAATGAAGACGAGAATCAGGAGCTTCTGGAGAGCGTCTACGGCGCTAAAAAGCTCGTCGAGCGTACCCACGACGAGCACGTCGCTGCGCTTCAAGAGTCGCTCGAGTTGGTCGGGGACGAAGAGGGCGCGGCACGATTCGGCGACAAGGACAAGGCCGAAGAGAAGAAGAAGGCAGATCAGGACGCCGAGACCGCGGACGAGAAGTAATCAATGCCCGCTCAAACACCCGCCATACGCGTCGAAGACCTGCATGTTCGCTACCGCGAGCATGGGCAGGACGTTCGCGCCCTCGACGGGGTCTCGCTCGAGATCGCCTCGGGCGAGAAGGTCGCCATCATCGGCCCGAGCGGAAGCGGTAAGTCGACGCTGGTGCGCGTGCTCGGTGGGCTCGTCGAGCCCACCGAGGGCAGCGCCGAGGTCGCCGGTCTCGCCACCGGGCCCGGGGTGAGAATCCCGCGCGAGCACTACCGCGAGGTGGGGCTGGTCTTTCAGAGCCATGGGCTCGTCCCGCAGTTGAGCGCGCACAAAAACGTGCTGTGCGGCCGGCTCTTTGACTATCCCTCCGCCCGTCTGGGTGGTTTTAGAGCCGACGACCGCGACCGCGCGCGAGACTACCTCGAGATGCTCGGCCTCGCAGACCGCGTCGAAGTGCCGATTTCGCGGCTGAGCGGCGGCGAGCGCCAGCGGGTTTCGCTGGCGAGATTGTTGCTCCAAGATCCGTCAGTGGCGCTTCTGGACGAGCCCATCTCGGCGCTGGATGTTCACTGGGCGCATCGGGCGGTCAGCACGCTCGACGAGATTCGCAACGGGGAGGCGACCGTGGTGATGGTCGCTCACGACCTCGACCTGGCCCGAAAATGGGCCGACCGCGTCATTTATATGCGCGCCGGTCGCGTCGTCGCCGACGGCGACCCCGACGAGGTGAGCGCACGCTTCGAGAGTATGGGCGATGATCATTTGACCCCGATCGGGATGCCCGAGGCTGCGGCCGACGGCGCGATTCGCGACGGCGTCGCCTCGGGCGTGGCCGGCGAGGAGCCGCTGGTCACCGACGGAGAGCCGCTCATCGGGGCCCAGCCGCCGCAGCCCGACGGGACCAGCCCGGGCCCGAGCCGAAAGACATTCTATACATTGATCGTGTTGGGGCTGGCCGCTGCGTTTGTGTGGGCGGCGATCGGGGTGGAGTTCAGCGCCTCGAAGGTCTTCGGAAACGTCGACAACGCGGTCGACTTCATCGGCCGAATGCTGCCGCCGGATATCTCTGACAAGGTCACCCGGCCGGTCTTCGCCTCGCTCGTCGAGACGATTCAGATGGCGCTCATCGGCACCACGCTGGCGGCCGTCCTGTCGCTTCCCATCGCGGTGATGGCCGCGCGAAACGTCTCGCCGGGCCCGCTTCGAGCGGTCGCGAGGCTGTGCCTGAATCTGTTGCGCACCATCCCGAGTATTATTTGGGGGCTCTTCTTCGTGGCCATCGTCGGCCTGGGGCCGTTCCCGGGCATCTTGGCGCTGACTTTTTATGCGGCCGGCTACCTCGGCAAATTTTACTACGAGGGCATCGAGTCCATCGACACCAAGCCCCTGACGGCGCTCAAGACCGTCGGAGCCGGGCGCATCCAGCGCTTTCGCTTCGGCGTGGTGCCCCAGGTCACGCCGCTGCTGCTCGGCTATACGCTGTATATGTTCGAGTATAACGTGCGCTCGGCGAGCATTCTGGGCGTGGTCGGCGCCGGCGGCATCGGCTTTTATCTGTACACCTACATCAACAACTTCAACTACGCCAAAGCGACCACCGCCTTGCTGATGCTGTTGGTGGTCGTCACGGTCATCGACGCGGTCAGCATCAGCAGCGCACCAACCTTGAGGCGTTTTTT
>CAYLTX010000316.1:0-3603 GCA_964386725.1 uncultured Bradymonadales bacterium | reverse complement strand
GCGCGTAGTTCAGCGCAAGGGGAGGTGCCGAACGTAGTGCGTGAGGCGGAGGGGTCACCTCAACAACCCGAACCATCTCGAAAGACCGCACCTAAATCGGCTCAATCACGACACGGACACGACATGATTCCCGACGACGATCTGGTCGCCTTCCTGCAGTGGGCGCTGCCGCGGCTGGGGCGGCGCTGGTCTGGCTATCGGAAGGTGCGAGGGCAGGTAAAGAGCCGCATCGCCGACCGGCTCGACGAGCTTGGGCTGGAGAGCCTGGACGCCTACCGCGACTTCCTCGAAGACCATCCAGGCGAGTGGGACGTTCTCGACGATGCCTGCCGCATCACCATCTCGCGCTTTTATCGAGGCCGCGCTACCTTCGACGCCTTGCGCGAAGAGGTCCTCCCGTCGCTCGCCGAGAGGGCGCGGCGGGCCGGGCGCGAGCGGCTTCGGGCGTGGTCTGTCGGGTGTGCCTCCGGCGAGGAGGTCTACTCGCTTCGGCTGTGCTGGGACCTCGACGTCGGCCCGAAGTTTCCCGGGCTCGAACTCGAGATCGTCGGCACCGACGCCGGCGCCCATATGCTCGAGCGCGCTCGAAGATCCTGCTATCCGGCGGCGAGCTTGAAGGAGCTGCCAGACGACTGGGCCGCACGAGCTTTCGAGCAGACCGGCCCCGAGCAGGACCCGTACTGTTTGGCTGACGCGTTTCGCCACGACGTCGAGTTTCGCTGCGAGGACGTGCGCACCCGGCAACCCGACGGGCCGTTCGACCTGGTGTTGTGTCGATACGTGATCTTCATCTACTTCGACGAGCAGGCCCAGCGCGACATCCTCCCCGCGATCGTCTCCACGATGCGCCCCGGCGCAGCCTTCGTCATCGGCCCCAAGGAAGACATCTACGACGGGGCGCCCTTCGAGCCATGGTTCGAGTCGCGCAAGATCTTTCGGTTGGGCGAGGGGTGAGCGCCAATCGACCCATAGTTACACTCGCCGGATGATCACGCAGCCAAGTTGCGCTAACGTGGTCGCGACACATGTCCAAAACTAGGGAGTCCCATGAGCCGGTCGAGCTTGGAAGAAAAGCGCGAAGCGCGCCGAAGGCGATGAGAGAAAAGCAGTCGGTTGGCGGTGAAGTTCTCGCGGAGAAGTGAAGCGTTGCGGGCGTCTACGATTTAGTCAGTCAGACGCGCCGCGAGCAATGAGAGGAACTAATGGCAGCCGAGAACTCTAAACACGGATGCGTTTCCTGTCGCCAAGCGCGGCACGGTGACTGGCCGCCGCCAGAGCGGATCATAGGCTCGAACCAACGTCAGGGATTTCTCCACCGATGCAGCCAGTGTGGAAGCTATTGGGAGTTTCTAACTCGCCACACCCGTCCTTTATCGGAGCTCGAAGCAAAACGGCAGTACCCGGGGGCTTTTGCAGACTAAAGCACTCCTATTTCGGAAACCGGATAAATTGGCAAAGTCAGGCCAGATGGATGTCGGTTTGGCCGATTGACAGGTAGCAGCGCTACATGGATTGAGGACAAACCGACAGACGCTGGTCTGACGAAGCCAAGACTCCGGGTTTCGGAGTAGGAGTGGTTTAGTTGTCGCACCCCCCGGCCTTCGTCGAACATGACTTGTCTGCTTGACGTCCAACTGCTCTCCTGCTCCTGATGAACGGAGACCTCGATGACCGAAAAACGAGACAAGGTGAGCGCTGTACTCGCTGATGAAGTAATCGTGCGATGCTCGACGAGGCAAAGCCTGAAGTTCGTGCGAGCGCTTGGCGGCAGTCGGACCATCCTTAGACGCTCCAAGTGGAGGCTCCCATACGATGATGAGAGTGAGCTGGCAGAGCTGATGTCCTCACTACGGGATGCTGGGTTTGCCTTCGGTGGAGCACCTCATGGTTGGCCACCGGCCGCTGTATTTGCGCACCTACGGGAGAAGGGACTTATCGAAGGAAGGTACGTCGAAGTTGTATCGACCGGTGACGGTGAGATTCTCACGGAGAGGTGAGCATCGGACGAAGCGTCTCTCCAATTCACCGCCCGCTGAGGCTCACGAGCATGACCACCGCCAAAACCAACATCTGTGATATCGTTCTTAACGAAAGATTCGCGGCTAAAGTTTAGTTGTCTCTTGCTAGGAAAAGAAACTTTCGTTAGATCTGAATTTGGTGGTGTAACGAAACCTTAGTCCCGAGATTTTCGTAGGATGACTTCTTCCAAACGACAACGCCCGGGCACTTATATCACGACCAGTGCAGGCGGTGAGGACGTGGATGCCTACCTACCGAAGCCGCTTCCTCCAGAGCCAGCGTTGGCGCTTGGTGCTGAAGGCCAAGATCTCTTAGAGCGTGCAAACCGGGGGCTAGGGCGGCTCGACGGGCTGTCGCTGATTCTGCCGGACACCTCACTATTCCTATACATGTACATCCGTAAGGAAGCAGTTCTGTCCTCGCAAATCGAGGGGACGCAGTCCTCCCTGTCTGACTTACTCGTCTATGAGAGTGATCGCGTGCCGGGCGTTCCGATGGATGATGTCGAGGAGGTGGTCAACTATGTGGCTGCCGTCGAACACGGGTTGCGTCGTATCCGCAATGATGGCTTTCCCATTTCCTTGCGACTTTTACGCGAGATTCACGCGCAACTCTTGTCTGGAGGCCGCGGAAGCCGCAAAAACCCCGGTGAGTTTCGGCGATCACAAAATTGGATCGGTGGTTCTCGACCTGGCGACGCGATTTTTGTGCCGCCGCCGCCCGACCGAGTGATGGACTGCTTGGGGAGTCTCGAGAAGTTTATTCACGATGAATTCGGACGAACACCCACGTTGATTAAAGCGGCACTAGCTCACCTGCAGTTCGAAACCATTCACCCGTTTCTCGATGGGAATGGCCGCTTGGGACGCTTGCTGATTACGCTTCTACTGTGTGCTGAAGGGGCTCTTACCGAGCCGCTTCTGTACCTGAGTCTGTACTTCAAGGAGAATCGGGATACGTACTACTCCTTGCTGCAAGAGGTCCGGGAAACCGGAGCATGGGAAGTATGGGTCCGATTCTTTCTTACTGGTGTCACGGAAACAGCCGCTCAAGCCGTGCAAACAGCCCGCGACATTCTCGACCTCTTCGAGCAAGATCGGCAACGTATCCAAGGATTGGGGCGCTCGGCAGGCTCCGCTCACCGCATCCACCAAGTACTTCAGCGAAAGCCGGTCATCTCGATTCCGGAGGCCGCGGACCGAAGCGGCGTTTCTGCACCAACGGTCGCCAAAACTTTCGAGCGGCTCGCAAACTTAGGTCTTGTCCGCGAGGTTACCGGCAAAGAGCGAAACCGTCTCTATATGTATGCGCCGTACGTCTCGCTGATTACCTCGGGTACAGATTGATACCATCCACGGCGCCTGGCAAGGGCGCATGAAAGTCATCGTCAACCGCAAACCCGCATGAACCGGGGCTCGTCGGGGAACGTGGTTCCCTTCCGGTGGGGCGAGCTGGCCGAGGTCGACTTCTTCATCCAGCAGGGCCTGGTCGACGAGGCCCAAGAGGTCCTCGACCGCGTCCGCGCCGAGGAGCCCAACCACCCGGGCATCAAAAAACGCGCCCGCCAGATCGACCAAGCTCGCC
>CAYLTX010000315.1:0-3630 GCA_964386725.1 uncultured Bradymonadales bacterium | reverse complement strand
GGGAAGCGTAGACCACGGCCAAGTCGCTATTTCGACCGTGGCCGGAGGAATTGGTGGAGCTGCGACCTGGGCGGCGCGAGGAGCAATTGCGGCGAAGAATTTGGCTTACGCGCGTTCGGCGACGGTTGCAGCCGACGCCGGCATCGGGGCTGTGACGGGAGGTGGCGCACAGATCACTGCGAACGCCTATCATGGAAACGACTTGAGTGATGGTGTTGGATTAGCGTGCGCACTGGGCGGTGGACTCGGTGCGGCCGGTAGCTATGCATCGTCGAAAGTTCCGTCCTCTTCGGATATTCAGTTTCGGTGGTGGGAGCACGCGCATCGAAACGCAGATAATCTTGAGACGCTGCGGAGTCCTTCTTTGTACTCGAAAATAGGAACGGCTGCTGAATACTCTGCGATTGGTCTCAGATCCACGGCAAAGCAGGGAAGCCGGCCATTTGGCGAACAGTAGAGGCACCAAAATGCAATATACGCGCTCATCGGTGACCGGTGTTGCGATTTTCGGCTTTGTTTTCACTGCACTCCTCGGAATCTACTCTGCTCATACGTGGCACCGGGAAAGTCAATCAACGGATTGGACTGAGACGACAGGTACGATCTTGGAGTCACACGTCGAGACCCAAGACGGGATAAAGGGAAGGACACACCCGGATGCCTCAGTTACGTACGAATACGCTGTCGATGGCCGGATACACAGAAGCGACAGAGTTCGCTGGGGGGCACCGGACGATACTCCCAAGGAGTTGGTCAGGGCATATCCCAAGGGAGCGCAGGTCAGCGTTTATTATGACCCGAAAGCGCCCGAACGAGCTGTGCTTCGGCAGGGGGCGACGCGGGATACGACAGTTTGGGGGCCCCTGCTGGTTGGCTTCTTTTTGATCGGGAGCATCTATCTATGGAATGCTCGGGACCAAATGGACTAGCCCCAAGGCTCGGGTTCGCAGCCGTCCAGGTACTTGTCCCTGAGACCGAAGTCGCCCGGAATCCGCAAGTCCAATACACCTGCATGTTCTTGCTGCTCTATCTGCTTGGACTTGGTTTCGGACTGCGAAGCGTGTCGACACCGTGACCACGGCTGATGGTCTGATTGCTATCACTCTTTACGGGCGTTACGGACACGAGCTGGACGTGGTGCGCGAGACATCGGTCGACAGAGCGCGGGCGACTGCAAAAGAAGTCGCTGACGTCTTGGGCTTTCAATTAATCGACGCCGTAGAAGACTAACCGAGAATCGACGCACTCACTGGGTGGGATTTTGGGTGGGAATGCCCTGCAATGCAGCGCAATATCGCCCTGCTCTGCTGAAATGCGCTGAAACATAAAACCGACGAAACCCCAGCAAACACGAGCCCTTGCGCCCCATCACCGCAATATTGTGCGATGCATGGGGTGCAAGGGGTCCCCGGTTCAAACCCGGGCGCTCCGACTTAGAGAAACCCGTTAGGCCGCAATGGCTTAGCGAGTTTTGTTGTTTCTTGCTCTTCGAGACCACCTCGCCCTGGGTGGGATTGGATCCCACCCAAAGGTGCAAGTGGTCGACGAAAAATGCTGCAAGTGGTCGTTGAGAATCCGGCAAGTGGTTGCCGAACCCGCACTGACAGGGGCTGAGATGCCACCCGAATTTGGGCCTGCGGCGACGTCTGCGGGCTGGTCTGATTGACCGGCAAAGTCACGGCGTCTATCCTTTTCGTGTCCGTGCTGGCCACCAAGTCGATTTCACCTCATGGGTCCACTCGATGGATGATCAAAGCGACAACGCTTGCGCTCAGAGACTTCGGACTGCGCTAGATCTAATGGCATCGGGCATTCAAATGCGGCTGGTTCAACTGCGCCGGGCTCATCCGGACGAGAACGACACCGCGATTCGCCAGCGGTTGAATGACTGGTTGCTGAGTCGCGCCGACGCCGGCTACGAGGGTCCAATTTGGCGCCATGTGGAACCCTCCTCCCTCCTCTCACGATGACCACAAACCTATTTGAAACGCTCGCCCAAGCTGCCGAGGTCCTCGCCCGTCTCGGCAAGGATTGGGCACTTGTGGGTGGGTTGGCAGTGTCGACCTATGTCGAGCCACGGTTTACCCGTGATATCGATATTGTTGTTGCCGTCGACGATGACCAGGAAGCAGAGCAGTTTGCTCACGCGTGGACGGCGTCTGGGTTCGTGATTCATTCGGTCATCGAGCAGGACGTCACCAATCGTCTCGCCACCATTCGGTCTCATCGCCCTGGCAGTGAGAATGAGGTCGTCATCGACCTGCTCTTCGCTTCCTCCGGAATTGAACCCGAAGTTACAGCGGAGGCACGTCACCTTGAGATTGCTCCAGACATAACTGTCCCTGTCGCTCGTCCAGGACATCTGTTCGCGCTCAAATTATTATCGGCCGATCCGACGACACGCCCGCAAGACTCCATCGACTTGAATAATCTGGCAGCGTACCTCGACCCGGCGGAGCGCGACGCGGCCCTGAAGGCCGTGCGCCTTATCGAGAAGCGCGGCTTCCACCGTGAGCGAAATCTCGAGTCGCTGATGGAGGAATGGCTTGGCGAGTAGAAGCTTCGTGAAAAGCCAGAAAACACGCCCCCTTGCGACCCATGACCGAATCATAGTTCGGTGCAAAGGGTCCCCGGTTCAAATCCATGCGCCCCGACTCGAAGAAACCCGCTAAAACATTGGGCCTCAGCGGGTTTCTTCATTCGTTCGGGTTCGTGCTAATAGCGCGAACAGTGATCATAAAGTGACGAGTTCGCACTATTTGAGCACCTGGCCCAGAGTTATGCGTATTGCATCACAAGACGCGCGGCTTGCATGTACGAACCTTCGTAGGTGCCATTTATCGGGCGCCCATCTTCGAATGGTTCGCAGCAGTCGACGTACAACCCGAGCAAACTGCTCTTGATCGGATCGGGGAGTTTTTCCGACCGTCGAGGGCCGTGCACGAGTTCGTTCAGCTCGTCGATATCGAGTTCCTCTTCGTCGTCTTCCTCGACCGCTATGGGCTCGACATCGTGCTCGGCCGCAAGCGCGAACACAGCGTCGCTCGTTAGCCGTAACCGCTCTGGTGGTGGCGGGCCCTCGAATAACTTCGGGCTAATCGCAACGGCGGTGAGACGGGCCGCAAGTGGTAGCAGCCGCCTAGTGGCCACTGCAGCAAACCAATGTTCGAAGGCCTCTCGTTGGAGGTCATCGGGCCACTGTTCACCCTCACCAGGTGGTTGACAATACTCGTCGGCGGAAGGGTGTGCCCACCACTCGTGCTGAAACGCACGAGCATCATTCTCAATCAGGTTCATGCAGCCGGACAACTGTTTGCGCATGGCCATTAGTAGCGAGACGAGCGTGCGGTGCGGACGACTGGCAACAGCAATACCGTTACCCGCGCCGTGAACAACCGCTCGCCAGGCGGGGCGACCTTCGTCGTCAGCGTCGGGTGCAATCATCATCTGTACGAGCGGGAAACGCTCAAGGTAACCAATGGCGTAGTTGGTTTCCTCGCCGTTACCAGTGGAAAACTCGAGCGCCCGACTCCAATTGCCGGGTAGTACGTCAGTAATCGCGGCGAGGTCGAGAGGAGTGTGATCGGCGTTGATCGGTAAACTTTTGTTCATGCTGCACGGCGGCGCTCA
>CAYLTX010000314.1:0-3633 GCA_964386725.1 uncultured Bradymonadales bacterium | reverse complement strand
GGGGTCCGGGGGTCCAGGAACGGCTTAACGGCAGGGGTTCGGGGGCCAGGAAGGCCTACTCCGGTGCCAGGGCATCCTGCCCTGGGGCTTTGTCGAAAAGGAACGGGTATTCGACGGCGAGGACGCCGGTTTCCTCGGTGGGCAGGCTGATGCGGGCGACCTCGTCGAGGACGCAGGCTTTGAAGCCGGGATCGTGCAGTTCGACCAGCGCCGGGATGGCGACGTTATGAGGACGGGCCTGCTCGCCGTCGGCGACGAGGTCGAAGGACACGCTGAGTCGACCGCTGGCCGTGGGGAGGCGCTCCAGGAGCCGGTCGAAGCATCCGTGGACGACGCCGCGGGTGGCATCGATGGCGGTGCGGCGCAGGTCGAGATCGATCTGGTAGGGCTCGGGGCGCTCGCGGTCGATCTCCTCGTCGATGGCCGCCATCTCGGCCTCGGGGACTTTCGCCATCCACGTCTTCTGGCCGAGGACTTTTTGGCGCACGGGGTCTTTCCACTGGGGCTTTGATTCGGCGGCGCTCGAGGAGTCGGCCGCGTCGGCGTCGTCTCGATCGGCACGATAAGGCGCCGCATCCGGCCGCACGATCGGACGTCGATCGTGACCTGCACGCTGATGGCGGCCAGCGCGCTGAGGGCGACCAGCGCGACCGGCGAGGCGAGCGCCGGGGCCGTCGTCGGCGCTCCGAACACGGGCGTGGTCTGGGCCGGCACCGGCGGGCCTATCGGCCTCTCGGGCTGCTTCGCCGGCGTCAGCGCCTCGGAAGGAGGCAAAGTCGGCCGGCTCGTCGGTGCTCTTGGCGGGGTTGGCGGCGATCAGCCATACGCCCAGAGCCAGCGGGCCCACCAGGACCAGCACCGCGGCGGCCTTCCATCCCCACTTTGTGGCTTCATCCTCGTCCACTGACTGCTCCGAGTCATGCGCTCCTCTTGGCCAGCATGATAGCGCATCTGCGGGCGTCAATGCACTCGTCGGTGACGTATACAAAACACTAACAAGCTCAATTCTTTGCGCAATCGTCTACATCCTCTAGACTGACGGGAGCCTCTAATGCAGGGATCTACGTTCCGATGACCGCCCAAGACAAATCGACCGCCGGCACCCTAGAGCCCGGCGAGGTTCTGTTGGACCGCTATGTGGTCGAGGAGCAAGTCGCCGAGGGCGGCATGGCGGCGGTCCACCGGGTCCACGATCGCAGGACCGGGCGCAAGGTGGCGCTGAAGGTGCTCTACCCGTTCTACAGCCAGAACGAGGTGGTGCGCATGCGTTTTCTCGATGAGGGGCGCATCCAGCGATATCTGGACCACCCCAATATCATCGACGTCTATGAGATCATCGAGCAGCCCCAGCTGTCCATCCTCATGGAGTTCATCGACGGGCCGACCCTCGAAGAATATCTGGTCGAGCAGGGCCCTCTGGATAACCAGGAGTTGCTCGAGCTGATGTTGCCGGTGCTCTCGGCGGTCGGCTTCGCCCATCACCAGGGGATCATCCACCGCGACATCAAGCCCAGCAATATCTTGCTCGACCCCACCCCGGCGGGCATGGTCCCCAAGATCATGGACTTCGGAGTGGCCAAGGTCGAGCGTGGCAAAGACCTGACCGAGGCGGGCACGACCGTGGGCACGCTGCATTATATGAGCCCCGAGCAGATCGTCGGCTCGAAGGATATCGACGGCCGCGCCGACATCTACAGCCTGGGCGTGACCATCTATAAATTGTGCACCGGCGACGTGCCGTTTAACGCCTCGACCGAATTTGCGTTGATGATGGCGCAGGTCGAGGCGCGGCCGACTCCGCCGCGCGAGTTGCGCCCCGAGGTCTCCGAGCAGCTCGAGCAGATCATCCTCAAGGCGTTGTCCAAGAAGCCCCACGGTCGTTTCCGGAGCGTCAAAGAGCTCACCTCGGCGCTGCTCGAGCTCGAAGATAATCGCGTCGACCTCGACCAGACCGACACCGACACCGCGCCGATCCCCGCCGAGCTGCTCGAATATGCGATGATGGCCGATGAGATCGCCGTCGATCGAACCGGCGAGCTCGACATCACTCGCTTCCAGGACCTCATCACCACCGAACGCGAACAGCCGGCCGTCGACAGCGCCGACGAGACGATGCAGCTCGACGCCAAACGCCTCCAAGAGCAGATCCTCCAGGACCGCGGGGCGGGCCAGGAAAGCTCGGCGGACAGCACCATGACCATGCCGGTCGAGCGTCCCAAAGCAGCAGGCTCCGTCGATTCCAAGGAGCGCACTCAGCCCTTCGACCGACCGTCCGCAGACGACGGTGAAGAACTCCCCGCCGATACCTCCTCGGAGCGTCGGGCGTTGTCGCAGGAGACCACCCAACGATTTCAAAAGGATGAGCTGGAGCGCAGCGACGACAGCGGCGAGCGAGACCCGATCGTCGACAGCCGTGATGTGACCCAAAAAGTAGGGTTGGAGGAACCGGGTCGGGAGCCCCGTCGAGCTCGCGCCTCGAGTGCGGACTCGAAGACCAAGCGCTCGCGAGACGACGCCAAGGAGCAGGTCCAACGCATGGCCAGGAGCAAAAAGAGCTCGATGAGCGGCCTCCAGCGGACCTTTCTGGTGGCCGGCGTGCTCATCTTGGTGGGGTTGATGGCGGCGATCATCTGGGTGTTGACCACCGGCGGCTAGCGCTTACCAACTCTGCTTGAGAAAGGGGTTCATCTGCTTCTCGCGACCGATGGAGGTCGCCGGGCCGTGGCCGCTGAGCACGCGGGTGTCGTCGGGCAGGCCGCTGATCCGCTCGAGCGAGGCCTTCATCGCGCTGCGGTCGCTGCCGGGCAGATCGACTCGCCCGATGCTTCCCGCAAAGAGCACGTCGCCGCTGAGCACGACCGATTGGTCGGCGAAATAAAACGCCACGCTGCCCGGGCTGTGGCCGGGCAACAGCATGACCTCGGCGCGAAGCATGCCCAGCTCGATGATCTGACCGTCGTATAATTCTTCGTCAGCCGCCGGAAGCGGCTCGACCGGAATCCCGAACATCTGGCCCTGCTGGGGCGCGGCCTGCCACAATTGCAGGTCGTGCGGATGCAGGAAGATCGGCGCGCCGGTGGACTCTTTGATCTCGGGGATGGCCGCGACGTGGTCGATATGGGCGTGGGTCTGCAAGATCTTGTCGATCTCGAGGCCGTGCTCCTCGGCCAGCCCCAATAGGCCGTCGGGGTTACCGCCGGCGTCGACGATCGCTCCCTGGCCGGTTTCGCGGCAGCCGACCACGTAGACGTTGGTCTGGATCGGGCCGACGGTCAGCGATTCGATGATGATGTCGTTTGGTAGCTCTTCGCTCATTTTTTGCTCCTTACTGCTAGGTCGCGCCGATAGTGGCTCAACTGACCGATCGGTGCAACGATCTCTGCGTGGAAGCACGGAACCTTGGAATCGTTGAACCATGGAATCTTGAACCATGGAACATTGGATCCGTGGAGGCATGGTAGAGCCCTTGGAGCAGCTTTGAATCCATTGAAACTGCGGGCGGCAGCCTCCATGTCCTCCAAGCTGCTCCATGTGCTCTTCCAAGACTCCATGAAAGCAACGTTCAAAGGTTCCACGCCTCCACGCCTCCACGCCTCCACGCCTCCACGCCTCCACGCCTCCACGCCTCCACGC
>CAYLTX010000313.1:0-3668 GCA_964386725.1 uncultured Bradymonadales bacterium | reverse complement strand
GGGCTTGGGGAACTGCGGGCTTGGGGCTTGGGGCTTGGGGAACTGCGGGCTTGGGGCTTGGGGAAAGGCAAAAGTCAACGGCGCTTTGTGTAACTATTTATGGGAGTAAGAGATGGGAACGCTCGAAGATAGTGTGGGTAAATCAGGTGAGAAGTCCGGCAAGGGGCTGAATCGGGAGATGCTCGGGGAGACCTACGAGCTGCCCGCGCGGGAGGTCGAGGCCGACGAGATGGTCGCTTTTGCCGAGGCGATCGAGGACGACAACCCGCAGCATGTCGACACGTCGCGCGAGGGCGGGATCATCGCTACGCCGCTCTTTCCGCAGCGCTTGTTGCACAGGGCGATGGAGGAGGCGCTGACCGACGAGCGGCTCGAGGCCGACCTGCTCAGGCTGGTCCACGGCGAGCAGGATATGCGCTTTCATCGGCCGCTGGTGCCCGGCGATGTGTGTGCTGCGCGCGCTGAAATTGCCGATATCGAAGAGAAGTCGAGCGGCGAGCTTCTGACGGTTCGCATGTGGCTCGACTGTGAAGGTGAGGTGGTCAGCGAGGCGACCGCCGGGCTGTTTATCCGGGCACCCAAAGGCGGATCCGCCAAGAAGGCAACCAGCAATGCCGCCGACAAGAAGTCTGCGCCAAGCGACGGCGCCGGCAAGAAGATCGTCTACGAGGAGTCCCAGGGTGTCGGGCCCGAAAAGCCGGCCATTTATGCCGAAGCCAGCGGCGACCGCAATCCGATCCACACAGATCCCGCAGTAGCGAAGGCGGCCGGATTGCCCGACGTGATTTTGCACGGCATGTGTACGATGGCCTTTGCAGCCAACGCGATCGTCGACGGGATCTGCGACGGTGATTCGCCCCGCCTCGAGCGCATCAAGGTACGCTTCTCCAAGCCGGTATTTCCCGGTCAGACGGTGACCACGCGGATGTGGGAGGAGGCCGAAGAGGCAGGCGTGCTGCGGCTGGGCTTCGAGTCAGTCAACGATGAGGAGCAAGCTGTTTTGACTCACGGATTGGCCGAGGTCGGGTCGGGTGCATAACTTGAATCAGTGAAGCGAGAGGCGACGAGCAAAGTGCTCGGAATAGCCGAGTGTTTTGTGACTGTTGAGCCTAACGACACGATTTTCTATACTGTTGGGTAGAGTCAAACCCACACAGCGAGGAACACACCATGGCGATCACCCCACGGACCATCTTCTCCAGCCCTGCTTCAGCCACGATTGCCACGATATCGCTTCTGGCCTTCTCGGCCGTGGGCACGCTGGCTTATAAGGTTGCACAGGACAGCAATCCACAACCCGACCAACTCTATGTGGCGCACACGACCGAGTCGTGCAGCGGCATACGCGAGGTGCTCGGCCACGACAAGGCATCGTGGTCGGAGACCGATTGGTTGGTATACGGCTCGTGCTTCGAGCAAAAGAATAACTCGCGCATGGCCTCGGCGGTGGCATCACAGGGGCTGCGCTACTACCCCGCCTCCGAAGCCCTGTACAATATGAAGGGTTACCACCAGATCGTGCTCGGCGACCATGCCGAGGCGGTCACCACCCTCGAGAAGGGGCTTCGCAAGATCGGCAACCCCTCCAACGGCGTCATGGAGAATAACCTGGCCTGGGCGGCGATGTGGGCACCGCGCGAGATGAGTCGCGACCGCGCACGCACCCTGTACAAGCGCTCGCTGCGCAGAAACGCCGAGTCTTGTGAGACGCTGCACACCGGCCTGTGGGTCGAATACGCCGCCGCGCGTGACGCCCAGGGCATCGAGCGCTACCAGGCGCTCAAGAACTTCTTCGATCTTCGCCGCCGCTATGAGCCCTGCCAGGACCGCATCAACGATGGTCAGTGGCAGACATTGGTCGAGGTCGTCGGAGCCGCGGTCCTCTTCCAGGACGTCGATGAGAACCTGAACACCTCGAGAGCCGTGCGCAGCGTCGAGGCCGACTCCGACGGCACCGAGAATCTGCGCCAGGTGACCGAGAAGCTTCGCGAGAATTATAAAGGCGTGTCCATCGACGCGCTTTGCCGCGAGGCGATGCCGATGGATTCGACCCATCACTTGTGCAAGGAGAGCGTGTCCAAGTCGGTCAGCTACCTCAAGCAACAAGAGGTCAAGCGCGACCAGCCGAGCATCCGCATCCTCAAGGATAAGACCGGCCGGACCGGTGGGGCGAGTGGATGCATTCGCACCAACTAATAGGCGCTCGTCGAGCATCTAAAACACAATAAAGAACGACAGGGAGCGGCGATTTTCGCCGCTCCCTTTATTTTCTTGGTGGGGCCTTTGCGCCGGCTGGCCAAGCTCGCATTCTCGATGGTATTCGTGTAATCCTGAGGGTGTTCTAGATAGTGCATTTCAACCCGTCTCCACACTGCTGGTGGAGTTGAACGGATGACCACGCGGCCCCAAGCCAAGAAGAAGCGCCACGGCACCAAGCCCCTCGACGCGCCCCAGGCGCTGATCGGGCGTGTGTTGGACGGGCGATTCCGGCTGGCGAAGGTGCTCACCCGCGGGGGGATGGGCATTGTCTTCGAGGCCAAGCAGCTCAGCGTGGGCCGCACGGTCGCCGTCAAGATCTTGCGGCCGACACTGTCGAGCGAGGCCGATCTGGTGCAGCGCTTCTCCCAGGAGATCGAGGTCGTCTCCTCGTTGTCCCACCCGAATATCGTCACGTTGATCGACGCCGGCCGCGACGTCGGCGGGCTGACCTACCTGGCGATGGAGTTCGTCAACGGCGAGACCTTTCGCGACGCGCTGAAGGCCGGCAAGCTCAACCTGGCCGAGATCGTCGAGGTGCTCATCCAGACCTGCGACGCGCTGATGGAGGCCCACGAAGCGGGCATCATCCACCGGGATCTGAAATTCGACAATATCATGCTGACGCGTCACAAAGACGAGCGTTTGCATATCAAGGTCCTGGACTTCGGCGTGGCCAAGCTGCTGTCGCGGAACCTCAATCTGACCCGCAGCGGCCAGGTCCCCGGCACCCCCGGCATCATCGCCCCGGAGCTCATCGACGAGCGCCCGCCCACCCCGCGAAGCGATCTCTATAGCCTCGGCGTGCTCCTCTATACCGCTCTATGCGGCGAGGCACCATTTACCGCCGAGAACGACCTCGAGTTGATGCGCGCCCATAAATTCGAGGAGGTGCCCAACCTCGAGTCGCGCATCAGCGGGAACATCCCCGGCGCGTTGCTCGATCTGACCTATCATCTGCTCGAAAAGCAGCCCCAGCAACGCCCGGAGAGCGCCCAGGAGGTCCGCGATCGCCTGGAGTCGATTCTGCGCCGACTGCGCGAAAACGGCCGCGTCGACACCTACGAGCCTGCGCCTGCTGATTTCGACCTGGAGCAATGGGATACGCGGGATCAGATCTTCGACAAGGAGCTCGATCTGGAGACCGGCGAGTGGGAGGTGGCCCAGCCCAAGGAGAAGACGGCCGTCGAGCGCTTTATTCGGGCCTTCTTCGGAGACGAGCCAGTGGTCGCGCCCACTACGGTCGTGGTGGTGCTCGCGCTGCTGCTCTTCCTGCTATTCATCGCGCTTATCTACACCCTCGCCCCGGGCATCATCGAGCCACTGTTCAACGGTCCTTAACGCAAGCCCCAAGCCCGCCGTTCAAGCCCCAAGCCCCAAGCCCGCCGTACCCCAAGCCCGCCGTACCTACT
>CAYLTX010000312.1:0-3687 GCA_964386725.1 uncultured Bradymonadales bacterium | reverse complement strand
GTGGGTTTTTGCGCAGTTGCAGTTGACTCTAAACGCAGTTGCAGTTGACTCTAAACGCAGTTGCAGTTGACTGTCCCCAAGCCCCAAGCCCCAAGCCCCAAGCCCGCCGTTCAAGCCCCAAGCCCGCGGTTTGCCGTTGACTCTCCCCGCGCCCCAAGCCCGCAGTTCGCCCAAGCCCGCTTTTTTTGAACCTTGTGCGCTCGGGCTGCATCTCATACAGGGAAGGATGAGAGTGCGCGGCCGACAGTTGACGTGCGCCGACGACCGGCTATTTTGTGCTGGAGTCGGCGTAGCCACGTTCCGACCGGCGCGGTCCCCCGAGGAATCCGTCTGGACATCCAGACGTTCAAGGGACGGATGACAGGAGATCGCCTTTGTCGCTCAGCAAAGCTGTTTTATGCTGGGTGAGCAGTCAGTGGAACGGGTGGTAAGCGCCGACGACTGACGGCACCCGTGAGGTTCCTGACGCAAGTGGAGTGAGAAGATGCAAAGCCCTCTTTCGGCGGCCCATGTCGATTTGAGTGAAGCCGATCGCGCCCGACTCGAGCAGGCCGACGGCCTCGTCGTCGAAAAATACGCCGAGGCCAACCTGCCGACGCGATACGGCAAATTTCGAATCGTCGCTTTTGTGAACAACCGCGACTTCAAAGAGCATATCGCCATCGTCAAAGGCGAGGTGGACGGCCACGAGGAAGTCCCCACCCGCGTGCACAGCGAGTGTCTGACGGGCGATGTCTTCGGGAGTCTCAAATGCGACTGTGGCGAGCAGCTCGACCACGCTCTCGAGGTGCTGGCCGACGCGGAGAAGGGCGTCATTCTCTATCTTCGCCAGGAAGGCCGGGGCATCGGGCTGGCCAATAAGATCAAGGCCTACAGCCTCCAGGACGAGGGGATGGACACCGTCGAGGCCAACCTTCATTTGGGCTTCGACGACGATCTGCGCGACTACGGCGTCGCCGCCGAGATGCTACGCATCCTCGGCGTGGACAGCGTCGAGCTGATCACCAACAACCCGCGCAAGGTCGAGGGCCTCGAGCGCGAGGGGCTGACGATCAGCGATCGCCGCCCCATCAAGGTGCTGCCCAACCCGCATAACGTGCGCTACCTGGAGACCAAGCGAAAGAAGTCCGGGCATATCCTCTAAGCCCGACCTGCCCTCCGACCCCCCTGATCTGAGCCCGAGGCGTGTTTGCCTCGGGCTTTTTTTCCTTTCGAATAGCTCGACTGTCGCCCTTGCGCGATTAGGTTGCGTGCGCCGCGCGTGGATCCCGGTGTGTCATTTCGCAGCGCCCGATAGAGCGTTTGACGCACCGCGTCATAAGTGCTTCAATGCCCGCGTTACCACCAAAATTTGAGACGACACCTCACCCGACGAAAGGACGATCATGAGTGACGATACCCGAGCCCAATACGCCTCGGTCCGCATCGACGAGCGCATCGCGTACGTGTGCATCGACGTGCAGGACAAGAGTGTCAATACCCTGTCGACGCCGATGACCGAGCGCTTCGCGGAGATCCTCGACGAGCTCGACGCCGCCGCCGAGCTCGAAGGGGTGGTCATCCACAGCGGCAAGCCGGGCAACTTCGTGGTCGGCTTCGACATCAACGAGTTGCTCGAGCTGGCCGACGAGCCCGAAGACATCCGCCCGATGATCGAGCGCGGCCACCAGCTGATGGGCCGCTTCGAGCAGCTGGCGGTTCCGGTGGTCGCCGCCGTCGATGGCACCTGCCTGGGCGGCGGATTGGAGCTGGCGATGGCCTGTCATGCGCGCATCGCCAGCAACTCCGAGCGCACCGAGATGGGGCTGCCCGAGATCAAGCTCGGCGTGATCCCCGGGCTGGGCGGCACGCAGCGGCTGCCCCGGCTTGTCGGTCTGCAGACCGGCCTGGACATGATCCTGACCGGCAAGCAGGTCTCGGCCAGAAAGGCCAAAAAGCTCGACCTCGTCGACGACGTCGTCCACCCGGGCATCCTGCTCGAGGTCGCCGCTGATAAGGCCCGCGAGCTGTACGCAAAAGGCGAGTGGCGACAACGGCCCAAGAACCGATTCAAGGACGTCTTCTCCAACCCCGGCGAGGTGGTCAATCTGGCGGCGAAGACGCCCGCCCGAAAGCTGATCTTCAACCAGGCGCGCGAGATGACCCGCAAGAATGCCGGTCAACATTATCCGGCGCCGTTCAAAGCGATCGACGTTATCGAGACCGGCTTCAAAGACGGCTTCGAGGCGGGGATCGACGCCGAGGCCGACGCCTTCGCCGAGCTGGTCAAAGGCGAGGTGGCCAAAAACCTGATCAACCTGTTCTTCATGAAGCAGGAGGTCGACAAGGCCAAGCCTTTCCCCTGGAATACCAAGGCCTATCCGGTCGACAAGATCGGCGTCATCGGCGCCGGGTTGATGGGCGCGGGCATCGCGCAGGTGGCCGCTTATAAGGGCTGGGAGGTGCGCCTCAAGGACGTCGACGACGAGGGGCTGAGCTGGGGCCTGAATTATAGCAAGGAGCTCATCGACAAGCTGGTCAAGCGAAAGAAGATCAGCGAGCCGATGGGCGACGTGACCTTCGGCCGACTCAGCGGCACCACCGACTACTCCGGCTTTGGCCAGGCTGACCTGGTCATCGAGGCGGTCTTCGAGGACGTCGGCCTCAAAAAGCAGGTCATCGGCGAGCTCGAGGAGCATACCCACGACGAGGCGGTCATCGCCTCGAATACCTCGACGATCCCGATCTCGGAGCTGGCCAAGGCGTCCAAGAATCCGGAGCAAGTGCTCGGGATGCACTTTTTCAGTCCCGTCCACAAGATGCCGCTGCTCGAGATCATCCGCCACGAGGGCACCGGAAGCAAGGCGGTGGCCACCGCCCTGCAGGTCGGCCGCGAGATGGGCAAGACCTGTATCGTGGTCAACGACGGGCCGGGCTTTTTCACCAGCCGGGTCATCGGCGCCTATATCAACGAGGCCGGCTGGATTCTCCAGGAGGGCGCCTACATCGAGGACATCGACGAGGCGATGACCGAGTGGGGCTTTCCGGTCGGGCCGATGAAGTTGGTCGACGAGGTCGGCATGGACGTGGCTCTCAAGGCCGCCAAGACGCTCCAGGAGGCCTTCGAGGAGCGCTGGGACGCGCCCACCGCGCTCAAGGCGGTTGCTGCCGACGGCCGCAAGGGCAAGAAGAACGAGAAAGGCTTCTACGATTACGACGGCTCCCGCGGAAAAAAGGTCGACGAGACCGTCTACGATCTGCTCCCCGGCGGCCGCGACCGCAAGCCAGTCGACCACGAGGTCGTCCAGCAGCGCTGCTGGTTGGCGATGCTCAACGAATGTGCCTATTGCCTGCAGGAGGGCATCGTCGAGCACCCCCGGGACATCGACATCGGGGTGATCTTCGGGCTGGGCTTTCCGCCGTTTCGCGGCGGGATCTTGCGCCACGCAGACTCCCAAGGCCTGCCCAACGTCGCCGGCCAGATGATCCGGCTGGCCGAACAATTCGGCGACCGGCTTCGCCCGGCCGACATCATCGTCGAGAAGGCCGAGAAGAACGAATCATTCTACGGATAACCCCGGACTCCCTACGGTCGCCCGGGGCTACAGAAGCCTCGCTGCAATACGCTCGGCGCGGCGCCCGAACAACGGCGCCTTAAATCCCGTGCGGCCCGAATCCGTAGCCGTTAAGCAGTTCCTGGACCCCCGG
>CAYLTX010000311.1:0-3710 GCA_964386725.1 uncultured Bradymonadales bacterium | reverse complement strand
TCATCGGGGGGCTGGTCGGCTCAGGTGCATATGTATTTCCAGATCCCAGCACTAGGTTTTGCAAGCGTATTCACTTCTTCGCTGGGGAGTTTAACGAGCGTCATTTTAAAGATGTGCTCGAGTCCCAAGACGAAGAGGCACTCGCGCAACTTCGCGAAGCCTATCGCGGGTTTCTGGTTGTCAAGCCATTGCCCGAAACCGTCATCGGTCGAACGTGCATCGCTACATACCAAGATGATGGTGGTCGGCGGTCCTATCCGACGACGCGCCCATGCAATGCGCAACTCTTCGGCATCGACCTCCAGGTCGAAAGCCTCCCATTCCAAGAACAAGACACTGCGGTAGCTCGATGCGCGACGAGCGCGTTATGGTCGATCTTTCAGGCGACCGCGTCGCTATTTCAGCACGCGATTCCGACGCCCGTGGAGATTACCAAGGCGGCGACGAGCGGGGCGGCCAACCGCGTCTTTCCAAATAGTGGGCTGACGGCCCATGAAGTGGCAAGCGCGATCAAATGGACCGGTTTGGAACCTCTAATCCTCTCCGCAAGGGATCCCGATGTTCTGCGACGCACTGCGTACGCCTATCTGCGCGCTGGAATCCCGAGCTATTTGAACTTCGAACTAATTGATGTCGAAGATGATCCGCATCGTGTGATGGGTCGGCATGGGGTGGCGGTCACAGGGTATAGCCTTCCAGATGATGAACGCGATGAGGACCAAGAGCTTCGGTTACTCTCAGAGCGTATCGACAAGCTCTATGTGCACGACGACGGTGTTGGACCGTTCGCTCGTATCGAATACGAGGATGAACCTACCGAGTGGGAGAACGAGTGGGGGCAGATGGAAGAGCGCTGCTGGAAGACCTCATGGCGAAGTAAGTCCGCACCGGAGACACTCTACACAGCGAAGGCAGCGCCGCTGAATCTCATTGTTCCGGTCTATCACAAGATACGCGTTCCCTTTGCTGCGGTCTTAGACGTCGTAGACGCGTTCGACATATACCTCGAAGAGATGAGGGAAGACGGTATGCTGACGATGGTTGGCCAACAACTTGAATGGGATATTTTTCTGTCCACCATCACTGACTTTAAGAGCGATATTTCCTCCTGCGATATACGCCCGAGATATCGTCGGAAATTACTCGAACAGCAGATGCCGAGATTCCTATGGCGAGCTGTTGCATTCGTAGGAGCGTCGCGCGTACTCGAAGTCGTCTTCGACGCTACCGATATCGAACAGGGCTCGTTCGTCTTTCGTGCCGTCGAATACCTGCCGATTCTAGGAGATGTTTTGCGCAGAACGGCATCATTGCAACTCGAACAAATTCCGGAAGATGATGTCTCACGACCGATCTTCGAGTGGTTTGAGCAAGAAGGAGCATAGTTCAGCGAAGCAGATACGCGACGGCTACTAGAGCATTATCGCACTGTTCTGCGACGTCATGGAGGTCGCGCTGAACCGGTGGTCGGCCTTCGCGTCCGTTGCAGCTCATATGACCCTTCTACTCTTGTGTCGATGCAGCCTCTTCGGTTTTCTTTTCTGGGGCCAGCTTGATGCGCAACTTGTGCTGCCTGTCGGTATTCTGCGCATAGGTGAAGTGGAACGTGTATTCACCTTCAGTGAGCTTCTTGCCCGATATTGGGGTGCTTACCGTGAAATGGGTGCAGCCGTGTTGACTGCAGTCGAGTAGTGTGGGCCGGTTGTCTCCGAGACGTCCCTTGTACAAACGCTCCCCATCCCGGCTCGCGATCAACTGCCATGCTTTGCCGTAGACCAGGTGCTCACGCCCACGCACGAGAACTTGGATGCGCGGCACTTTGTCGTCATCGAGTGTTTTTGGGGCACCAATGCGCATGCAGACTTCAATTGTGACGTTATAGCCCTTTCCGTCAGCGGCGGGGAGGCTGCGTCTCACGCACGCTCCATCGCGGGCCCGAAGCCGGCTGTGAGGAAGAGTCACAATCGCATCCATACCATCCTCGAGCACGTAGTAGACGCTCCTGGATGCCATTGTGTCTTGCAGGGCCGTCCCGGTATCTGAGGATCCGAGCGTCGATGAATAAACCTTCGAGCAATTCTCGAGAACAACCTGATAGTACGTTTTTTCTACGCCACGACTGTCGTGGGTCAAGGGCTCACTGAGTAGCTTGCCCTTCTTACCCTGCAGCTTTTCGTGTGCCATACCGGCGCCCACCAGCTTCGGCTTCTCACTCCATAGTTGAAAGCCGTACTTCTTGAGGTCCGCAGGCTGATGAAATTTCACGAGCTGCCCGTCAATACTATCAAAGTCGCAGCCATCGGTGTCGACAGATCCCGCAACATCGGTCTCAGAGTCGTCCCCGCCTTTTGAGGCTGGTGAAGCAGCCGCGTTATCCTGCGACTGAGAATTCTCTTCTGTTTTCGCCGACGCTTCTGACTCATGGCAATGGTAACCTGTACCGTCATCCTTCGTATGGCAGCCCTTGGCGTCTTTCAGCCCTGGGTGTGTGAATGCGGTCATCGGCGCGCTCAACAACAAAGTGCTGAGAATGGCAAGCCAAAGCTTCTGCATGTCCCCTCCAACGTGGAATTCCTGATGATTGTGGTGGAGCTCTTCCACCAAATGCACGTCCGTCAATCACGATGACGCTATCAACGGTTGCCAAAACTCTCCAGCGGCTCAGATCGAGTTTTGATCGTAAGGCGTGAAATCGGTCGCGGTGGGCGAGGTCGTCTTCGACGTTGCCACCGATTAGCAAGGCCCGCGGCCGCCAAGCCTCGGACGTGGCGCGACCTCCCTCGTCACCCGATCAAACCAACCCACCGCCTTCTTGCCACCTCCGACGGCCGAGCACTACGTTGCGCGCAATCGCAACTCCGAGCTTCCACAAATCAAACGGGGGACCTATCAACATCACGCACGCACTACTCGCCATCCTCGCCGCGCTCATTCTCACCAGCTGCGGCCTCACCATTCAGCCGCCTCAATACGAAGCCGAAACGGCCGAAGGCAATGCCTGCCGAAACCAATGCGCCGACCAATACTTCGGCTGTCTGCAACTACTCGCCGAGAACACCAACCGCACCGAGATCTGTGCCCGAGGCATGAAGTCCGGCCTCGACCTCGAGTATTGCTATCAGCAATGCCGCATCTTCCATGGCGGTACGTTCACGCCATACGAAGAGTCGCGCCGCACGCTCGACGCCCCATCCGGCGGCGAGTGCGACTTCAACTCCGATTGCCCTCGCCGCACCGAGTGCGTCGACGGCATCTGCCGCTAGAATCGACGTCGCCGAGTTCGCCGCCCAGGTTGGCATCAACGGGAGCGACGGCCTCCGCGCCGTCGTCGGCAATCAGCAACTCCACCACCCAGCCACCCCGACCACCGCTATGGGCTACGCATGGCTCGATGCCTCGCTCTGCTCACCCATAGCTACGAGTTCCCTCACGCCCCCGAGGGGCTCCCAGCCCGTCGGTACGGTTCGAACGTGCGCCATGAGCTATTCGTGGCCAACTGCCACAGCCACCTGAAACCGACGGTGCGGGCTGTGACCCCGGCCGGCAAACCCCGAGAGGGGTGGTAGAGGAACTCGTAGCTGCGGGTGAGCGCGTCGTTGTTTGACGCGCGTAGCCCGTAGCGGTGGTCGAGTTTGCGGCGTGGCTGCTTTTTGATGCCCCCTCCGCCTCGCAAACTGCGCTCGGCACCTCCCCAACTTGGGGAGGGGTGG
>CAYLTX010000310.1:0-3721 GCA_964386725.1 uncultured Bradymonadales bacterium | reverse complement strand
GTTGGCGTTTGCGCTGGCCAAGCCGTACTTCCTGAGCGAAGAGGGCGTGACCGCCTCCGAGCGGCTGCCCACCGCGGTGGCGTTCGTGGTCGATGATAGCGCCTCGATGCAACATGCAGACTGGTGGCCGAAGGCCGTCGAGCAATTCGACGAGGAGATGGGCCGGCTGCGCCCCTGGGACGAGGCCGCGCTGATCACGGCCACCGAGACCAGTGGGCCGATGACGCGCTTTAGCGACAACCACGGTGACGTCAAAAAGGCCTTCGAGAAGCTCGGCCCCACCGACGCCAGCGCCGACCTATCCGAGGCGCTCGAGGCAGCCGGCGACCTTCTGAGCGGCTCGCAACTACCCAGCAAGCGCATCGTGGTGATCAGCGATTTCGCGCGCGGCGGGTTTCCCACAAAGCCCAGCGTCGAGACCAAGATTCCCTATGATATCCGTCAGGTCGCCGTGCGCTCCGATCGCGCGGCGATCCCCGACAACCTGAGCGTGACCTCGGTCGACTACCAGCAGGAGCATTCCGGGCGCGGCGGGGCCTGGGAGATCAGCGCCACCGTCCAGAATTGGGGCGCCGAGGACCAAAAGGGCGTCCAGCTTCGGCTCAATATCGACGGCAAAGACATCGGCGGCGGCCTGGTGGACGTGCCGGCGGGCAAAAAAGCCACTCACACATTCCGCCATCACTTCGAGGGCTCGGGCGTGCGCCACGCCTATGTCGAGCTGGTCGAGGCCGACCGGCTCGAGGTGGACAACCGCCACCACTTCACCGTCGACCTCAAGGAGCGCATCCGCGTGCTGGTGGTCAACGGCGAGCCCAGCGGTGTCGCCTATAATGACGAGACGTACTTCCTGGCGCGCGCGCTCAACCCCGGCAGCCGCAGCCAGTCGACGATCCTGCCCGAGGTGGTCAGCGGCGACCGCCTCGAGAAACAAGAGCTGGACAGCTACGACGTCGTCATCCTCGCCAATATGTCGAGCGTCTCCGACTCCGAGGCGACCAAATTGGAGAGCTTCGTCGACGGCGGCGGCGGCTTGATGCTCACGATGGGCGATCAGGTCGACACCTCGACGTGGAATCGCACGATGGGCGGTCTGCTGCCCAAGCCGCTTCGGGGGCTGAAGCGGCTGGCCGAGCGCGACGACCCGGATGCGCCGGTCAAGATCACCCAGCTTGGCAGCGGCAACCGCGACCATCCGGTGTTTCGGATCTTCGATATGCCCGGCGGCGCCGCGCTGCAGTCGGTCAACGTATTCAGCTATATGCTGCTCGAGCCCTCCCAGCCGGCCCAATCGCGCGAGATATTGACCTATAAGGACGGCGCGCCGGCGCTGGTCGAGCGCAAGGTTGGCGACGGACGTGTGGTCTTGTTGACCACCACCGTCGACCGCGAGTGGAGCGACTTGCCGGTGCGCACGGTCTTCTTGCCGCTGATGCGGCGCAATATGGAGTATCTGGCGCGCCGGGCGACCTCGGCGGGCAAGGACCGGCCGGTGGTCGGCAAGCCGGTGACCATGGATGTGTCGGGCCTGGTCGACGAGCGCGCGATCGTGCGCGGCCCCGACGAGATGCGCGTGGTCTTGGAGCCGAATGATTCTACGATCACCGTCACCCCCGACCGGGTCGGGCATTTCGAGGTGTGGGCGGACTCCGACGAGCCCAACGAAGATTCGGAGAACCCCCGAAACCGCCTCGACGCGCTGTCGTTTGCCGCCAACGTCGACTCCGACGAGTCCCAACTCGAGGCGCTCGGCGAAGATGTCTTCGAGCCGTGGACCGCGGAGGCGGATGGCGAGGAGGGCGAAGGCGCAGGGGAAGCCCGTGAGCTCAAAGACGAACGCCGGGTCAACGTCTGGCCGCCGATCCTCTTCGTGGTGACCCTCTTTTTGCTCCTCGAGACGATCCTCGGCACTCGTCGAAGCGTCCTAGCGCGTGTCTGGAGGCGCATGACCTTCCAGAAAGAGCCCGAAGTCGACGTGTGAACACCTACATCTAACTACATGTCCATCAAATTTGACAAATAGGCATCATTCAGAGTAGATACAGAGGCCTGAGAGTAATTGAATGAATCTGTGAGCGTAGCTCACTAGCCTCTGGAGAACTGATGCGTCTTTCCACTCGTTTATCCTTCCTCGCGTTGGCCGGCCTTTTGGTGCTGGCCGGTTGTGGCGACGACCAAGCTCGAGCCAACAACGAAAACGGACAGCAGCAGACGCCGGAGACGCCGCCGCTGACTCCGATCGACGAGCTCTTCGACGGGGAACGGCCCGACAACGCCGACCTGCCGATGGAGGGCAAGGCCGACGCGGTCTACCCGGACAAGTTCTCGGACCTGATCGAGCTGCAAACGCCGGTCAAGAGCCAGGGCAGCCGTGGCGTGTGTTCGATCTTCTCGAACGTCGCGCTCATGGAGCACCTGTATATCAAGGAGGGAACGCTCGAGAACCCGGACTTCTCCGAGCAATATCTGCAGTGGTCGGTCAAAAACGAAGTGGGCGCCTTCCGCAACACCAGCGGGTCGAGCTCGCGCAACAACCTGCAGGCGATCTCTCAATACGGCATCGTCGAAGAGGACGCTTGGCGCTACGAGCCGAACCCCTGGGGCCCATCGGACGACGAGGAGTGCGAGGGCGACTCGCAACCGACCAAGTGCTACACCAACGGTGAGCCGCCCGAAGAAGCGCTGGACGCCGAGAAGTGGACCCTGCCGCGCGGACGTTGGGTGTCTACGCGGCCCGACGACATCAAAGCGGTCATGCACGAGCGAGGCATGGCAGTCGTGGTCGGCCTCGACTTCTTCTACCAGTCCTGGAACCACGGCGCCTCGGATCTTCCGATCAACTCGGAGTACTCCGATAAGGGCTACGTGCTGTATCCGAACGAGACCGACAAGCAAAAGAGCCTGGAGAATCGCGCCGGCCACTCGATCTTGCTGGTCGGATGGGATGACACCCTCGAGGTTCCGCGTATGGACGCCGAGGGCAATGAGATGGTCGACGAGAACGGCGACACGATCACCGAGAAAGGCTTCTTCATCTTCAAGAATAGCTGGGGCACCGGATTCGGCTCCGGCAACGAGCATCCCGATGGCTACGGCTTCATCTCGATGAATTACGTCGAGGAATACGGCACCGCCTATATGAGCGACGTGCCCGAGCTGGAAGTCCCCGAAGAGATCTGTGGCGACGGCGAGGACAATGACGGAAACGGCGACGTCGACTGCGAAGACGCCGCCTGCGCCGACCACGCGTTCTGCAATGAGGAGAGCGACACCGCCGAGTTCTCCAGCGACGAGTCGGTCGAGATCCCCGATAACGACGACGTCGAAGGCGCGTCGACCACCATCGAGGTCGATCGCGAGGGCGCCATCGCGAGCTTGGCCGCCACCGTCGACATCACCCACACCTACCGCGGCGACCTGACCGTGTGGCTGGAGAGCCCCGAGGGCAACGTCGCGGCGCTGGTCGAAGAGGACGGCTCTTCCGAGGACGACATCCAAGAGACGTTCGTGGTCACCGACTTCGATGGCGAAGAGGCCAGCGGCACCTGGACGTTGCATGTCTGGGACGGCGCTAACCTGGATACGGGGACGTTGAATGGTTGGAGTTTGGAGATTGGTTATTAGGAGGTTGGTGGGTTTTTGAGGCACCCCTCCGGCGGCTTCGCCGCCACCTCCCCAGGGTCTTCGACCTGGGGAGGAACCTTCCGCTAGATCGCGCGGT
>CAYLTX010000309.1:0-3755 GCA_964386725.1 uncultured Bradymonadales bacterium | reverse complement strand
GCCGCCCAGTGCAGCCGCGGAATTCAATTTAACCCCCGCAAACGACCGCAAACCCACGTGCTCACTGTTTTGTAGCGTGCCTGTCACTCATTCTTGTCGACGACGCGGGTAAGTATTAGCTAGGCTCAGCATTCAATAGTCGAAGCAGTCATCCCAGAGCACCAAAAACCGTTCGAGACCTCTGGCACAAGGGCCTTCAAAAACACGAATAAGGGCGTGCCAGCTATCAGCTTTCACTCCATAGACATCTTGAATCCATGCTTCAAACTCCGAGAACTTTTGTAACTCCCGCTTAGCAAAGTCCGGGGAGACCCTTTCCAAAGCTGTCAAATAGCCACGCGAATAGTTGTACATCCAGGACACGGTCGGCTCCCTGAATACTAGTCCATAGCGTCCGCTTCGAATCGGTTCACGAACTTGGTCGATGAAGGGAACTTCGGCCAGCGGACCGACGACTGATTGAATTTCGTCGCTCTGGTGAACTAAAC
Organism: uncultured Bradymonadales bacterium; assembly: GCA_964386725.1. Classification (GTDB taxonomy): domain Bacteria; phylum Myxococcota_A; class Bradymonadia; order Bradymonadales; family Bradymonadaceae; genus CAYLTX01. The sequence continues at coordinate 3,267 of CAYLTX010000309.1, read as the reverse complement.
GCTTCAGTTCGTCTATGAGTAAGTCGAATGCGGCACCGCTAGTAGGGGCGCATAGTGCGGCTAACGACGCAGCACCTGCTTCGTTCGGCCCCCGAAAACGATTTATTAAAGCTGTCCAAAGCGGCTTCGCACTAGCATCCACCTGTTTGTACCCAATGAAAAACGCCTCCAGTGCAAAAACGCACTTACTGTCCAGCAACGTGAGTGGCTGACATACGAGTTGTTCAACAACTTTCCTAAGCGCCATTCTCAGCATCCCCTTAAAACGGTGTGCTCGTGATTTCTACGCCACCACGCGCACCAAGCGCACCTACGTAATCTTCGTACGGTATTCCGTTCTTGAAAAAGTTATCGAAAACCGTATCGCCCACTTTGACAGCCTGATGTGTACCATTTCTAGTAATTGTACTCGCACCACCATCAATCAGATCATTGACGATGAAATCGCCCTGTTTTGCCTTAATATTGAGGACTTGACCGCCAATCCCCTCATCCTGAAGAGCCTTTCGCATGGTCCCGGCACAATCTTTACAGTTGTACTTCCGAAAAATGGCTTCGGGAAGGCCAGCAATGACTTTGCGAGCCTCTTCGCAATTATGAACCCAAGCCCCACTCTCCCCCACAAAGTACGATCGGTACTCCTCGACCCCAAAATTGTACACGGTCTCGACGCGCTGGGTCCACGTCGCGCTGGTCACCCGCAGCCAGCCGCCAAAGGCGCTGGGGATGCGGTCGTCGGGGGCGAGTTCGTCGACGCGGGTCCAGCCCTGGCCGTCGACCCAGAAGGGGTGATTGTCGGTGGTCTCGATGAGTTCGGTGTGACCGTCGGCGTCGGTCAGCTCCAGTTCGATGATGGCGCGATCCGGGTTGGCGTAGGGCGCGACGGCCGGTCGAGACTCGATGGCGCCGGTCTTCTCGTCGCGAGCGAGGACATAATCGCCCTCCTCGACTTGCTCGATGGACTTCGTGCTCCCGTCGCACATCTGGACCTGCGTGCCGGCGGTGAAGCTGCAGATGCGTGTGCCCATTCTCCCCGCCCGAGCGGCATCAGCTCCGTCGTCGGCCTTGGCGGCGATCTTCCCCGTTTTACTGACACCTTGGCCTCCAACCATCAATCCGGCGACACCGATGATCACGGAGGTGACATTGGCACCCGCCTGCTGATAGTCGTTATCGATGTCGAACAACTGACGATCGATCGGATTCGTTCCGCCGGCCAGATTCATAGTCACGCACGAGAAACTCATCATGCAGGCGTCCGAGGCGATGTTATTTATCAACCCCTTACCCATGCCCACGAGAAAGTCGTCTCCGGCTGACTCCGGCGGCTTAGCGCTGGGCGTGGGCTTGCCGAAATCCATGACGGGCGGGTAAACCAAAAGTGCCAGGCACCCTACGAGCCACTGTGACCGCGCTAGTCTCCAATGCTAATGAGTTCCTCTTCGTTCTTATACTCAGACAAGACAACCCCCTTTTCGTCCGATAGCGCTAGCATCAAGACGCCGATGAGCTTCTTTTTGGGCCCCTGACAGCGCGTCTCGAGGCTATTCGCAATGTTCTCGCTATACCCCCTTGGCTTCCCGGGTGCACGCAGGTAGACCAGCGCGTCTATCGTCTCGAGAACCACTGTCATCGGCACCTCGTCGAGCACTTCGAGCAGCACTCCCTCCCAATAGTCACCGAGTTGGCCGCGCATCGTCTCGAAAGGATATTGACGTCGAGCATATTGTGCGGTGTCGATGCGCTTGCGCTCGAGACTCTCAGCCGTACCCATTGGGTCTTCTGCACTCTCCTGAGCCGCTCGACGTAACGCGGCAAATTCTTCCAGAAACTCGTTTGGCTCGGCCGTTGGGTCACAGAAGGAAAAGATTTCTTTGTCGCAATCCGGCAGGGTGAATTGGGTGCTCTCTGTGCCGAGCATCTCATAGGCTATGCCAAACGGCTCCACACGGACGATATCGGCTTCCTCATATTCCCCCTTCACATGATCACGCGGCACAAGTTTGGCTTCAAATCGTCGTGTCTGAATGGTCGTTTGCCAGTGAGCAAATTTTTTCGGACGCCCATCGCCGTACTGTTCTTGGCAGACCGAATTCTCCAGGAGCAGTTCGAACCGGTCGACATCCGCTCGCTCGAGGCTCTCCAAGAGTCGATCGAACCAAGCATACGGCACCTCAGAACGGACCAAGAGAGTCATTTCCTGCTTCTGCGGGTCCAACACAGCTCGAAGCTCCTCGCGATCGATCGATACCGTCCGATCGTCCTCCACGGACGCCAGTGCATGCTCGCCGCAAAAAAGCCCCGACGGCCCAAGCACCAAAGTACAGTCCTTGAAGGAAACGCTCTCCTGCGTTTCACCGCCTGTCAGCAAAAGGGCGCTCGCAAGGCTGGCGACGACAGCGGCCAAAAGAGCGCTTCCGACAACCCATTTTTTGCTATGTCCCATCAAAAAAATCCTCCATACCTATATCGACCTCACTCGGCGAACGACTTTTTCGGCACGAGCCGACCGAACTGCTGCGAATTGTTGTACCTATCCAGCTTGTAGAACACTTGCTCCGACTCTTTCACGGCACGCACCGCGCCACTTTCGACGATCCGGTCTAGGTACTCACCCATTTCTTCTTCAGGCCGCTTGCGAGCAGCCTTCCGTCCTTCCTCGTGCGCCCGCTTTGTGCGTCGATACAGCTCGCGCTCATCCGGAAGACTGTCTCGCAGCCGAGCAGTCTCCTCAGTCGGGATGACCAAGTACATGTCGTCGCCAACAGTCATGTCGACGATCGAGTCATTTTCTGGAAGTGTATTGTTGGCAACATCAGCACCCGACGGAGCGCTCCCGCTGGGATGCGTATGAACATAAACCGCTGCATCACCCGTGCTGAAGTCCTCATGCTTTTCAGCGAGATAATGTAGCACTGCCCTGGGGCTCGGCGAATGCCTGCTGATATCACCCTTCGTTAGCTTCGCGTGATCCTCCTTGGACAACGCGAAGACTTTGCCAGAACGGGTGATGACCGCGACTCGCTCCATCGTTGGCTTACTCGCACGGCCGCTCAGCGAGGATGGCACAAGGTTGTCGTGGGCAAGGCTACGCATGCTTCCGTAAATAGCAGGAGTCATCTGAAGCGTGTCTGGATAGGAGTCACGGAACTGTCCAGCGTTTAGGGCACCAAACCAAGGTGCTTCCGAACCTCCTAAATCTTCCAGCCCAAACGGATCCCACCCATTAATCGGGTCAAACCCCACATAAGCATACGGATTATAGCT
>CAYLTX010000308.1:0-3800 GCA_964386725.1 uncultured Bradymonadales bacterium | reverse complement strand
GGCATCGTTCCGTTCCGAGTCTGTGTAAGGTTTTTTCGGAACGGAACGATGCTCTCTGACTTCAGATCTGCCAGCCGTCGGTGGTGCGCTGGATGCGGCCGAGGCGCTCGAGTTCTTGGAGCGCATCGCCCAGGCGCTTGTTCTGGACGGCGAGCTTCTCTCTGAGGCGGGTGCGGGTGATGGGCCGGTCGAGCGATCTGAGCTCGTCGAGGACGCGCTCGGTGAGCGCCGGCGGCTCGTTGTCGTCGGGCTCGACGAGTGTGAGGTGGGGATGGGTGCCGCAGTCGAGTTCGACATACAGCGGGTCGGGACACGGCGCCGAGCGGTGCTCGACGGATAGCTCGAGGCCCTTTTTCGTCCACGTGAGATACAGGTTGGAGTCGCCCCAGGCGTGCAGGTCGCCGGAGCCGCGAAGCGCCTGGCCGCGCTGGCCCGACGAGCTGGATTTGCGGGTGTGGTGGACCACGCACACGGCCGTGTCGTAGTGGCGCTGCAGTGTGCGCAGATGCCCCAGGATGTGGGAGATGTCCGAGGCGTTGTTCTCGTCGAGGCGGTGCAGCCTGACAAACGGATCGAGCAGCAAAAACCTGGGCTGGATCTGGCCGACGGTCTTGGCCAGGCGCTTGAGATCGCGGTCGATGTCCAGACGCACCGTCGGCGCGCAGATGACGTGGACGTCGAGCTCGTCGAGGGTCAGTCCGCGGCAGGCGGCGAGTGCCTCGAGGCGGATGCGCACATCGGCCAGATCGTCTTCGGCCAGATACACAAGCGTCGGACCGGGATTTGGCACCTCGAAGCGGTCCAGACACCGGGTGCCGCTGGCCACCGCACACGCGATCTCTAAGCCCAGCCAGGACTTATAGGACTTGGGCGTCCCCCCGATGACGCCCACGCCCGAGTCAGCCCACAGGCTTTTGATAAGCCAGCGGGCCTCTGGCGGCGACTTGTCGAGCGCCGCCGCGCGCCTGGTTGCGAAAGGAGTCACGGGATTGTCGACACTCATGGCCACACCGTTTTGCGAGCTTCGATGATGTGGTCGAGCGTGACGTGGGCCGCCTCCGCCCTGCAGGCGATCTCCATGGCGCGAAGCCCCAGACGGTCGATGGCGCGCAGATTTCCCTGGGTGGCCTCGAAGACCGCCTCGAGGGCGTCTTCGACAAAAACCTGACGGTCACACCCACACACGTAAAGCCGGTGGGCGATATAATCGGGCACCTCCTGGCGGATAAGTCCGCGAAGCGAGGCGAAGTAGACGATGCGCCGGCTCACAGCCTCCATATCGGCGCGGCGCAAAAGCCCTCGCAGCGGGGGCTGGCCGCACAGCACAATGGAGACGACCAGCCTGGAGTCCATCTCGAAATTGGTCAGCACTCTCAAGATCGCCAAGACGTCGGGGCGCATGTCGTGGGCCTCGTCGACGATGAGCACCGGCCGAAGGCTATCCTGGGTCAAAAGCGACTCCATGCGCTCCTGCAGACGGCGCACCAGAGAGCCGTAGGTCGCCGCCGGCCTTGCACCTGTGGCCTGGCACAGCTCACGGCAAAAGTCGCGTTTGGACAGGTCAGTGACCTTGACGTAGTGGGTGCGAAACCTGGCCTCGGGCAGGCTGTCTTTGAGCGCGCGAAGCACCATCGTCTTTCCCAGGCCCGCAGGCGCAATCAGCGCGGCCGACTGGCGCCTGTCTACGGCACCTTTGATGGCGTCTTCTGCCTCATCGTACTGGGGGTGCGTCCAGCGGTCACGGGTGGCGATTTCGCGGGTAAAGGGGATGGTGGTCAGCCCAAAATGGCTTCTCAAATCGGGTGGTCTTTTCGACATGGTTTTACTCCTCGTGGTCAGGTGTAGGGGGAGATGCCGGGTAGCCGCCGTCGGCGCCGGTCATCGGTTCGAAGGCCTTCTCGAAGGCCATGGTGGAAGCGGTCTTGGGCGCGGGATGGTTGTCCTCGTCGCCTGGCGCCGGATTGGGCGCTTTGAGCTGTTGGCGCCTGTCGGTGGCGTTTTTGGCCAGGTCAGGGGGGGAAAGCCTGACCATCTCGCCGCGGTGGACGACGTACAGCGCGTCGTCTTCGAGTACGCGTCGGTGGACCTCAATCTTTTCGCCGTCTAAGCCCCGAGGCGCCTCCCATAAGTGTCCGCCAAACTGGATGATGTGATCGTTGGAGACCCGACGCTCTTCGACGATGGTAAAGGCTTTGGTGAGCCGGTCGTCGTCGATGGGCCGAAGCTCGCGCTCACACCCAGACCAGCGCATCTGCGGGGTGTCCTGGTCGAGCGATTCGTGGGGCAGGTGGTTGTAGATCTCGAAGGCGTCGTACTCGACGCGCAGCCCCAGTGCCCCGAGATCGGGGTCGACCTCCGGGCGGCGAAGGCCGCGCAAAAGCCTTGCTTTAACGCTTTTGTTGAACCGCTCGATCTTGCCGTGTCCCTGCGGGTAGGCGGTGCGCCCGTGGATGAGCGGGATATTCAGCCCCGCCAAAGCCCGGGCGAGGTCGGTCGCGATAAAGCCGGGGCCTTTGTCGCAGTAGACGCGGTCGATTTTGCCAAAGCGCCTCAAGACCCCGGCGAGCGTGTGCAGCACCGAGTCGGCGTTCTCGGCGGTCGCCACCGCACAGCCAAGGATTTTGCGGGTGCAGTCGTCGATGACATAGATCGCCCAGCGCTTGAGCGCCGGCTTAAAGCCCGCCCGAAAGTGGGTGAAATCCAGCAGCACCATCTGCATGCGCTCGGGATAGGCAAACCGGCGGGTGTCGTGGTTTTTGGGCACCCGCCTGGGCCGGGTGGCCAGCCCCATACGCTTCATGGTGCGCCAGACGGTGGTGCGGTCGATCGCCTCGTCGGGGTGGACGTGGCCGAGCTGGCGGGCGCGGCGGATCAGCTCGGGGACCGAGGCGTCGCGGTCACGCTCGCGCTCGGCGGCCAGAAAGTCCAAAAGCTCGTCTGTGAGCGCCCTGGAGCCGTCGATGGTGGCTCGACTCTTGGGCGCCAGCGCCTCGAGGCCGCCCTCATCGAAGACCTTGAGCCAGCGCCAGATGGTCCGGCGGCTGACGGTGCGACCGCCGTGATTTTGGGCGGCCACAAGACGCACCGCTCCCGTGCGGCCGTGTCCCTGCGATTCAAACAGCTCCACGGCGCTGACGATGCGAAAGCGAAACAGGGCTTCGGGGTGCATGATCTCGTCTCCATGAGAAAAACGGACGAGATCCAGCGGTACCCAAGCCCCAAAAATGGGTCACCCCACGAAATGACGAGTGGGCTGGGGTCGGCCTGTAGACGCGATCAGGCGTCACGCGTTCTCGGCTCGAGAAAGCCGGCTGAGCACTCCGTGTGCATCGCTCATATAGACGATGTGGCGCCCGGCACTCACAAGCCGAAGAAGGCCGGCCAAAAGTCCCAGCGTCAGGGGTATCGCCTCGAGCAGCCGACAGATAACTCGAGCACGCACTCGCCGATTTGCGGCCTGTGCCCACTCGTTTTGTGCCTGTCGATGCTTGGAAAGCGACACCCCGAGCTCATCGAGGGCATGGTCCTGATGGGCTTTGGTGCCCCACAGGCCAAGGATATGGCCGGCGCGCACGATCTGGCGGCGCTGCGTCGAGGCCCTGCGCCAGCTCCCATCCTCGCCGTCGGCCTCCTCGGGCCAAAGCTGGCCTGTGGCGGCGGCGACGGCCGCCAAAAACACCGTCTTGCGCCAGGCGGCGCGTGGGCCATCCATCGCCAAGACGGGCTGCCGGCTCCACGGCGTCCAGCCGTACGGATACAGCGTAAAGCAGACCTCGTGGGTCACGCAGACGACCACCTGC
>CAYLTX010000307.1:1690-3802 GCA_964386725.1 uncultured Bradymonadales bacterium | reverse complement strand
CGACTTTGTGCCAGTCGGTGCGCTCCTGGCGCTCGCCGTCGTCGTCTTTCCAACGCTTGTTGGTGGCGACGGATAGGCGGCACAACATGCGGCCGTTGTCGAGCTTTTTTGCCTCGGGGTTTGCGCCGAGATGACCAATCAGTGTCACAACATTCATGTTTCTGCTCCTAAGCAGAGGGTTGGGTTAATGCCCGCCGGCGTCGCCGGCGGGCGGGCTTGTTACGCTGCGTCCTGCTCTTCATCATCGGCAGGTTGCAGGTCCTGAAGAAATTCGGCCGCGTCCTGCGCTTTGCGGGAGGCGGTAAAGATTGCGTGTTTGTCGTCGGTCAGGAGACGAATCCAGCTTTTGAGGTAGCGCGCTGGGTCTTTGAGGTCGGCCTGTAGACCGAGCTCGGCCGAGAGAAACGCGCTTGTGAGTTCAGCGACGAGCTCCTCGGCGGCGTATTGCTCGTCACCGAAGCGGCCGGACATGTCGCGATCGAGGCGTGTGGGATGACCCGTCCAGTGTCCGAGCTCGTGAAGGAGCGTGGTGTAGTAGCGCTCGGGTGATGTGAAGTGGCCAAAGTCAGGCATCGTGATGTGGTCTGGGGAGGAGGAGTAGGCCGCGTGTGGCGAGCCTTCTTTGACCGTGGCGCCGGCGTTTTGAATGAAGGTCTCCGCGTGCCCAATCCTTTGTTCTTCGGTCAGTTGATGTTCCGGGACGTCCAGCGGCTCGAGGCCGTCAATTTGGTCGCGGTTAAAGACGGTCCAGACTCGCAGGACCGGGTAGGTTTTCGTCTCTTCGTTGCCGGCGTCGTCTTCGACGTCGCGCTCGACGATCTTGAAAAAGCAGATTTTGGAGCCGGACTCGCCTTTGCGAACCTGGCCACCTTCCTTTTGCGCCTGGCGATAGGTGAGCCACTCGTTGGTGGAGTAGCCGTTGGCGAGCGCTTCTCCCCAGAGCATCAGGACGTTGACTCCGTGGTAGTTGTTGTTGGTGTGGCCGTTTCGAGGCGGACCACCCGCCGTGGACCAGGGTTGCTGGAAGTCGCCGGCGTCGACCTTTTCGAAGAGGTCGACGATTTTGTCAGTGATAAGTTGGTAGTTGTCCTGTGCCATCGGTGTGTTCCTTGCGCCAAATGAAAGGCCGAATCGTCTAGACCAGCCGGATGTAAGCGTGTCTGTGCGTCTGAGCTTCCTCGGCGACGCACCCTGCACCCAAGACATGGGTGCGGGGTCGAGGGAGCGGTGACACTGCAGATTCAAAGCGGATCCGGTGATGGTCGGGCGATGCCGAAGCCATAATGCGCTGGAACGGTCTGCGATGGCGGACAACTCACACCTCCTGGAGCTGATACTCGTCGCTGTCGTGGCAAAGTACGCGGGCGACGGTCTTCACCTCTCGGCCGGTGGCGGTCCCCTCGATGTAGACAACGAGGTCCACTGCCTCGGCGATGAGCTGCACAGGAGCTCTGGGGATCGCCTCTTCAATAAGACTCTCGAGACGAGTGAGCCCCCTCAACGCGCTGTTGGCGTGGATGGTGGCGCAACCTCCGTTATGTCCGGTGTTCCATGCTTTAAGGAGATCGAGAGCCGACGCGTCGCGAACCTCACCGACGACAATCCGGTCCGGTCGGCTGCGCAGGCTGTCTTTGACTGCTTTTTGCCAGGTAAAGCCGCTGTCCCGGTCGATAAAAAAAGCGATGTGATTGGGCGCGGTGCACTGAAGTTCCGGCGTATCCTCAATGGTGAGCACGCGGTCGTCGGTCCCCGAAATGACCTGCAAAATGGCATTGGCCAACGTCGTTTTTCCCGAGCCGGTGCCCCCGACAATGAGGACGTTCTGGCGGTCGATCACTCCCTGGTAGATGGCCTTGGCCTGCTCATAGGTCATGAAGCCGTCGTTGACGTAGTCTTGGAGCTTGAACACGCGCGTGGCTCGCTGGCGAATCACGAACATCGGAGCCGGCACGACGGGAGGGACAAACCCTTGAAAGCGCGCACCAGATTCGGGGAGCACGGCCGCAAGAGAAGGATGCCGCTTGTTGCAAACCTCATCGATTGAGGACGCAACAATATTGATAATGGACTCGACTTCGTTTCGGTGGACTCGCGTGCCCGAGTCGATCATTC
>CAYLTX010000307.1:0-1680 GCA_964386725.1 uncultured Bradymonadales bacterium | reverse complement strand
CCGACGCCAAACTTTTCGACCCAGACCCGTCCGTCAGGATTGGCCATGACTTCGGTGATCTCCTCATCTTGGAGGATCTCCCAGAGCTCAGGACCACACGAGGTCTGGAGCATCTGCATGAGGCGGTCTTGCTTCTGTGTCATGATTGTTTCTCCGTTAGGTTTACGGCCGGTTTGCAGCGCGACTCAGTTGTCGAAGACAAACTGCACCGTGGCGTCTTCGCCCAGGGTCAGCTTTGTCGAGAACTTTTTGCCGGCCTTCGAAGTGAAGCCCTTGAGCTTGCGGGTCGTCTTCCCCTCGAGGAGCTGGGTCGCGACGGATTTTGAAATCCGCTTGCCCGCAATCTTCTTGAAGATGACAAAATCGCAGTCCCGCCCGGTTTTGCAGTAGTAGGCCTTTTTGCCCTCGAGGACGTCGGCATTGCACAACGGGCAAGTGCCGAGAATGTCGGGGCCTGCAGACGGAAGATGGACCTGACGTCCGATAATATTCTCGACGACATTGGACGCGAGCTTTCGCACCTGGGCCATGAAAGCCGACCGCTCGATCTTGCCTCGCTCCATGTAGGTCAACGCGGTCTCCCACTTGCCGGTGAGTTCGGGGCTCTTGAGGCTTTCGTCCGGAAGCGCCTCGATCAGTTCATTTCCCAGCGGCGTGGGGACGAGATGCTTGCCCTGGCGCTCGATGTAATCGCGGGCCAGAAGCGTCTCGATGATGCTGGCGCGGGTGGCGTCAGTGCCAAGCCCTGCATCTTTCATCGCCTCTCGAGCGTCGTCGTCGTCGAGTTCCTTGCCGGCGGTCTCCATCGCCCCAAGAAGAGACGCCTCATTGAAGCGGTCCGGTGGGCGCGTGCGGCCCTCGTGGAGCCGTGTATCGGCGACGCTTACGGCCGCGCCCTCGTCGACCGGGGGAAGGTCGTTGTCTTTGGAGGATTTCGACGGCGGCTCGACGAGCTGCCAACCCTCGTCCAGGAGAACCTTCCCCTTGGCGACGAAGCTGTGGTCGGCCACGCGGGCCGTGATGGTCGACTTCGCAAAGCGTGCCGGCGGAAAGAAGGCGGCAAGAAACCGGCGCACAACCGTTTCATAAACGCACTGTTCGTCGTGGTTGAGAGTGTCGAGGTTGGCGGGCTTTTCGGTCGGAATAATGGCGTGGTGATCGGTGACGCCAGCGTTGTTGATGTACTTCGAGCCGAGCTCCAGACCATACTCATGCGCCTGGCCAGCGAACGTCTCGAAGGGGCCGGAGGCGAGGGCGTCGACGCGACCCTCTAGCGTCGAGGTGATCGTCTCGGGCAGATAGCGGCTCGAGGTTCGTGGATAAGTCAGCACCTTATGGGTGGAGTAGAGGGACTGTGCGCAGTCGAGTGTGCGCTGAGCCGAGAGTCCGTGGGTTTTGTTCATCTCGCGCTGCAGCGTGGTCAAGTCGAAGAATTTCGGCGGGTGGGACCTCGATTCTTTGCGCTCGACGTGGGCGACGGTGGCGGGCTCCTGGGCAACGCTGCGCAAGAGTGCGGTGGCGGCGGACTCATCTTCGAAGCGGTCGCTGCCATCAGGCCGAACGTACTGGCCTTCCCACGTCTCGCCACTGTCGGTGGCGAACGTGGCGAAGACCCGCCAGAAGGCTTCGGAGACAAACTCGTCGATGGCGCGTTGTCGATCGACAATGAGCGCGAGCGTC
>CAYLTX010000306.1:0-3953 GCA_964386725.1 uncultured Bradymonadales bacterium | reverse complement strand
CTTGGGGCTTGGGGCTTGGGGAAAGGCAACGGCGGGCTTGGGGCTTGGGGTGTGTGGTTTTGCGAGGTGTGTGATGAGTGAGTCGGACGATAGTACAGATTATGAGGATGTCGACGATATCATCGGGCTGGCCGAGCGGCTTCGGGCGGCCGACCAGGAAGCGTTGAGCGATGAGGAACTCGAAGAAGTCGGCGCCGATGTGGGCATCCCGGCGCGCTATATCGAGCAGGCCAAGCGTGATCTGGCCGAGCAGCGCGCCCAGGATGAGCAAGAGGCCAAGCAAGCCGAGCGAGAAGCCGCGCACGCAGCGAAGACTCGACGCAAACTGGCGATAGGCGTCGCAGCGGCCATCGCCCTGCTCGGCTCGATCGTGGCTATCTGGTCGATGAGCGCAACATCCGAGCTTCGCGGGCTGCACGCCGAAGTCGAGAGCCACCGCGCCGAGGTCGATAATGTGCGCGCCCGAAAGGTCGCCATCGAGCGCCAATTCTCCGACCGGCCCGACTCCTTAGAGAAGGACGCGCAAATCGTCGGCTCACAAAATCGCCTTCGCGTGGCCATAAGGCGCTACAACGAAGCGGTCGCCCGATATAACGCCGCGGCCCACAGCTTCCCCAACACGCTGTGGACCGGCTCGAAGTCACTGCCCACCCGCGTCGAAACTTACTCCGAAGCGCCTTCTGAGGCCCACTAGGCACACCAGCCCGTTGCCGTTCCCCAAGCCCGCAGTTCCCCAAGCCCGCAGTTCCTCAAGCCCGCCGTCATAGGCACTTCGCCCCATCGAGCTGATCGCAGGTCGCCTCCCCGACGAGGTTGAACGGCCAGTCACGCCGGTCGGCGAGCTCGTCTTTGTCGTTCTCCGGGCCGGTCGGCGAGACGTGGCGCAAGAATTCGACCGCGTTATACATCGCCGACAGGTGGTGCTGAGTGAAGTCGATGCGGATGGTCTCGCGATCCATCTCGCGTGGGAAGCCGCCGTGGGTCGCCTCCGGATTGCTCCACAGCCAAGAATTGGCAGGACCATGCTGCAGGCTCAATTGCATGCCGGCGACGCGGCGGATGACCGGGTCGCAGCGCTCGGCGACCTCGGTGTCCTCGGCGCCGAGTTCGGTGCAGATGAGCGTGAGCGCCTCCAGGCGCGTCGGCGATGTATTCACTGCGCCGTCGTTAGAGATATAGGCGCCCGCCATGACCGGGGCCTTCTCGAAGGTGGAGGTCGTGGTCAGCATATGCTCCAGGTCACGCTCCCAAACCCAGTCGAATTGGCCGTCATCACAGTCTCGGCGGTACTCTCGAATCGTGTAGGCGTTCCACTGATTGACGAAGCGGTATCTATCCGCCCGCATCTCACGCGGCTCGTCTTCGAGCATATGGGCGAGCCCCTTTTGGGTGATCTCGCACACCGGGACATCCGATAAAAACGGCCGAGCTCGGTGCAGCGCAAACATCGCCTCGCCGGGATAATAATCGGAGACGTGGTCGCTCTCGGCGAGTCCGGGCCCCTCGTGGAAGCTCTCGAATTGGCCGCTCTCGGGGTCCTGAGCCAGATAAATATGGTTGGCGATTTGCTGCATCAACTCGAGGTTGTCGGTGTCGCCGGTGAGCCGAGCGTGCTCCGAGAGCGCCAGCAACCACAGCCCGGCGCCGCCCAGCTTGGCCTTCCGATTCCATGGCTCGACCACATAGCGAATCGTGCGTCCCTCGCGCTCTTCGGTGCGGCTCTTCCCCTCGACCCACTCCAGCGCGTATTCGGCCAGGCGCCGGTACGCCTCGTCGCCGGTCAGCCCGTAAGCCTGCACGATTGACCAGGTCGAGCCCGCATGGCGAAGCAGGTTATAGCTGCCCTCGACGTGGTGGTCGCGGTAGGGGTTGTACTCATAATAAAAGCGCGATTTTTCCTCGAAGCGCATCGTCTCGAACCAGTCAGCCGCGCGGCGAATCCCGTCGACGAGCGCCTCGTCGGAGAGGCCCTGCTTCGGGTCGGTCTGGCCGTCAGTATGGCGAAATCGGTGGAAGCGAGCCTCGTCGACCTGGCCGTCGCGCCAGACATAGGTCTGGGCATCAAAGAGCTTCACGTCGGTCGCCAGGTCCAAATAACTCGAGTCGCGAAGCGCGTGGCGGTAGAGGTGCGGCAGCCGCGTCAGAGATTTTCGCGACGAGCGCGGACGCACCGACGCGAAATCCAGCGGCGTGACCAATTCGAACGGCTCGTCGCGTATCTGTAGGCCGTGGCGGTGCGGGGCGTAGAGGTCGTCTTCGGCCGCTCGATCCCACATCATCTCGCCGGAGCGCGCGGTGAGCAATTCGACCGCGAACACGCAACCGTCACCCGGTGTCTCCGGGCCAAAACGCCGCTCGACCGCCTCGGCCATTGCCTTGCGTGGGTTCGCAACGGCCACGGCGACGCGCTCGCGATGTCCGTCACAGAAGCTCTGCAAGACCAGGTGGCGCTCCGCGTCACCGGAGGCCTCGACCTCATCGAGGCTCTCGGCGAATTGCTCACATATCCGGCGCTGAGCATCATCCTCGAGTCTCTGGCAATTTTGCGGCTGGCGGACCTCATTGTCGCAAGCAATATTTTGGCACGCGACCACCAGCAGGCCTGCCATACATAAGCTTATCTTCCACAGCCCGATATTCGAGCACGAGCGAACCCCCTGCATATCTCCCCCTGATTCAATTTGCAGATAATGACCGAAAACGGCAGCTAGCTACTTTACTGAAGTCTTTAAAAGCTTGTGATCAAATCTAAGCGGCGAGAGCAGCCGCTCAAGCGGCCGCTTATTCCAACACGTGGAGAATAGACGCCCTCCCCGAGACTTCCTACGCTGAGCAGCTGACCATAACAATGAATAAGAGGAAGGCATGACCACGACGACTACGACGAGCGAAGCTTTCACGCCCCCGCCGCCCCCAGATCACCTCGACAGCGAAGACGCGTGGGCATTTTGCTGGAAGAGCCTGTTGGAGGTCTCGCGGACGTTCTCGCGGCCCATCGAGATGTTGCCGGCCGAGCTGCGCGCGGCGACGACCTGCGGGTATTTATTATGCCGCATCGCCGACACCGTCGAGGACGACCCGAAGCTGAGCATCGGCCGGCGAGATGCGCTCTATGAGGCTTTCTTGTCGGCGCTCGAGCACGGGCGATCCCCGGCGAAGTTCATGGCGCTGGCCGACGAGCTCGACGGCCGCGGGCCCGAGCAGACGCTCGCCGCCAATCTGGACCGGGTGCTCGAGGTCTTCGAGCAATTGCCTCAGGGCATGCAACGGGTGTGCTCGCGCTGGATCAGCGAGATGGTGCGCGGCATGAGCCTATACGGGCACCGAAAGGCCCACGACGGAGAGCTGTGCGTGCTCGAGACGATGGGCGACCTGGAGCGTTATTGCTATTTCGTCGCCGGTACCGTCGGCCGGTTGCTCACCGGACTCTTCGGAGAGGCGATGGAGCTGAGTGGCAATGAGCGCGACGCCGAACGCGACCGCCAGATGAACCTGCATGCCGAGAGCTTCGGCTTGGGCCTGCAGATGGTCAATATCCTCAAGGACCAGACCGACGATCTGGCCCGAGGCTGGTGCTTCATCCCGCGCACCCTCTGGGAAGCCCACGACATCTCCCCCGAGCAGATGCGCGACGCCGGCCCCGGGCAGATGAGACGCGAGACCGCCCACCGGGTCGTGGCGCCGGTCTTCGAGCGCGCACGAGCCCACCTCGACGACGCCCTCGAATATACGCTGGCCATCCCGGCCGAGCAGACCGGCATCCGACTCTTTTGCCTGCTGCCGCTGTGGATGGCCGCGCGCACCCTCGCCCACGCAGAGGGTAACGACGCGATGTTCGAGGCGGACAGCCCCGTCAAGATCAGCCGCGGGCAGGTCGAGGAGCTCATCGGCACGGCGTGCAGCCAGGTCGGTGACGACGACGCGCTTCGAGAGACCTATAAGTGGCTGTGGGC
>CAYLTX010000305.1:0-4007 GCA_964386725.1 uncultured Bradymonadales bacterium | reverse complement strand
CGTTGCAAGATCCGACTTCCACAGGGCCGCTCCCCCTCAATCTGCTCACTCGCATGTTCCGGCGTGCCTAAGATACGCGTCCAAGCTCGGAACCACAAACGGTGTCACGCCAGCTCGTGCAGTCGAAGCGTCGCCTGCCGTGGGCGGAAGAATTGCGCTGTGTTGGGGGCGGTCTTGCTAGGGGTTCGGATTGTTGTGGTGCCCCTCCGCCTCGTGTACAGCACTCGGCACCTCCCCATCGCGCAAAAAAACGCGCGATAGGGAGGAACTTACAGCCGATCGGCGGCCTGGCTGCTTTGCGATCGCATCGCGACCTATCTGCTTTCTGAGGCCACGAAAAGCAACCCCTGCGCGATCTGTCCGAAAGTTCCTCCCTTTGGCGCGCTTTTTTGCGCCAAGGGGAGGTGGTGAGCGCCGTACGCGAACCGGAGGGGTCTCCTCAGCAATCATAGATCCCAATACTGAGACGCCTTCCCAAGGGCTAAAAGCCCTCGCACCGGGAACACACCAAGAGACGACAAAACCCGACTTCCCTTTGGAAGCGCCTTCACCGGCCTGCTAGACTCGGCCCAAAGTATACCAATCTCTCCAGAGGATATGATGCGACCTGCCAAGCTCGCTTGTATATGTGTGCTCTTATTCGCCGCGGCGCCTGCGTGTTCCGACGACGGGTCGGGCGGTGACGGCGCTGCGGTGGACGGCGGGGTCGCCCCGGACTCTGGCTCATCAGACTCTGGCTCATCAGACTCTGGCTCATCAGACTCTGGCTCATCAGACTCCGGCGTCGACGTGCCCAACCCACTGACCGATCCGGACGAGGGTCCTGCCGCCGGCAATCCCGCGGCGCCCTGCACCGACATCCCCGCCGAAGCTGGACTCGCCGATTCGTCCAATCCGGACACCGTCGTCGGCGACGGTACTCCGGACAGCTGCACCTCGCAGGCGTTTGTCGACGCGGTGGCCGCCGGCGGCGTCATCACGTTTGATTGCGGGCCCGATCCGGTGGTCATTACGCTCGAGGAGACCGCGAAGGTGGTTAACGACACCGGTCCCGAGATCGTCATTGACGGTGGTGGTAAGGTGACCTTGAGCGGCGCCGGTGAGCGCCGCATTCTGTATATGAACACCTGCGACGAGGCGCAGACGTGGACGACGTCGCATTGCCAGAACCAGGACCACCCGCGACTGACGGTGCAGAATCTGACCTTCGTGGATGGCAACGCCACCGGCGAGGATCCGGGCGGCGGTGGTGCGATCTTTGTGCGCGGTGGGCGCTTCAAGGTGGTCAACTCGCGGTTCTTCAATAACACCTGCGACGACGTCGGCCCGGACGTCGGCGGCGCGGCGATTCGCACACTCAGCCAGCACGAAGGCCGACCGGTCTACGTCGTCAACAGCACCTTTGGCGGAGCGCCCGAGCTGGGCAATATCTGCTCGAATGGTGGCGGGCTGAGCAGTATCGGGGTGTCTTACACGGTCATCAACAGTCTATTTAGCCACAATGACGCCATCGGCCGCGGCGCCAATCCGGCCCAGGACGGGACACCCGGGGGCGGCAGCGGCGGGGCGATCTACAACGACGGCAACACGTTTACGCTCACACTATGTGGCACAGAGATCTCCGACAACCACGCCAACGAAGGCGGCGGCGCGGTCTTTTTCGTGAGCAACGACCGCAGCGGCCATTTGGTCATCGAAGATTCGACGCTGTCGAATAACCCCAGCGATGGCTTCGAGACGCAGGGCTATCCGGGGATCTTCTATCTGGGCGACGGCGACCCGCAGGTGACGAACTCGACCATCGAGTAGTGAGGTCTCTCCTTATTTTTGCCGGCGAGGCGCACCTGAGGGTGCATGAACACGATTTCCCCGCCGGCATCGAAACGAAATCGCACGCAGGGAAGCGACCCTCGTGAGAGAACCTCGCCCGCCTCCGCCTGCGTGAGTGCCGACAGGTTGATGACGTCCCGTTCGCAGACCGCGCAGTGACGTTCGCGGTCGTCCCCGACCATGTCCGGCCAGGACTCGCAGCAGGGCTCTTTGAGAGGGATGTCGTCGATATTCATTTTGCCTACCTTGTGGTCGCTTGGTGACTGTCTCTCAAGCGGACAGTTTCTGGTGCGCAAAGTTTCGAGGCTTTCTTTTCTTGGGGCGTTCGGGATGTCGAGGAGCCCAAAGCCGATCGGCGGCGTGGTCGGTTCCCGCTCGAGTCGCAAGGGCGCTAGTTTGCTTGGGTTGCGCGATTTCTTAGTTCGGCGCATGTCGTTTTTGGTGGGCGAAATCGCGGTGTATTTCAGGGCATTCCCACCAAAAATCCCACCTAAGAGGTGCCGATTTCTGAGTCGGTACAAACTTGTAAGGTTGCCAGGTTTTCGATAGATGTCACGGAGGCAGTCAGGGGCGAGGACACATATCTTAACAACCACGGTGGAATGTCATGACGACGACCAAAGAAGTCGCCAATCATTACACGAACGGTGAGCTGATGAAGGTCATCGAGTCGGCGGCCCAAAAGGCCGGAATCGACTTGATGAGCCTGGAGGCCGACGCGCTCGCCCCGGTCGATGAATTTCATATCCGCGGCCGTGAGGCGACAAAGGAACTCCTCGAGTTGGTCGACTTCGACCCATCGACCCATCTCATCGATATCGGAAGCGGGCTGGGCGGCGCCGCGCGCTACTTGGCGCATACCACCGGCTGTAAGGTCACCGGTATCGACCTCACCCCAGAGTTTTGCGAGGTTGCGACCACCCTCACTGAGAGGAGCGGGCTGGACAATCAAGTCGAGCATCGGGTGGCCGATGCGCTCGACTTGCCCTTTTCGGAGGCGAGCTTCGATGCCGCCTGGATGCAACACGTCTCCATGAATATCGCCGACAAAGCGACCCTCCTTGCCGAGGTTCACCGCGTGTTAAAACCGAACGGGACGCTCGTATTGTACGAGGTCGGCGCCGGCAAAAAGGGTGAGGTCGTTCTCCCAGTGCCATGGGCGCGTACCGAGTCGACAAACCACGTCACCGCGCCGGAGAAAATGCGCGAGTTGGCCGAGGACGCAGGCTTCGCGGTGAGCCGCTGGCGAGACGTCACGGAGGAGTCGCTGGCCTGGTTCCGCCGGGCTTCTGAACGCCTCGAGGCCAGCGGTCCGCCGCCACTCGGTCTCCACGTACTCCTCGGGTCCGAAACGCCGCAAATGTTCCGGAATATGGGGCGAAATCTCGAAGAAGGTCGCGTGTGCGTCTATCAAGGGGTACTAAAGGCTGACTCCTGAGAAGAAACTCTCCAGTCACCTCGACGGCATCTCGGATCCGAGAGGCACGCAGATGATCCTTTTGGAAACCAGAAGTAAGGAGAAGTCGTTCCCCGACGGAGCCCGTTGCCTCACGCCTCGAGGTCGCCCTCGGGATCGGCCAGTGGGACTTTGTCCCAGCCGCGGAAGTAATGATCGGCGTGCAATGATTCGGCGTCTGCCGTGGACGGAAGAACTGCGCCGCGTTGGGCCGCTCTTTCGAAGTGTTCGGATTTTTGAGCAGCCCCTCCGCCTCGTGCTGTAAAGCGCACTCCGCACCTCCCCATCGCGCAGAAAACGCGCGATAAGGAGGAACTCAAAGCCGATCGGCGGCTTGGTTGCTTGCCGTTCGAGTCGCAACGCCACAGCTTTCTGACCCCTCGAAAAGCAACCCACGTGCGATCTGGCAGGGAGTTCCTCCCTTTGGCGCGTTTTTTTGCGCCAAGGGGAGGTGCGTTGCGCGTCGTACAGCGCAAAGCGGAGGGGCTTCTCAGCAATCACTTAAGTGTAATTTCGAACCACGCCCCAAGGGCTAGAAGCCCTCGCACCAAAACAATCCTCAAGAAACGACAACACCCGCTAACCTGTTGAGGGCTAACGGGTTTCTTCGAGTCGGAGCGCCCGGATTTGAACCGGGGACCCCTTGCACCCCATGCATCGCGAAATATTGCGGTCGTGGGGCGCAAGGGCACGTGTTTACTGGGGCTTCGTCGGTTTTATG
>CAYLTX010000304.1:0-4030 GCA_964386725.1 uncultured Bradymonadales bacterium | reverse complement strand
CCCCTGCCGTTCAACCCGACCCCCGGACCCCTGAACCCCTGCCTCTCAATGATGCCGATCGCCGTTCTGGCCGGGCACTCGAAACGTCACATCGCTTAGCAGTTCAAACACCTCGCTGGTGCATTTGAGGCCGCTGTCCGGGAAGACGATGGCGTTGTTCTCGAATTGCGCCAAGAACAAGATCGGGTCGGCCGAGCGGTTGTAGCCCAGTTGGACGAGGGTCTCTTCGGGGATGAACTCCTCGCGCGATAGGTAGATCGGCTCGTCGAGCACGTACAGCGCCTCTTCTTTGAGGGGCTCGAGGGTGTCGACGAAGTCCGGCTCGCGGATGAGGTAGCCCTTCTCGTGAAAGAGCCAGCGGTTGTGCTTATTCTCGGCCGGCAGCAGCAACAGAGGAGGCCCCTGCTGGGAGTGGTTGTGGAAGTAGACGAGCATGCCACTTCGTACCCACTGGTCTTTGCCTGGCAGCGGCTCGGTAGTTCGGTATAAGCCGCACGGTGGAAGGTTGTCCTGCATGTGTTTCTCGCTCACAGATCTTGGGTGACTCGAGTCGCTGACGACGAGTCAGCCTCCCCGTCGCTTTCGCATCAGCGATTTGGCGGCGCGGGAGACTTGGTGGGGAACATTTCGGTTGCGGCTGACGTCGCGCAGGTCGCTCATGCGCAGGTGTTTCAAAAACTTCATCGTGTCTTTGAGCGGGGTCTTCGGGTTGAGAACCAGGTTTCTGACGACGTCATATTTCTGAATCCAGTCGCGGTTGCCGGCGATATACTCGATGACATTTTCGGGCAGCGCCTTGTTGGAGGCCATCTTTTTGATGTCGCCCTGCTTGATGCGAGGGCTCTTGATGGCCGCCATATGCACCAATTTGTTCTGGTCGCGCACCAGAATCTTGATCGCCTCGCGGCTGCCGACGGTGGCCAGGCGGATCTTCTGGGAGATGGACATCTCGTTGAGCTGGGCGTGCAGATTACCGCGCTTTTTGAGCTCGTCGACATCGGTCTCGTCGCCCGAATCTTTGTCCTCGTCGATGTCGTCGGACTCGAGCTCTTCTTGAAGCTTCTCGCGCTGAGAGCGGGTGAGATTATCTCCCTTCTCCTCGAGCTCGGCGCGCTTTCTCTCGTGCTCGTTGGCGCGCGAGGATTCTTCTTTGAGCAGCTTCGAGAAGGTCTCTTCGTCGACGCCTCCCTCATTGGAGAATTGCTGGCCGCTCTTGATCGCCTCTGCCAGGCCGGGCAGGCCCTTGAGTTCGACGTCGTTACGTTGGGCGAGTTCGATGAGGTTGTCGATGGTCGCCGAGCTGACCGACGGGTTCTGATAGAGGCTCTCGATGATGCGCGGGGTTCTGAGCACGCGCACCTGGTTGGTGGCGATGACATCGGCGAGTTGGTCGCCGGCGTGCTTGGCCAGCGTGGCGACGGTGTGGTCGTCGGTGGCCGGGTTTCCCACCAAGATCGTGCCCACCTCGTCGCTGTCGGCGTGGAGCTCGCCGATCCAGTCCAGCAGTCCCGGATGGTCGACGCTCTGCACCGCCGGCCCGATGACGTTGGGCGGCATGTCGGCGGCCGAGTCGTGGGCGGCCGAGCTGACCTTGTCGTCGGAGTCAAAATGTAGCTGGTACAGAATCTTGACCATCTGCTCGGGCGGCGCCGGCAACATGCCGCGCGCGGCCATCATCTTGAGCTTGTCGGGCGCGTCCGCCTCGACATGCTTTTGCAGTTGCTGCGGGATGGCTTGTAGGTCGAGCGGTTGGCGGTTGAATTCAGCCATCAATCCTCTCCGGTGGTACGTCTCAACTAGAATCTCGAACGTCTTTCGACTTTCGTGCCCATCGGTTTCCGATGGGACTTATACGCGAGAGATTAAGAACTACGCTTCAAGCTACCGAGTTTCGCTCGAGATGGTTGCTGTATCTCACTTGCTTACTTTCTCAGTTTCTTACTCTCTCGCATTTAACCGTCGTCGCCGAGCGATGGTAACCACTCCTAGCCCAATAGCCAACAGTGCTGCGCCCACGGGCCCAGGAGTCGTCGGAGAACCGGTCGTGCAGCCATCATCGCCGCCGCCGCTGCTGTCCCCGGAGCTGCCGGCGTCACCGGCGTCGCCGAATCCGGCGTCGCCGCCGCCCTCGCCGTCGGTCTCGGTGATCCCGAGGGCGAATTCGTGCACCCGGCCCGAGTCTTCATCGAAAGTGAGCAGCTTGAGGCCGCCGCCCTCGCCGTTGAGGATGGCCACCGGCGCGTAGTCGGTCAGCCCCTCCAGGGGGGCCACGCCCAGCTCATCGCCGGTGGCTCCGTCGAGGACTCGTAGCACGAGCCCCTCGTCGGTGCCGTATAAGATCAGCGAGAACTCCGCGCCGACCCACATGCCGCCGGGGAGCCCCAGGTCGAGCGTCGCGTCGGCAAAATCGGCCTCCACGCTCGGCTCGTAGGTCTGGTCCCAGACCTCGGCGGCGTGAAAGCTGTCGTCGGCGGTATCTTCGACGACGGTGACCGCGGTGGGCGAATCGCCGGCGTCTCCCGGCGTCCACAGCAGGTGGACGTTGTCGTCGGGGCCGTAGATCATCTGGCGAACATAGCGCTGGCTCCAGTCCTCGCCGAGCGGCTCGAATTTGTCGTTGCTGTTGCGGCCATTGAAGCTGAAGAAGTGCGCGCCCCGGGAGCCGGCGTTGTAAATATACAGCAAAAAATAGCCGTCCGAGGTGCGCGCGACGCTCTCGGCGACGAAGCCGGGGCTGCCGGTGCCTTGGAAGGTCCAGCCGGTCACTCGCACATTGCCGGACTCGCCTTTGAGGACGTGGCCCTCGGCGATGAATTGTTCACCGCCGACGTTGATGGTCCCCGCGGTGTAGCCGAGCAGATAGTCGAACTCGGCGCTATAGGCCATCTCGGGGTGTGGTTGGGCGTAGTTGGCGTAAAACTCGCCGCTGCCGGACTCGTCGACGAGCAGCGAGTCGTCGGTGGCCCACATCTCCTCGCCGTCGGCCGAGATGCGCGCGGTAAATCCGAAGACCTCGCCCTCCTCGAATTCGGCGCGGCCGCCGCGCACGAAGAAGCCGCTGTCCGGATGGGGCAGCACGCTCGCACAGGTGGTCGAGACGCCCTGGTATTGGTACGAGATGGATGTGGCGCCGTCACCATCGACGGTGACGATCGTGCAGGCGAGCGTCTCCTCGCCGGTGGTCGCCCACAGGACGGTGTCCCCATTGGGGGCCGCCTGGAGCTGATTGCCGTCCAGGGTGAAGCCCTCGGGGAGCTCGTAATGTCGCAGCTGGGTGGCGTCGAGTTCGACGCCGGCGTCGGCGACGGCCGGCACGAGGATCAGCGCTGCGATAGCCAATACACACTGAGTCCAACTCCAGTGCGTCCAATGATGTGCAGGCAACTTCGACATACTGCGTTTACTCCGCTGCTTCTTCGGGCTCGCTATAGTGGGCCACCCAGCCGTCCTTGGAGCTGAACACGCGGATGCATTGAATCTGCTTGTCCTCGCACAGCTCGAACCAGTGGTGGGTGCCGTCGGGCACCACCAGAAGGTCGCCCGGATGGACCTCGACGTCAAAGACCGTATCGTCGTCGGCGTGGATGACGAAGACGCCGCGGCCGTCGACCACAAAGCGCACCTCGTCTTCGGTGTGGTGGTGCTCCTTGTCGAATTTAGCCAAGATCTCGTCGAGGTTGGGCGTGTCGGGCGTCAGCGCGATAACATCGGCGGTCTGATAGCCGCCGCGCTCTTTGAGCGCGTCGACCTCGTCGGCAAATACCGCCAGGATGCGCTCCTGCTCGGTGTCCACCTCCAAACCCTGCGCCTCGTCCGAGTGCAGCTTGTCGATATTCCACTTCTCGTAGTCGAGGCCGTATTGACCCACGAAGTCCTGAATTTCGTCTGCTTCGGTCAGCACCTTGTCGGTGCCGCGAATTCTGAGTTCTGCCATTTCTTTACTCTCCTGATCTATTTGAATGTGCGTATTCGTTCAGGGTTTCTTGGTTGAGGGTTTCTTGGTTGAGGGTTTCTTGGTTGAGGGTTTCTT
>CAYLTX010000303.1:0-4204 GCA_964386725.1 uncultured Bradymonadales bacterium | reverse complement strand
TGATTGGCGGGCTGCCCCCCCCAGATGGATGGAGGGGGCAGCCCGCCGCCCCAATGGATGAGCTACGATTTCTGCAGGTCTTGCCGACTCGATGACGTTTTTTGGAAAGCCCACACCTCGCCCTACCCCACCGTCGCTGCAACTCGGTGACCGCACGCTCGCCTTCGGCGGGCGTTTTTATGTGATGGGCGTCTTGAATATCACGCCGGACTCCTTCTCCGACGGCGGCCAGTTTTTAGACCCCACCGCCGCTCTCGAGCGCGCGCTCGAGATGGCCGACGCCGGCGCCGACATCATCGATATCGGCGGGGAGTCGACGCGTCCGGGCGCCGATCCGGTCGGCCTCGACGAAGAGCTCGAGCGAGTCGTGCCGATCGTCGAGGCGCTGTCCGCTCAGACCGACGTCGTCATTTCCATCGACACTTATAAATCGACCGTCGCCCGCGCGGCCGTCGAGGCCGGCGCGCATATCGTCAACGATATCAGCGGGTTGGGATTCGACGATCACATGGCCGAGGTGGTCGCCGATACCGGCTGTGGGTTGGTGCTGATGCATGTACGGGGCACGCCGAGCACGATGCACAGCGATATCGACTATGACGATCTGATCAGTGATATCTACGATTATTTTTCTCGGCGACTCGAGGTTGCCCAGCGGGCAGGTGTTGCCGACAATCAAGTCGTGTTGGATCCGGGGGTGGGATTCAGCAAGGACCAGACCCATAACCTTCGGCTGCTGCGCGATCTGCACCAATTCTTCGACCTGGACTGCCCGCTTCTGGTGGGCACCAGCCGCAAGAGCTTTATCGGCAACATCCTCAACAAGCCGGCAGACCAGCGGGTCTGGGGAACCGCGGCGACGGTCGCCTGCAGCTTATACGCCGGCGCCGATATCGTCCGCGTCCACGATGTCGCCGAGATGGCCGACGTGGTCCGCGTCACCGAAGCGATCTGCGGGATGAGCCACGACTAGAGCGCGCCGTCGCCTCGCCCGAAGTGCGTGTCGATCAAAAACTGGCCCACGTCCACGATCCGATGTATAGATCACGGTGAAGGCCTGTAAACTAAGACCTGTCGAGAGCGGCCGGTCGAGCAAACCCGATGTAGCCAGATGCGCCCCCCGAGGGGATCTTCGAGCCGAAAGGATTATGGAGCAGCTTCTCGACATATTTCGCGTCGAGGGATGGCCGGACGTGTTGCTGCTGATGATCGACGCAGCCATCGTCTACTATGTCATCTACCGCATCTTGCTGCTCATCAAGGGCACCCGCGCGGTCCAGATGTTGTTCGGCCTGGTCGTGATCATCATGTTCTTCGTGATCTCCCAGGAGCAGTATCTCAACCTGGCGACCACTCACTGGTTCATCGAGCGGTTCATCGCCAACTTCATCATCATCGTCGTGATCATCTTCCAGCACGATATCCGGCGTGCGCTGGCTCAATTCGGGCGCACCTCTTTGCTGTCGGGCACCCGCGCCTTCGAGGAGACCCAGGTGCTCGAGGAGGTCATCAAGGCCTCGGTGATGCTGTCGAGCCGAAAGATCGGCGCGCTGGTGGCGATCGAGCGCGAGGCGGACCTGACCCACTACACCGAGGAGGGCATCAAAGTCGACTCGGTGGTCTCCAAAGACCTGCTGTTTAGCGTCTTCGTGCCCGAGCACCAGAACCCGCTGCACGATGGCGCAGTGGTCGTCCAAAAGGGCCGGGTGACCGCGGCCGGCTGCTTTTTGCCGCTGACCAATAATCCGCGCGTCGAGAAGACGCTGGGCACCCGTCACCGCGCCGGCATCGGACTCAGCGAGGATACCGACGCGGCGGTGGTCATCGTCAGTGAGGAGACCGGGATCATCTCGATCGCCTACCACGGCGAGCTGTACCGAGACCTGGACGCCAACGAGATGCGCGACCTGTTGCAGCGCATCTTCAGCGCTTCGCCGGTCAACGCTCAGGGATCGAATCTGCGCGAGCGCTTCAGCGAACAACGCGCCATCGAGCGACCCGAGGACTCCACGGAGGTCGTGGACTAATGCTCGAGACGATCGATCGATACGTGCGACGATTCTTCCTGCGCAATCTTCACCTAAAGGTCATCGCCGCGCTCTTGACGCTGGCGCTTTACCTGTGGGTGAGCGTCGATCGCGAAGTCGAGCGCACCCGGCAGGCGCCGGTGCGCATCGACGTGCCCAGCGGCATGGTGATCACCAACGAGCCGCCCAATCGGGTCAGCGTGTCGGTACGCGGCAAGTGGTCGG
Organism: uncultured Bradymonadales bacterium; assembly: GCA_964386725.1. Lineage (GTDB taxonomy): Bacteria > Myxococcota_A > Bradymonadia > Bradymonadales > Bradymonadaceae > CAYLTX01. Next base: position 1,952 of record CAYLTX010000303.1, on the reverse strand, counting down.
ACCTGACCCGGCTGGAGTCTCCGCAGCTCGATCCGATTCGCGTGCAGATCGACCCCTCACTGGGCCAGCGCGGACGCATCTCGCTGAGCCCGGATATGGTCGACCTCCCCCCGGGACTTCGCGCGGTGCATATCGAACCCAATTATATTCCGTTTCGCCTCGAGCAAAGGCACCAAAAAACGGTGCGCGTGCGTCCACAGATCGCCGGTGAGCCCGCCGACGGTTACGAGGTCGGCGACGTGCGTATCCAACCCTCCTCGCTGGAGATCAGCGGCCCGGAGCAGGCCCTCGGCGATCTCAACACCGTGCCGACCGAGCCGGTCGACGTCACCGGCAGGCGCGAGTCGTTTACTCATCAGACACGCCCTCGCCTGGAGACCTCCCTGGTCGACTACAGCCTCGACGAGCCGCTGAAGGTCGAGGTCGAGATCGAGGCTCAACAGGTCCAGCGCACCATCTCCGGGCTGGATGTCGAGCCTGTCGGCATCGACACCTCCGTGTCCACGCAGGTCGAGCCGTCGCAGGTCGACATCACCATCCGCGGGCCCAAGAGTCTGCTCGACGCGCTCTCCAAAGATGAAATCCTCGCCTCGCTGGACCTCTCCTCGGAGGACACCGACCGGCCTCGGGTCGTCGAGCGCGAAGTCGAGATCCGCAACCTCCCCAACGGCGTCGAGATGATCGAAAAGCAGCCGCGCTATTTTCGGGTGCGAATGAATCCACAGCCCGCCGAACAAAAAGGTGAGTGATCCGCTGGCTATCCAAACGGTGTTTTCCTAGCATTCGACCGACTCGGGCTTGCAGCTGCAGGCTCCCGCGTCCAACTTCCTAAAAAAGCCTTATCAACCTCCTCGAAAGAGGCTCGTGCAGTTACTCCTCGGCAGAGTGTATGTCGCATCAGCCGACTGATCAGATGGGATGGACCTATGACTCAACGCAAGCTCTTTGGTACCGACGGTATTCGCGGTGTCGCCAATAAATTTCCGATGACCCCCGAGATCGCGGTGCGCCTCGGCCAGGCGATCGCCCAACACTTCAAGACCGAATCAAAGCGCACCAAGCCCCCGGGTCACCGCACGCGGATCCTCATCGGCAAGGACACCCGGCTGTCGGGTTATATGTTCGAGTCCGGCCTGGCGGCGGGTATCACCAGCATGGGCGCCGACGTCCAACTGGTCGGCCCGCTGCCCACTCCGGCGATCTCGTTTTTGACCACCGGGATGCGCTCGGACGCCGGCATCGTGATCTCGGCCAGTCATAACCCCTACCAGGACAACGGCATCAAGATCTTCGGCGCCGACGGCTTCAAGCTGCCCGACGACGAAGAGAGCCTCATCGAGGATATGGTGCTCTCGGAGCGTCCATCGGCGGTCGCCTCGAGCGACATCGGCAAGGCGATGCGCATCGACGACGCCACCGGCCGCTATATCGTCTTTTTGAAGAATACCTTCCCCAAAGAGCTCACCCTCGAGGGCGTTCGCGTGGTCGTCGACTGCGCCAACGGCGCCGCCTACAAGGTCGCCCCGGACGTGCTTCGAGAGCTGGGCGCCGAGGTGTTTACCGTCGGCGACACCCCCGACGGCACCAATATCAACCTCGAATGCGGCAGCACGCATCCCGAGGCGACGGTGCGCCGGGTGCGCGAGACGCGCGCCGATATCGGCATCTGCCTGGACGGCGACGCCGACCGTGTCATCCTGGTCGACGAAGCCGGCAATATCGTCGACGGCGATAGCATTCTGGCGCTGTCGGCGATGAATATGCAGCAACGAGGAGACCTGGCCAAGAGCACGCTCGTGGCCACGGTGATGAGCAATATCGGCCTCGAAGTCGCGCTCAAGCGACGCAACATCGAGGTGGTGCGCACCCAGGTCGGCGATCGCTACGTGGTCGAGGAGATGCGCCAAAACGGCTTTAACCTCGGCGGCGAGCAATCCGGCCACCTCATCTTC
>CAYLTX010000302.1:0-4224 GCA_964386725.1 uncultured Bradymonadales bacterium | reverse complement strand
GCTCGAAGACGTTTCAACAAAGACGAGTTAATAGATACCCCCAATCCTCATCCCCTGGGGGAGGTGCCTTGCGCGTTGTACAGCGCAAGGCGGAGGGGGGCCCCAGGCGTCCAAAATGCAACGAGGGGGCCCACATTCACCCACACGCAACGAAATGATCCATGCCGCCAATTCGTTAAAAGCACCATGAAGAAGTTCGATTACGAATCAAAAATCGAGGTCGTCCCCCACGAGCCGGGCTGCTACTTGATGCGCGATAAGCGCGGCAAGATCGTGTATATCGGCAAGGCGAAAGACCTCAAAAATCGGGTGCGCAGCTATTTTCGCGCCTCGGGAGATACGCGCGCGTTCGTCTCGCGGCTGCCGTATGTGCTCGGTGATATCGAATATATCATCACGGCCAACGAGAAAGAGGCGTTGATCCTCGAGAATACGCTGATCAAGGATCATAAGCCGCGCTACAACGTCCAGCTCAAGGACGACAAGAACTTCCTGTCGCTGCGCATCGATATGGACCACCCGTGGCCGCGCGTGGAGGTCGTCAGAAAGCAGAAGAAGGACGGCGCCAAATACTTCGGGCCGTATCACTCGGCCAGCGCGATTCGGCGCACGCTCAAGGTGCTCAACAAGCATTTTCGGCTGCGCACCTGCCCCGATTCGGTGCTCAAAAACCGCAGCCGTCCCTGCCTCCAATACCAGATCAAGCGCTGCCCGGGGCCGTGCGTCTTCGACCTCGACCGCGACGATTATATGCAGCATGTCGGTGAGGCGATGATGTTCCTGGAGGGGCGCGGGGCGGAGCTGTCCGAGAATCTGCAGTCGAAGATGATGCGGGCCAGCCAGGACCTGGAGTACGAGTTGGCCGCGCATTATCGCGACCAGATCCGGGCCATCGAGAAGGTCCTCGAGCAGCAGGTAGCGGTGACTACCAAGAGTGTCGACCGGGACGCCTTCGGCTATCACCGCGAGGGCGACCGCCTGACCATTCAGCTGCTCTTTATCCGCGGCGGCAAGCTCGAGGGGGCGCGCTCGTTTAGCTATAAGGACCAGGAATTTCCCGACCGAGAGGTGCTGTCGAGCTTCTTGAACCTCTATTATAGCTCGGGCAGTGATCTGCCCCAGGAGATCTTGCTGCCCATGGAGCTCGATGACAGCGAGGTCGACAGCTTCGAGGAGCTATTCAGCGAGATGGCCGGCCGCAGGGTGTATATCCAGACGCCCAAGCGCGGCCAGAAAAAGGCGCTGATCACCACCGCCATGACCAACGCCAAGCACTCCTTCGAGGACGAGCACGACAAGGAAGACCGCGCGCAAGACCTGCTCGACAAGCTCGCCGGCCGGCTCGACCTGAAGAATTACCCCGAGCGCATCGAGTGCTACGATATCTCGAATCTGCAGGGCAAGCAGATCGTCGGCTCGAGGGTGTGTTTTATCGGCGGCCAGCCCGAGAAGAGCGAGTACCGCCACTATAAATTGCGCTCGGTGGTCGCCCAGGACGACTTCGCCAGCATGCGCGAGGTGCTCATGCGCCGGTTCAAAAAGGTCGTCGAAAAGGGCGACGAAGCCCCGGACCTGGTGGTCATCGACGGCGGCAAGGGCCAGCTGGGCCAGGCGATGACGGTCTTCGAGGACCTCGGCGTGCACCATGTCGATCTCATCGCGCTGGCCAAGGCCCGCAACGACAAGGTCGGCTTCCAGGACCCCGAGGTCACCTCGAGCCCCGAGCGGGTTTTCGTGCCCGGGCGCAAGAATCCGATCGTGCTCAAGAGCAATAGCGCCGAGCTCTACTTGCTCGAACGGGTGCGCGACGAGGCGCATCGTTTCGCGATCAGCTTCCACAAAAAACTTCGCCGAAAGCAGACGCTGCGCTCGAGCCTCGAGGACGTGCCCGGGGTCGGTCCCACGACCCGAAAAAGCCTGCTTCGCCACTTTGGAAGCCTCAAGAAGATCAAGAACGCCTCGGTCGACGAACTCGCCGGCGTCGACGGGGTGGGCGACAAAACCGCCGAGGAGATTCGTGCCTATTTCAACGGCCCCGCCTGAGCGCAGACAGGCGGGGAGCTGCGTTACTTTTGAATAGTTCACCCCTCGGGCTGGTTGTAACGTGCGGTTGCCACGGGTGAAACTGGGTGCTACCCATCACGCCCGCATTCTATCTGAGTCCTAAAACAGAGATTTGTTCGGAGTTCTACTTCATGAACACCCGTTATATCGCAATATTGCTCGCGCTTTTTGTGGCTTTGGCCGCTGCTTGCTCGTCGTCGCCGGAGGTTCCGGATCAGACGGAGGGCACGGAGCGCACGTATCGCTCGGCAGAGGATGGAGAGTCCTCGAGTGACGACGAGTCCAGCCAAGCCCAGGAATCCGGCGAGCAGGCCGGCCAAGAACAAGGCACGCAGCAGCAAGGCGTCCAGCAGCAGGCCAAAGTGCCGCGTGCTGAAGGCCCGATCGCTCATATCGATGGCGAGCCGGTGTCTGCCGAAGCGTTCAACTCGGAGATGGAGAAGATCGCCCAGTCGGGCCAATTCCCCGTCCAGATGCTCGGTCAGGTCAAAGGCCAGATTATCCAAAAGGTCGTCGACCGCGAGCTGATCGATCGGGCGATCCAAGACGCCGACATCGAGGTCACCGACGAGCAGCTCGACGAGCGCCTCGACGAGATCAAGGCCGAATTTGCCGAGGCCAACGCGCAGGTCGAGGGCCAGATGGGTACGATCGACGACGTCGTTGCCAAGATGGGCATCTCCAAAGAAGAGTTTCGCGAGACCGTGCGTGAGTCGCTGGCCATCGAGCAGCTCTTGGTCGAGCGCGGCATGGAGTATCCGAGCGACGAGGAACTCGCCGAATTCTACGACGAGAACCAGCAGGCCTTCGAGCGTCCGGCTCAGATCCACGCGCGTCATATCCTGATTCGCGCCGAAGAGGGCGATGAAGCTGCCAGCGAAGAAGCCAAAAAGCGCGCCCAAGAGCTGCGCGAGAAGGCGACCGCCGAGGGCGCTGACTTCGCCGAGATCGCCAAGGAGCACTCCGAGGGTCCGTCGGCCAAAGTCGGCGGCGACCTCGGCTGGTTCGAGGGCGGCCGCATGGCTCCCGACTTCGAGGATGCCGCATTCGGCCTCGAAAAAGGCGAGGTCTCCGAGCCGGTGCGCACCCAATTCGGCTGGCATATCATCCAGAAGGTCGACGAGCGCGAAGCAGGCTTGGTCCCCTTTGAAGAGGTCAAGCCTCAGCTGCAGAATAAAATGCGCAGCGAGCGTGTCCAGGAAGCGCTCGAGAGCCTGGTCGACGAGCTCCGCCAGGAGACCGAGGTCGAGCTACATCCTGAGAATGTGTCTTAACGGCAGGGGTTGGGTACGGCAGGGGTTCAGGGGTCCGGGGGTCCAGGGGTCCAGGTGCGCGGATGCTCGGATGCGCTGATGCGCGGATGTGCTGATGCGCGGATGTGCTGATGTGCTGATGTGCTGATGCGCGGATGCGCTGAAGGGGGCGCACTGGACAGGGAGTTGGCGTGTGCCTAGTATCGCGGCGTTGTAGTGAAAACCGACCAGTGAGCAGGAAGTGAGCCGATGAGCAGAGTCGTCACGCATATCGTCGATCTGGTGACCGCCCCCGACATTGACGTCGACGCCCTCGAGGAGGCATTCGACGAGGCCACCCACCCCGAGCGGGTGCGCGCCATCAGGGAGTTTAGCCCGAAGATTCAGGAGCGTCTCTTCGAGGCCGCCGAGGGTCGCGCGGTCGACATCGAGCACATCGTGCCTTCAAAGTGCAAGCCCCTCGAGGAGGTCATCCACGAGGGGCAAAATACTCTGCCGGTGTTCCGCAAATTTCAGAAGCGATTTTGCCGCCCGAGTCCCGACCAGCGGCCAACCGACCGCGACATCTTCTGGGGCTATAACCACCAGGCGATGTCGGCGTTTACCGGCCCCGGCTACTTCGTGGCCTATGAAGATCAGGACACCGGCGAGGTCTGGATCGACTACCGCGAGCTTCCCGGCGAGCGGCCCGACGAGTGGCCCAAGATCATCGACAACAAGGCGCGCCTGGGCCGCTTCGTCTACCACGGCATGATCGACCGCCTGCGCCGCGTCTCCAACCACTGCACCATCGGCCGCGCCTACAAGGGCAAACCCATGGACGCCTGGTTCACCCTCGTCCGCCGCGACACATAGAGTTCAGCGCCATCCGCGCCATCCGCGCCTCAGCTCATCCGCGCATCCGCTC
>CAYLTX010000301.1:0-4290 GCA_964386725.1 uncultured Bradymonadales bacterium | reverse complement strand
ACGTCTGCTTATCGTCCTGCTCGGGGTCATAATCCTCGTAGAGCGCGTCGAATTGCTCGCCGACGCGCCCCCACTGTGTGCCGATGTGTTGCGCCTGGTCGTAGAGCTCCTCGAGCCGCCTGAAGTTCTCTTGCAGGTTCGCCAGGTCCGCCTGAGCGAGCTGCTCCAGATTCTTCTGCATCATCTCGATCTGTCTGATCTGGTTCTGAATCTCGACAAGCTGATTGACGACAGACTCAACTTCAGCCCCCGCCGAAATCGCGTTCTCAACGAGATTCGTGGGATCCGATACAACCATCTGTGCTGAAGCCTTCGACCCCATCAGCGTCACCGCACCGGCCATGACGACCGCAATCATCAACCTGCTCATTTCTTTCAGCATTTGCGTCTCCTTCTCCGTTTTAAACCGCATCAAACGCGACCGCCGAACGGTCGCACCAGACCCTTCTTAGTCGTCCCAGACCCTCTCGAACGGGTCTGCCTCCGCGACCGTCTGGTCGTACTCCTCCCGGCCGTCGAGTCCGTTCCTCGACCGGTTTTCACGCTCTATCGCGTGCGAAGCCCAGCCGAGCCCTTTCCGTTCCAGCCATCGCCCAGCGAACTGCTCCGCAGGAACCTCCTCGAGCACCTTGTCCATGAGTTCCTGGTCTTCAGGATCGGCAGCTCCGACAAACCCGAGTGCTACCGGGCATTGCTCGAGGCCGAGCTCGAACAGACGATTCCCCTTCACAGATTGGTAGTAGTACTCGCGCTTTGCTTGCGCCTGGGCGAGGATGCGAACTTGCTTTTTGTTGAGGCCGAGCTGCTTGTAGTACCGCGCCGACTCCGGCTCGAGCGCTCGGTTGTTGGGAAGCAGAATGCGCGTCAGACAGGACTCCAAGATCACCGGAGCGATCTCCGAGCTCACGGCGTCTGCGACCGATTGCGTTGCAAATACGACGTAGACCCGTTTTTTTCGCAGGACTTTGAGCCACTCGCGAATCTTTTCGGCAAACTGCGGATGGTCGAGGAACATCCACGCTTCATCCAGAATCAGAAGCGTCGGGCTCCCGTCGAAACGGCTTTCGAGCCGATGGAACAAATACGAGAGGACGGCCGGCACGACCGCCGGCGTCTCCATCAGTTGCTCCATCTCGAGTGCAACCCAATTTGAGAGAGACAAGCTCTCGTGATCATCGTCAAACAGGCCCCCATAAGGCCCTGCCTGAGTATACTGTTTGAGGGCTTGCCGGATTTTCTGATTCTGAACGAGGATATTCAGCGCGGTAAGCGTACGCTCTCCTCGAGGCCGCTCTCCTAACCGACTCAGCGCTCGCCACAGGGAGTCTTTAACCTCGGGGCCAACTTCGACCCCTTCCTGACGCAGAAGCTCGCAGAGCCAGTCCCTGGCCCAACCGCGCTCGTTCTCGTCGTCGACGTCTGAGAGTGGCTGAAATGACACCCCCGACTTCGCCATCTGAAGGTCGTAAAATTCACCACCTACACCGAGCGTCGCTGCACGCGACGATCGACCCTTATCGAAGATGAAGACCTGCCCGTTGTCATAGCGGAGCCACTGCAGTGCTAGAAGACACAGCAACGTCGACTTTCCGGCCCCTGTCGGCCCCAAAATCAGCGTATGCCCAACATCGCCGACGTTGGTGGATAGCCTAAACGGTGTCCCCCCGGTCGTTTTGGCGTAGATGTGAGGCGGCGCCTCGAGGTGGTCATTTTCTTCCGGCCCCGACCAGACGGCCGACAACGGAATCATGTGCGAGAGGTTCAGTGAGTTGAGCAGCGGGCGACGCTTGTTCGCATAGACATTGCCGGGGTGACTTCCGAACCAGGCCTGCAGCGCGTTCAGCTTCTCGTCGATACACACAAAGCCCCGACTCTGTATGACCGCCTCAACCTCCTTGATGCGATCATCGGCCTGCTCGCGCGTCTCGCCCCAGACTGTCACGGTCGCCGTGAACAGCCCGTAAGATACGTAGTCGGCCGAGACCTCTTGGATCGCTGCATCCGCGTCCTGGGCCTTTCGAATGGCATCGGAGTTCACCAGGTCCGAGCCTCCTCCGCCAGCCATCTCGGTGACGACCGACATCAGCCCCTTGCGCTGTGAATACCAGCGTTTCTGGTACCGCTTGAGTTCCTTGAGCGCGTCTTGCTTGTCGTAAGCGATGTATCGGGTCACCCAGCGATACTCGAGCTGGAGCCGATTGAGTTCGTCCAAGATTCCCGGCACTGTCGTTGACGGGAAAGAACGCACTGTCACGGTGCGAAAGAACTTCTTATCAAGCTTGAGCTCGAGCCCGGCCTCGAGCCGCTGATCTGCCAACATCGCGTCCAGGTACACCGGCGTTTCCGGCGCTTTCACACTGTGCCGCTTCGTTGAGACCGTCGAATGCAGGTAGGTCAGCGTCTCATCATCATCGAGCGGCTTGACGTACGGAAACACCGCCCGCAGCAATCCGACGATCGACTCCACGCGGTCCTGAAAGTAGCTGAGGTACTCTCTTGGATCGCCTTGCTTTTCCTCTCCTCCTTCGAAGAGGAACCCGAGAAACTTTGCCTGCGTTTCTTTCGGCGGTGCATAGACGAGTGTCAGGTAGTACCGCGACTCAAAGTGCTCCCCCTCTTCCTCGAACATTCTTCGCCGCTCCTTATCCACCAGCGCTGATACTGGATCAGGCCACTCGGAGCTCGGGTACTTCCTTGCGCGCACTCGTTGAGCTTCGACGAAGACCGACCAACCACCAGCAAGACGCTTTAGAGCGTTATTGAGTCGCGCCGACGCCCCGACCAGCTCTTCCTTGGTGGAACTCGCCAGGTCGGGTCCGCGAAACTCAATCGTCTTCTGCAGAAGCCCGTCTTTTTGTTCGACCACCCCCGGGGCAACCAAGGCCGACCACGGAAGCCGATCGGCAAGCCGCTCCGAGGAGTCACGATATTCTTTGAGACTGAACAGCATTTAGACCTCCAACTCTGACTGCTGATTCCAGTGCTCGAGAAAGACCTGCTCGACTTCGGGGTCGACCTTGCAGGCCGAGACCATCCCTAGGTAGGCGACGAACGAAAACGGAAGAACCCACAACGAGCCCAGCCCCATGACCACGGCCGCCGTGATCGTCCCTAAGATGATTGCGAACTTTCGCGGCACCCCTCCCATCAAAACTGGCTCGGTGAGACTTCGGTGCACCGGAATCTCGTATCCATCTGGGCTTTCCATGAATCCTCCGTTTCGTTCGCGCCTAGAGCGTGCGCTCTCCCGAGCGCGTGCGACGAGCAACGCTTAGAGCAGCGCGCCTCCTGCGAACCCCAACTGGGAGACGAAGGTCGAGGCACTAAAGGCAATCGATAGCCCAAACGCGATACCCAGCCCTCGTTTGAACATTTGCCCCCCTTCGCCCAACGCGAACATCAAACCGGTGATGACAATCGCGAGAATGCCCGCAAATCGCGCCACCGGCCCCTGGAGTGAGTCAAGAATTTGAGTCAGCGTCGACTCCCACGGCATGCCCGATCCACCCGCATAGACATCGAAACTGACAAGAAATAGGACGGTCGCCATCGCGGCGACCGTCATCCACTTTCCGATGTCCTGCTGCTTGTCTCTCTTCGTGCACATTGCCTGCATAACATCCTCCGCAAAAAAGATTCCTAATTACGCGCATAAAATTAACGCATCGCAAGATTTACCATAATCTGGTTAACTTTCCAATTATCAGTTAATATAAATCGTGCAAGGAACGCCGCTGTAACTTCTTGGCACTCCAGCAACCTGACAACCCAAGTGCTCAAGCACTTAGGTTACTGGCGACCTAACAACCAAGACACACCAGTAACCCCGGTTGTTAGGGACTTGAGCACTCAGCAACCTGACAACTCAGGTTACTGACTCCCTAGCAACTCAACCACTCAGATTGCTGGGTTACTGACAACCCAGCAACTTAGGTTATTGACATGTTGGTAACTCAGTCTTTAAGGTGCCTGATAACCTGAGGAACTCACTTGGAAGGAGCTCGCATGACTACTGTACTTTCTTATGCTGGCCAGAAGGGCGGAGCCGGTAAGTCCACGCTGGCGATCGCAACTGCGGCTGAATTTCACCGTCGTGGCCATCGGACGCTGCTCATCGACGCCGACAAGCAAGGCACGTCCGCGACCTGGGGAAGCGTTGCCGCTGAGGTAGATGACGAGGACTATTCGTATCCCGACGTCATTATGATGCGCAAAAACTTGCACAAGCAGCTGCCCAGCGTGGCACAAGGATATGACATTGTGATTGTCGACTGCCCCGGCCGTGACGAC
>CAYLTX010000300.1:0-4299 GCA_964386725.1 uncultured Bradymonadales bacterium | reverse complement strand
AAATGAATGAATGGCCTTCGGGTCTATCGCGTACGCCGCAACTTTTCATCCGATACCGTCGTGCTCACTACCGCTACGGCGTCGAGCATCTGTGCGGGACCGGAAAACACCGGCGAGTCGAACGGCTGAAACGCCTCCTCGGGCAGATAGACCGACGGGTCGAACTCGTAGATCGTCGGGTCATCGGAGTCGCGTCGGATTACCAGCAGGCGGTGAGTCTCCCAGCCGACCGGCAGTGCCCCGGCCTCGTCGACAAGCTTTCGGCGCATCGACTTTAGGTGCACTACAGGCGGCGAGAGCACGTAAGATTCCCCGCCAAGCTTTCGGTGCGAAAACTCGATGCGGGCTTGGTCCGGGTGGGTGCCGGCGACCACCGGAAGGGCCAGGGCCTTGCGAAGGCGGCGATACCACGTTGGAAATTGCGCCTGGTTCGACACCTCCCAGTAGTCGATCAGCGCGTCGTCTTCGCAGACAAACTCCGCTTCGGCAAACGCGTCCACAAGCGAGGAGAGACTCTCGGCGAGCGCCTCGTCGAGCTCGCAGCCGGCCAGATGCTCACGCGCGTCGTCGGCCGTCATTGTCGTGCGGTGCTCGGACAGGTCGAACGCCGTGGCGACCGGCGGGGGCTCGTCGCCCAGCTCGGCGATCGGTCCGTCGATCTGGCTTGCCGGCACGACCTTATCAATCGCGTCGAAGAGTGCTGCGATGTCCTCGAAGGCGACCACTTCGAAGGGATCGAACTCCCATGAGAGCGCCCGGTCGAGGTCGGCGAGATACACCTGCCGGTCGTCCGGGTCGCCCAGGCGAATACCCAGCGCCAGGTTGGCGTCTTTGCCGGCGTAGGCGATGGGGAAAAACGCCCACCGATCGGTGAGCGCCTTTTTTGCCGGAATGCCTCTGACGCCCACCGGCCGAAGCGCCACCGGCGCCCCGTCGAGCGCCTCGGGCAGGTCTTGTGCGGCGAGCATCACGAGCGCGTCCTCGTCTTCTTCAAGAAGATACGATAGCGCCGACTTCTGCGCGCGGTACCACGCCGGAATCTGGGGGCGCCCGCCCTCGGGCTTCGGGTAGGGCTGCCAGTAGTAAAGCTGGCCCTGCATGTGGTCGAAGACCGCCTGACCTTCGCGCACGAACGCGACCCCGTCGAGCCGGTCGACCACGCCCCGAAGCGCCTCTTCGAGCCGCGCGTCGAGCTCGGCTTCCTCGATCCAGGCGCGCGCAGCGTCTGCGTCGCCGGTCTCAGTGTGCTCGGCGCGGCGGTAGGGCTTGTCGCGACGTCGGTCGGCGATCTCTTCAATGTCGGCCCCCTCGCGTGCCAGCTCCGCTTCGAGCTCCTCGGGCTCAATGCGCACCTCGAACGACTTCTTGAGCCGGCAGCACAGCTCGGGGACGATCAACCGGTAATGCGCCTCGTTTCCAAAACATGCGCGGTGGCCCTCTTCCCACATTCGGCGCTGGAGTTTCCAAGTCTTTTCGTCGTCGCAGCCGAGATATCTCACTGTGTCCTCGAGCTCCGGAAGAATCTCGTAGTAACTCTCCGGCGTAAGCGGATTGCCGTAAATCGTGAGAAAACGAAGGTTGGGTAGCTGCAGCAGAGGTGCGAGGTCTTCAATGAAATTCCACGAAACGGTCAGATATTCTAAGTTCTCATGACCCTCGAGCCCATCCAGCCGATGGAGATCAGTCATTTGAATTGTGAGACGACCTAGCATGGGAAGTCCAAAAGCTACGGCGAAATCCGCGCCGCAGACCCTCTCGATTGTCAACTCCCCAAGCCTCGTCAGATACTGAAGATCGGACAGTGTCTCGATGTCGCGTCCCAAAACATAATTGCGCAGAATAATCGAAGTAACCCTCTCCAAGGCCTTCTGTGTGAACGGAGGAGCGGTCTGAAGTTCGACGGAAACCTGGTTCGATATCGAAGTATCTTCAAAATGAACTCTTTGCATGACTCCTTCCCGGCTGTCTTACAGCCACTGTTCCAGTTGCGCTCTGACTATTTCAAATAATTTCTCCGCGACGTTCTTGAACGCACTAAACGCAATTCCGCTCGAGGTTTCTTTGTCCACGCAATCGTCCGAGGAGGCCTTCAGCTCCGGGTAGTCCGAAACCATCGAACCCACCGCAGACGACTCGCCCAAACAGACGTCGTCCTCGATGTCTTCGTCGGCCGGGTTCCACAGGATTTGCTCTCGCCGTTCGTAGACCCGCCCGATGAAATCGCGTGGCCCCTTTTTTCTGGGTCGCGTCTCCCGAAACGTATCCCGCAAGAAGTCGTGAAACGGCTCGACCGTAAAGTCGACCATTGCCAACTTGCCCAACTGTCCGCCCGGATGCGCACCAACTCCGGCGAGGCGCTCCTTGCGCTTCTTGTCACTGTTATCATCCTCGATGCGGGCCTCACCTTTGGGTTTGACCTCGGTCACTTCCACCGGTGGTGGCTCGTCTCCCGTCTGGGTTCCCACCACAAGCTGATAGTCGAAGTCGCGAATCAACAGCATGTCGGTGGGCGTGCGAAACTTGTGTATCGCGTCCACCCATCCGAGCTTTGCCTCACCTTCCTCGGACTTCGCTTTGAACGTTTCTGCGTACTCGATGACCTCCCCGACGATGCTTACCGGAATCCATTCGTGATTGTTGGGCGCCTTCGCGCGGATAGCATCGCCGATCAACTTGCGGTTTTTGGCGCCTCGCGCCTTGTCTTTCATCAACTCGGCAAACCGACTGGCGTCCACCCCGCCCACGCTCTCTCCGTCTTCGAGCGCCCTTAGAAAGTCGAATACCTTTTTTGGGTCTCCGAGGGCGGCCTTGAGCTCGGCGCTGGCTGCCTTCTCTCCGACGAATACGGCCACCTCGACGTCTTCGTCCACCAACGTGTAGCGCCGGGCCGACTCGTGGTCGACTTTCGCTCCGTAGAACGAGCCGAGAAGAGGCTCGGTGAGCAGATACTCGCGATCTTCGCTGTTCCAGCGGCTCGACACCTGCTCTTCTTCGAGCCCGCCCGCACGCGTCTCGACGTGAAAGTCGACGTAGTCTGCGCGCTTGAACGGCTCGGGCGAGCTTCGCTTGTAGGGGGCGCCGCCATCTTCGACTGATTCGAATACCGACGGCTCGAACGTCTTGGGTGCGAAACGAGACGCCTGCACAAACGTCTCGACGCGCTCCTCGGCCGTCTCGCTCGATATCCCCTCTCCGACCAGCTCGAAGAGCGTCTTCAGCTCCTCGGCGAGCTCCTCCTCCCAATTAACTACCTCATCGAAGTCGGCGGTCGTCTCGGATTTTCTCTTGCCCTCTGTGCCCCGATCGCGCTTCTTCGCGGCTTTTTCAGTCTCGTCGACCGCGTCGTTGAGTTCCCCGAGCTTCTTGCCGGCTGACTCCACGGCATTGTCGCGTTGTGATCGGGGCTCGTCGCCCTCAATCTCGGTCTTCTTCGCCTTGTCGAGGAACCTTCCCACCGGCCCTTTCTGGCTGGCCACCACCGGCGTAAGCTTTCCTCCAGCCGTGTCGATCCACAGATGATGGGTCCCCTGCTCGGTGTCGATCTCGAGCTTCTCTGCGTACAGAGCGTCCAGGTCACTCTTTTTCTGTTCGGTCTTCTTTTCGTCGCCTCCTTTCTCCTTCTTCCCCTTCCCAAACATGCTCTTGAGCTTCTCTTTGAGCTTCGTAATCAGCTTGACGACCGCCTTCTCGACCCGCTCCCGGATCGACTCGATAAACTCCTCGACCTTTTTGCCCAGGCCCCCGAGGCCGATGAGTCGGGCGAGCAGACCGATCGCCACCGGTAGCACTCCGGCCAATACTTGCTCGACCTTGTCCTTGGCCGGCCCCAGCGTGCCTTGGACGATGAGGTCGAGGGCGTCGACGACCGAGGTGACCACGTCCATGATCTGAGCGAACTGCTCTTTGAGCGCCTGGAAGACGTCCCAGACGGTAAGCACCAGTTGGACGACCGCGCCCACCGGCGAGAACATGCTGGCGATCTTGAGGATCGCCTTCTTGACGACGCTTTCGACCACAAATTCTTTAATCTTGTCGAAGAGCTGGTCTTTAAGGCCGCTCAACCCGTCTTTAATCTTGTCGAACAGCGCCTGCCAGCCACCCTCGATGAGCGTCTGGAGCTGTTCGATGACCCACTCGAGGCGCTCGACGTTTTCTTCGCCGATGATCTTGGCGGCAGTCTTCTTCAAAAAGTCCCAGCCGAGACCGATGACCTGGCGGGCGAGGCTGAACACGCCCATTAGGTCGAATTGCTCGGGGATGTCCAGCGAGCCGAGGGCACCGGTGAGCCAGCCTACGATT
>CAYLTX010000299.1:0-4337 GCA_964386725.1 uncultured Bradymonadales bacterium | reverse complement strand
GACTTGCTTGTCGGCGACTTGCTTGTCGGCGACCAGACCGTCGGTGCCCAGCGCGAAGTCGAGATAGCCGCCGACCGCCTGATCGTGGAAGATTCGCGGCGGGTAGCCGCGCTCCTCGAGCTCGGAGACCAGCCACGTCGGATTCATCACGCTCAATACGCCCTGGCCCGGATCGCTGCGCCGCGAGAAGCCCTCGGTGAGCTTCGAGCCGAGCCAGTGGACCGCGAGTCCCGGCTGGCTCAAAACCCCGCCGGCGACCAAGATAAGTACCACCACTGCGTGGCTGATCCCCTGAGCGCGAGTCGTGGTGCCCTTCCACCACGGCTCGACGGCGAGCACGCCCAGAGTATGGCGTGGGACGACCATGAGCATCACCGCCCCCCACCAGAACATCTGACGCACCGCACCCACGGCCAGATAGGCCGTCGCCGCGAAGAGCACCGCCTCGAATAGGCGCACGTGCTTGCGGCGAATAGCCATGATCAAAAGGCTGGCGGTCAACGTGACCATGACGATCACCCCGAGCGGCGTGTCGATACCCGGCGGCTGCCACTCGGTGACCGTCGAGGACACATGCGACACGAAGGTCAGCTCGAAGACATAGGTATAAATGCCCGCTCCCTGCGGGTTGGCCAGCGCCGCGACCGCACACAACACGCCCGAGCCCGTCCACCAGCCGGCCTCCGACCAGTCGAGCCGGCCCTCCTCGAGCAAACGCTCGAGCATCAGCGAGCCTCCCGTCAAGCCGATGAGCACCGGGACGAGCATGAAGGTGCCGTGCAGGTTGGCCCACACCGCGCATAACGGGGCGAGCACCAGCAGCCAGGGCCGGCGAATCCTGCGGTCGGCGACGGCGAAGAGCACGCCCACGAGCACCACATAGGGCAAAAAAGCAAACATCTGAGTGCGCACGCCGAAGACCGGCCCGCTGACCGCGGCGGTCAGCAGCGCCAGGCCGCCGACCACGCGAGGATCTTCGCAGCGGCTCAATCCGGCGACCACGACGCCCGCCCACGCCAGCGCCGCCAGGATATTGCGCATCACCAGCGGCCCGGCGTGGCCGAAGCTGTCGTAGGCCACGTACATCGCCCACTGGCCCAGCCAGGGCTGATCCACAAAGGGCGTATCGGCTGGCATGGTATATAAAAAGTGATTGGCCGAGGGGATCTCACCGCCGAGAGCGATGAGCTTACCCATGGCGAGCGCCCACCAATAATCATGGGGCCCGATGGGCTCGAGGCTCAGCCGAATGAGGATGCCAGCCACCGGGGCGAGCACCCAGATCACCGCCAGCGGCAAGGGCCAGCGCAGGTAGCGAGCGAGTTGCTCGCGCGCCGACGAGCCGCCCGACTCGGTGTGTCGATGGTCGATCGGCTCTCCCATCAGCCCTTCTTGGTCTTCATGAAGACGTAGCCGAGCAGGCCGACCAAGCCCAAAACGATCGGTATGATAAACGGATTGAACCCGCCGCAACCTCCCGACGGCGCCGCTGCGGCCTTGTCGGTCCGCCCACCGGGGCCTTTGGGCGCCTCGGGGGCGTCGACGACCTTCTGCCCGTCGTCTCCGGAGCCCGACGCCGAGGCCTCGGCCGCCTCATTGCTCTTCGAGGTGCCGGGCTGGGCGGCCGCCCTCTTGGCGTTCGCCTGGCGGCGGCGCTCGTCTCTCTCCTCTGCGGTCTCGGTGGATACGCCGGCGGCCACCTGCTCGTTGGCCTGGCCGACCTTGCCTCCGACGGTGCCCTGCAGGACCTTGATGGAGGCCAGAACGACCATGGCGACCAATACCATCAAGATGATGGTCTCGGTGGCCGTGGCTCCCCTTCTGCGCCGAAGGCTGCGACGTATTCGCCTCATGGGTCACTTCTCCCTTGTGTGTGATGCCCACGCCCAAAGGCGCTTCGCTGCCGTCGGCTACCCGCTTGGGCTATTCGTCTTCGAGCTGGCGCCGCATTCTATTTTGCGGACACCGCGCGAGGATATCCTCGAGTTCGGGCTCACCGGCGAAACGCTTACAAAGCCTTGCGATCTTCTCGTCGGATTTCAACTCCAGATAAACCTCGAGCAACGCCTCGACATTGTCGGGACTGGGGTCCTCTTCGACCGCACCGGCCAGCCAACGCTGAGCGCGCGCATGCTCATCGAGGGCCATCAGCGCCCGTCCGTATAGCGCCATGGCACCGGCGTCGAGCTCGTCGATCGGAACCTGCTGGAGGTATTTTACCGCTTCCTCGTAATTCTGCGCCTCGAAGGCTTTTTGAGCAAGCGCCATGGAATCTTCGGGCTGGGGCTGACCGCTGTCGGCTTCGCCTTCAGAGTCGCCTTCGGCATCACCGGACTCGGCGGAGTCCGAGGTCGGGCCGTGGCGGCGGATCACCGGATGGGGCTCGTCATCGCCGGCTTCACTGTCCTGGCCTGACTCGTTCGGCTCTTTTTCATCGGACGGCTCTCTTTCATCGGTCACATCCTGCTCATCAGTCTCGTCCGGCTCGTCGGTCACATCCGACGCCGCCTCCCCGTCGGCGCGCTGTTCTTTGAGCGCCTCGAGCTTGTCGCGCATCTCGTCCTCCGACAGCTCCCTCGGTCCCTGGTACGGCTGGCCGCATTCGACCTCGTAGCGCTCCTGGTGCTTGCCCTCGTAGCGCTTCTCGTAGATCTCGACTCGGGTCTCGATCTTGCGACGCTGATTGCTCTTTTCGCTCAGCTCCAAAAAACACTTATAAAACCCGAGCGCCTGCTGCGGCTGGTGCAAATGCTTGTCGTATAAGACGCCCAGATTCAGGTAGGGAACCGGGTCGTTGGGCTCCATCTGCTGGGCGACTAGCAGGTAAGACTCGGCGTCGATCGGAGCGTCGGCGTACATCAGCGCGGTCCCCAGATTATTGAAGACCGACTGCGGATCGTCGGTGCGCTCCAGGAGCTGCTGGAGCACGCGCACCGCCTTGGTATAATTGCTCGTGGCGATATAAAACTCGGCCAGCGAGCGCACGACTTCCTCGTCACCGCCGTGGCGCAGCGCCCGGCTATAATAACGCTCGGCCAGCGCGAAGTCGCCCACGCGCACCGCCGCCTTGGCCGCTCGATAGTATAGCTCCGGATCGGTCGACCCGGAGTCGATGACCCGCTCGTAATGGTCGAGCGCCTCGTTATATTGGTTGGCCTCGAAGGCCCGGTCGCCACGCTCTTGGGTGGTTACACACCCACCGAGCACAACGACGACGAGCAGCAGCATGGCTGGCCAAAACGAAAAAAGGACGGGGCCGCTCGCGCGTGCCCCGTCGGTCCAGGAGCTAGGCATGTGGGATTCCATCGGAAACTTCGCGGTACAGAGAGGCAAAACGACTACAGACGGGCGAGTTCAACGGCGCAGCGGGTAGACCCGCTTAGGGTAGACTCCCGCGGCCTTCATATCGAGCTCAGCACGGTTTGCCCAGCTATGCTCCCGCGCGGTTTTATCCGGGAAATAAGACTTGATGGCGTCGAGCGCCTGAGCCATCTCACGATGTTCATTGCGCTTTTTCGCCCGGTGGTACTGGACCCGGTAGTTGCGAAACAGCTTCGTGAGTTCCTCGCGCGACGCATCGCGCTTGGCCTCCAGCTCGTCCATCTCGGGGGGCAGCTCGGTTCGGCCGGCTTTTTCCAGGTAGGCCTCGGATTCGAGCAATTTCTTATAGCCGGTGAAGAGGTTGACGATCGAGGCGTCCTTCCTCTCGAGCTTCTCGATGCCCACCCGGTAGGATTCCTGGGCCTTCTGCACACAGGCCGACTCGCCCATGCAGCTGACCTCGATCTTGACCGGCTCCTGTTCCTCGACCGGCTTGGTCTCCTCGGCCACCCCGGCGGATCCGGAGTCGTCGTTGAAGAACGAGAACCAGACCAGCCCGATGATCGCCGCCCCGGCGACGACCACCAACAGCGGGTTGGTCTTCTCCTCCTTCTTGTTGCCCTTCATGCGATCGTAGACGGTCTGCGATTTGGACGCTTCGGGGCTGTCGTCCATCGCCTCGGAGCTGCTGGCGATGTCGTCCCAGCTGACGATGCCCGCGTCGTCGGCCTTCTCGTCCGAAGCTTCCGGCTGCTGGGGTTGCTGGCCTTGGAGTTGCTGGCCTTGAGGCGGCTGGCCCCCCTGGCCGGAAGGCCCGAACCCGGAGGACGGTCCGCCCATGCCCGGCGCCGGCGATTCGCCGAAGCCCTGCTCGCCAAACCCGCCGCCGCTTTGTTGGGGGGATTGTGCAGGCTGCGAAAATCCGTCGGTCCCCTGGCCGAAGCCCGACTGCATTGAGTTTTGGCCGCCGCTCATCTGGCCGCCGCTCATCTGGCCGCCGCTCATCTGGCCGCCGC
>CAYLTX010000298.1:0-4384 GCA_964386725.1 uncultured Bradymonadales bacterium | reverse complement strand
GCGATCTAGCGGAAGGTTCCTCCCCAGGTCGAAGACCCTGGGGAGGTGCCGAGCGCGTCGTTCAGCGCGAGGCGGAGGGGTACCCCAACAAGCAAATGAGTTCCAATATGACAACAACAACCAAAACAACAACCACCCAACAAGGCGAGATCGCCCTCAAAGATCTCATCAAGTCCTACGGCGACACCGAGGTCCTCAAGGGCATCAACCTCGAGATCTCACCGGGCGAGTTCCTGGTGCTCGTGGGCCCGTCAGGGTGCGGCAAGTCGACGTTGCTTCGTTGCATCGCCGGCCTCGAGGAGATCACCGACGGTGACCTTCTCATCGACCAGACGCGCTGCAACGACGTGCATCCCAAGGACCGCGACCTGGCGATGGTCTTCCAGTCCTATGCGCTCTACCCGCATATGACCGTCGCCGAGAACCTGGCGTTTTCGCTGACCGTTCGGAAATTCGACGACGACGCCATCGAAAAGCGCGTCGGCGAGGTCGCCGAGCGGCTGGGGCTGACGCCCTTGCTCGATCGGCGCTCGAAGCAACTCTCCGGCGGCCAGCGCCAGCGCGTGGCCGTGGGCCGGGCGATCGTGCGCGAGCCGAAGGCGTTCCTCTTCGACGAGCCGCTGTCCAACCTCGACGCCGCGCTTCGCGGCAAGATGCGCATCGAGCTCAAGAAACTGCACCACGACCTGGGCGCCACGATGGTCTACGTCACCCACGACCAGGTCGAGGCGATGACGTTGGCCGACCGCATCGTCGTGCTCGACGGCGGCTATATCCAGCAAGTCGGCACGCCCACCGAGCTCTTCGAGCGACCGGCCAATAAATTCGTGGCCGGCTTTATCGGCAGCCCGCCGATGAACTTTTTGCCCGCCGAGGTCGACGGGCCGCGCTGGCTGTCCGGCGACGGCTTCAAGCTCGGCCTCGCCGAGAGATTCGCGGCCGTGACGCTCCCCGACAAGGTCACCGCCGGCGTGCGCCCGACCGGCCTAGTGCTGGCTGAGGATGGCGACGGCGACCTCGAGGCCACCGTCGAGGTCGTCGAGCCGCTGGGCTGGGAGGCCTATGTGCACCTGATGGTCGGCGAGGAGAAGGTCGTCGCCCAGATCCCCGCCGAGCAAGCGCGCGGGTTCGACTTCGGCGATACGATGTCGCTGAATGTGGAGCCCGAGGATGTGCATGTCTTTGACGCGGCGTCGGGTGATGCGATTCGGGTTGGGGGGGCGTGATGGAGAGGTTCGCCCTCACAATCATCCTCACCCTACTCACACTCTTCTCCGCCGCCACCGCCCACGCCGAGCCCATCAGCGTCTGGCACAGCTACCGCGGCGCCGAGGAAGCCGCCCTGGGCGAGCTCGCCGAGCAGTGGAACGACGAGCGCCCCGAAGAGCCGATTCGGCTCTTGGCGGTGCCGCACGAGGCCTACGCCAATAAGTTGACCTCGGCGATCCCGCGCGGCCAGGGCCCGGATCTGTTCATCTTCGCCCACGAGCGTGTCGGCGACTGGGCCGAATCGGGCATCGTCGCGCCGCTGGACGAGGAGTTCGGCGACGAGGAGCTGGCCAAATTCCTGCCTGTGACCGTCGACGCGCTTCGCTACGACGACAAGCTTTACGGCGTGCCGCTGGCGTTCAAATCCGCGGCGCTCTTCTATAATACCGAGCTCATCGACGAGCCGCCCGAGACCACCGACGAGCTCGTCGAGATGGCCCGGGCGCATACCGATGCCGAGACCGACCGCTACGGGCTGGCCTATCAGGCCGATAGCTTCTACTTCCACGCGGGCTGGTTCTTCGGCTTCGGCGGCAAACTCTTCGATGAGGGCGGGACGCCGCGCCTCGATCGCCCGGAGAACGCGCGCAGCCTGGCCTTCGTCAGTGGGCTCCGCCAAGAAGGGCTCATCCCCGACGAGCCCACGTCGGCGCTGGTCGCCAAACTCTTCAACGAGGGCAACGCGGCGATGGTCATCCAGGGGCCGTGGTTTCTTGGCGAACTCGACGATGATTTACCGTTTGCGGTGGCGCCGCTGCCTGAGGTGTCCGAGACCGGCCGCGACGCGAGCCCGTTTTTGACCGTCGAGGCTGCGATGGTCTCCGCCGAGGCGAAAAACCGAGACGGTGCGCTGGAGTTCGCGCGGTTTCTGGCCTCCGAAGAGGGCTCGCGTGCGCGGCTCGAGCGCGGACAGCAGCTCGTGGCCAACCAGGCCGTTTATGACTCAGACGGCGTGGACATCCCGCCGGCGCTCACCGCCTTCAAGGCGCAGTCGGAGCGCGCCTACCCGATGCCCAACCAGCCGCTGATGCGCGCGGTCTGGGAGCCGATGGCGCTGGCGATGCGCACGACGCTTCGCGGCTCGCTCGAGCCCGCCGGCGCCCTCCAGAAGGCCCAGAGCCGGCTGGACATCGTCACACGTCCGGCGCCCGAGGCCAAAAACCCGCTGCCGTATATCGTCGGCGCGCTTTTGCTCATGATCGGCGTGCTCGTGTGGATGTGGCGTGCGCTGCAGCGCCGCGGCGGCATCGCGGCGCTGCGCAAGCAAAAGCACGCTTATCTCTATCTTCTGCCCGGCGGCATCGCGCTGTTTTTGCTCATCCTGGTGCCCTTTATCGTGGGCACGGCGGTGGCGTTTTTCGCCCACCGCGGCGGCGACTTTACGTTCGTGGGGCTGTCGAACTTCTTCAGCATCATCTTTTCAAACGACTACGCGCTCACCGATCCGCTGTCGTTTTATTTCACGCTGGGCGTGACGGTAATGTGGACGGCGATCAACGTCTTCTTCCATGTGAGCATCGGCCTGGCGATGGCGATGCTGCTTCGCAACCCGTGGCTGCGGCTCAAGGGCGTCTACCGGGTGCTGCTGATCGTGCCCTGGGCGGTGCCCAGCTATATCACCGCGCTGATCTGGAAGGGGATGTTCCACAGCCAATTCGGCGCCATCAACGGACTGCTGGGCACCTTCGGTCTGGAGCCAATCCCGTGGTTTTCGAGCTTCTGGACCGCCTTTGCGGCCAACGTGGCCACCAATACGTGGCTGGGCTTCCCGTTCATGATGGTCGTATGCCTGGGCGCATTGCAGGCAGTGCCCAAAGACCTCGAGGAGGCCGCCATGATGGACGGCGCAGATGGCTGGACGCGCTTCTGGCGAGTCATCCTGCCCCAGATCAAGCCGGCGCTGGTGCCGGCGGTGGTGCTGGGCAGCGTGTGGACCTTCAATATGTTCAATATCATCTATCTGGTCAGCGGCGGCGAGCCGGACGGCTCGACCGAGATCCTGATCTCGGAGGCGTATAAGTGGGCGTTTGGCCGCCAGGAGCAATACGGCTACGCGGCCGCCTACGCCACGCTCATTTTCATCGCGCTGATTGCCTACTCGTGGCTGACCAAGCGCGTGACCGACGGCGGCCAGGAGGCGACATGAAGCCGACACGCTGGAATGTATTTTGGACGAACGCGGCACTCATCGTCGCGGTCTTCGTCACGCTCTATCCGGTCCTGTGGGTCGTCAAGATGGCGTTCGCGCCCTCGCAGGCGTTCTCGATGTCGGCCAACCCGCTGCCCACCGAGTTCTCGCTGACCAACTTCGAGGACCTGCTCACCGCCCAGGATATGGCCGGCAATTGGCTATTCATTCGCCAATTCCTCAACAGCGTGCTGGTCGCGGTCGCGACGACGGTGCTGGGCGTGGGCTTTGCGACCACGGCGGCTTATGCCTTTAGCCGCTTTCGCTTCGCCGGCCGCGAGGGCGGCATGAACTTATTGCTGATCACGCAGATGTTCCCCGGGGTCGTCATGACGATCCCGCTGTATATCATCCTCGAGGAACTCGGACTCCTGAACTCGCTGACCGGCATGGC
This sequence comes from uncultured Bradymonadales bacterium, assembly GCA_964386725.1. GTDB lineage: Bacteria > Myxococcota_A > Bradymonadia > Bradymonadales > Bradymonadaceae > CAYLTX01. The sequence goes on along the minus strand of CAYLTX010000298.1, from coordinate 533 downwards.
GCTAGTCTACTCGACCACGGCGGTGCCCTTCTGCGTCTGGATGCTCAAGGGCTACTTCGATACGATCCCCGTCGAACTCGAAGAGGCCGCGATCATGGACGGCATGGGCCGGTTTGGCATCTTCACCAAGATCATCTTGCCGCTGGCCAAACCGGGCATCGTGGTGACCGCGCTATTCTCGTTTATGACCGCCTGGAACGAGTTCATCCTGGCGGCGACGTTTTTGTCCGAGCCGACCAAATTCACGCTGCCCGTGGCCCTGCAGCGCTACGTCGGCGACTACTCGACCGAATGGGGCCGCTTTGCAGCCGGCGCGATCTTGGTGTCGATTCCGGTGATGGCGCTGTTCTTCGCGCTGCAGAAGCATTTGGTGGGTGGGCTGACGGCGGGGAGTGTTAAAGGATGAACGTTGTGGCGTGGAAGGTTGCTGAGGCCCCCCCACCGCCTTGCGCTGTACTGCGCGCAAGGCACCTCCCCCCGGGGATGAGGATTGGGGATAAGTCACGGGAATAATTCATGATGGGTCGTCGCGG
>CAYLTX010000297.1:0-4389 GCA_964386725.1 uncultured Bradymonadales bacterium | reverse complement strand
CCGGATGCCGAAGAACCGGATGCCGAAGAACCGGATGCCGAAGAACCGGATGCCGGGAACCGGAAGCCGGAACCGGGTACAGAAGACCGGCAGCCGGATACCGGGGACCGAGAGCCCGAAACCGAGGGAGGCCAGCGATGAAGATGGAATTCGCCTACCCCTGGGTTCTGCTGCTTCTCTTGCTCGTCCCGATAATCGGCGCTCTGCTCTATATTCCGCGGCTCAAACGCCGCCAGGTGGGGACATTCATTTTCTCGCGCGTGGCCACGCTCAAGGGTCAAGCGCGGGGGTGGAAACGCTACTTCGAGCCGCTGCCCGACGCGATGGTGCTCATCGCGATTGCCCTGATGATCGTGGCGCTGGCGCGCCCACAGGGCATCGAAGCCGAGGAACTCGAGGTCGAGGGCATCGACATCTACCTCGCGCTCGACATGTCCGGCTCGATGCGCGCCATCGACAAGACCAAAGACGAGATGCGAGCCGACGCCGCCCGCGGCAACGACCCCGAGGACCGCTTCGACGCGGCCGTGCGCGTGCTCAATGATTTTGTCGACTCTCGCAAGCACGACCGCATCGGGATGGTGGTCTTCGCCAAGGACGCCTTTTTGCAGTTCCCGCTGACCCTCGATTATAACACCATCAAGGGCATGCTCGACCGGCTCGGCCTGGGCGATATCGACCCGGGCGGCACCGCCATCGGCAACGCGATGGGGCGTGCGGCCGCTGGCCTGCGGGAGAGCGAAGCAGAGACCAAGATCATGATCCTGATCACCGACGGCGACCGTCGCGGCGGCAATATCTCGCCGATGCAGGCCGCCCAGATTGCCGCGGAACTCGACGTCAAAGTCTTCCCGATCCTGGTGGGGCGCGAGGGGCCGACGCTGGTGCCGGTGCAGGCGCGCGGCATGTTCGGCGGCTCGACCCGGTATCGACAGATGGAGTTTCCGGTCAACCCGGAACTGCTCGAGGATATCGCCGCCAAAACCGACGGCGAGTTTTACCGGGCGACCGACGCCGAGGGGCTCGAGAAGCGGCTGCACACCATTCTCAACCGCTTCGAGCGCACTCAGATCGAGGACGCCTCCAACGTGGACAAACAAGAGCTGTTCCGACCGCTGGTTATCTGGGCGATGCTGCTTCTGGCTGTGCAGCTGATGCTGCGCTTTACGCTCTTACGCAAATTTCCGTGACGTTATGCATTTTGCGCGACCAGACAATTTATACCTGTTGTTGGTGTTGGTGCCGATGGTGCTGGCTATCGGCGGCTACTTCTGGTGGAAGCGCCGGATCACCAAACGCGTGGGACACGACCACCTGATCCGGGCGATGGCTGCGCGCCATTCGAACCGCCGACAGGTGGCTCGCGCGGTGCTCGTAGTGCTCGCTGCAGCGCTGCTGGGCTTCGCCGCCGCCCAGCCCCAATGGGGCCAAAATGATCGCACCGTCGAGCGCATGGGCGTCGACGTCGTCTACGCCATCGACCTGTCCAACAGCATGCTCGCCCAAGATATCCCGCCCAGTCGCCTGCAGGCGGCCAAAGACGAGATTACCACCTCGATGACCACGCTCAGCGGGGATCGCGTCGGGCTGGTGGTCTTTACGGCGATCAGCTTCGCGCAGTCGCCGTTGACCACCGACTACGGCGCGATTCGCTTCTATTTGAACAAGCTACAACCCCGGCAGATGCCGGTGGGCGGCACGTCGGTGGGCCAGGCGATCATGGACAGCGTCGAGCTGCTGACCGGCGAGAAGATCGACCACCGGACCGGAAAGCCCAAGGATAATGACTCCAACACGGACGGTATCGACCGCGCCGATAACCAGGTCATCGTGCTCATCACCGACGGTGAGGACCACGAGTCCTCGCCGCTCGAGGCGGCACGCCTGGCGCGCGAGCGCGGCATTCGTGTGGTGACCGTCGGCATGGGAAGCCCCGAGGGCGGCCGGATTCCCATCTACGGCGATAACGGCGAACTCAAGGGTTATAAGCGCGACCAAAAAGGAGAGCTCGTCTACACTCGTCTCGACGAGGAGACGCTGCGCGGCATCGCCACCGAGACCGGCGGCACCTATTTGCGCTATAGCGGCGAGAACTCGGTGGTCAACGGCCTGGAGCGCTATATCGCTCAGCTCGAGAAGAGCGAGCTCGAGACGATGCTTCGAAAGAGCTACAAGGACCGATTCATGTATTTTCTGGCCCCGGCGCTGCTGCTTTTGATCATCGCCATGCTCCTCGGGGAGCGCCGGCGCCGCAAAACTGGCGCACCGCAGCGCGACGATCGAAAAAGCTCCGGGTCGATCTTTCTGGTCTTGATCGTGCTGCTCGGCGCGACCGGCCTCTTCGGGTGTGACGACGCCTTCCGCGGCACGGTCTCCGAGGTCGACCGAGCCAATCAACTCATCGCCCAGAACAAATACGAAGAAGCCCTCGAGCAGTATCGAGAGGCCGAGAAGGTCGTCCCGTCCAGCTCCGAGTTGCATTATAACCGCGGCATTGCGCACCTGGGCGCCGAGGACTTCGACAAAGCCCGTGAGGCATTCGCCCGGGCGCTCGAGAGCCCGGACCCGCAGCTTCGCTTCGACGCTCTCTTCAATCTCGGCCTGGCGCTCGCCGGCCAAGAGGAGTGGAAGGAGGCCTACGGGACCTACAAACGCGCGCTGAGCATCGAACTCGACGAAAAGCGGCCGCAAAACCGCGAGCGCCTCAAACATGCTCGCCACAACCTCGAGGTGGTCTTTCGGAAGCTATTTCCGCCCTGCTCCGAGCTCGAAGATGAGCTCGAGGAGAATGACGAACCGGAAACGGCGGCCGAGCTCGAAGAATTATCGGCCGAGGATCTGACTCTCTGCGGGCTCGACGACGATTGGTTCGTCATCCCGGCGATGGTCGGCACGAGCGTGTCCGTCGAGGCGAGCTTCGAGCAGCTTCGCGAGGAGCCCGATCCCGAGCACGTCTTCTTGCCGAGGCCGCAAGACCTGCAACTATCGGTATTCGACGCTCGGGGCGAAGAAGTACTGGCTGTCGACCAGGGCTCACCCGAAGATCACCGGCCGGACATCTCGAGCACCACCCGCTCGATCGACAAATTCACGGTCACCCCCGAGATGGTCGCCGACGGCAAAAGCCACCTGCTGCTCAAGGCCCACGCCACCGACGGGCGCGAGTTCTCCTACGATATCGACGTCACCGCCATACCGCCGTGCGAAGCCCTCGACGACGATTACGAGCCCAATGACACACGCGAGGACGCCGCGGATATCGATCCGGGCAGCCACGAATTGCATATCTGCCCGGACCAAGACGATTGGTATGCGGTCGACTTGGAGATGGGCGATACGCTCTTCGTCGACGTCGCCCCGGGCCAAGACCGAGAGCGGGAGCGCCCGCCGGCGCTCGACGTAGAGATTGTCAACGCCGACACCGGCGAGGTCGTCTCTGAGGGGCGCCCCGAGCCGCCCTACGTCACCGCCGGGGTTCGCGGAGTGATGCAGGACGGCCGCTACTTGGTGCGTGTCTTCGGCGAGACCGACGACGAGCAGGGTCCCTATACGACCGATATATACCGCTACGAGCCGTGTGTGGTCGGCGATGACCGATACGAGGAAAACGACACCGCCAATCAAGCCGCCGAGCTCGAACAGGGCGAGCAGACCCATCGATACCTGCGGATATGCGAGGGCGACCGTGACTTTTATAGTCTGCCCCCCCGTGAAGATGACCAGCAGCCCGGAGCACAAGGACCGGGACAAGGACCGGGACAAGGACCGGGACAAGCACCGGGACAAGGCCGGCCCTCCGGCTCCAAGGATGATGACGACGAAGACCTCGAAGTATCCTGGGGTTTGAGCATCGTCGAGGATACGACGGCCGCTGATGTCGCCCCGTCGAAGGTGGACGACCCTGCCAGCAGCCGGCGCGGCCAACAGGATGCGCCCGACGAGGATGCACCGCCCACGCTCGATATCATGAGCCGCTCGGGCGATCAGATATTGGCCGAGGGCGTCGCTCCCGAGGCACCGGTGGAGTCCAGCGACGATCCCAAAGCCGACGCGAATGCCGACGAATCGAACGACAGCGATGATGCTGAGGACGACGCCGGTGATGACGAGCCGGCCCAGCGCCCTGCCATCGACCGCGTCGTCAGCTATGAGAATACCGACAACGAGGAGCTATTGCTCCGCGTGCAGGGCCGCCAGGCGTTTTATCACCTGACCGAGCTCAACCCGCAGGATCAGAATTCGGACGACCAAGACGAGCAGGACGAACAAGACGAGCAGGACGACCAGGACGAGCAGGACGAACAAGACGAGCAGGACGAACAAGACGAGCAAGACGAGCAAGACGAACAAGACGAGCAAGACGAACAAGACGAACAAGACGAACAAGAC
>CAYLTX010000296.1:0-4569 GCA_964386725.1 uncultured Bradymonadales bacterium | reverse complement strand
CTTGGTTCTTGGTTCTTGGTTCTTGGTTCTTGGTTCTTGGTTCTTGGTTCTTGGTTCTTGGTACGGCTAGCTGAGTGATTGGATGAAGCAAGTCAGTTTCTTGCGAACTATGAGAAGCTGTGAGCGAAGCTGCTCGAACTCGGACTGCGTCAGATATCCGAGATCGCGGGCTAGCTTGAGCCAGTACTGAGTCTCAGAAGCGGAGCCGCTTGCCTGATACGCATATTTTCGCAACTGAGCCCGTCCTTGGAGCCCGCAGCCTTCGGCGATATTCGCCGGTACCGAGGCGATCGAACGTCGGATCTGCCCGGTAACTCCGTACTTTTCGTCATCCGGAAAACGACCTGTCACTTCATAGATCCTCAACAACAATGGATGCGCGCACTTTACGACCTCCAACTTACCGTAGTCTTGCATTGTTGCCTCCGTTGGGGTGTTTGGCGAGATCGCCGAATCATTAGCAAACGAAAGGTCACCCTCCTACTACGGTTTTCGACAAAAAGTGCGATTTCGTTGCGTGAAAATTTTCAAACCACGCTCCTATGCTCATCAACGCCCGATTCCGGCACCCCGCCGCTGTTCCCAACCACCTCCAACCTCCCGCGACAAAACACCAACTGGCGCTCCACCGCCAACAATTACGCCTCCTCAACCACGCAAGAACCAAGAACCAAGAACCAAGAACATTCACCGATCAGCCACCATCCTCGGCAACCAAAAACTCCACCAATCACCCCGAAACCCCAACAACCCGCCTACCACCAATCCGCTCCGGCCATCTCCCAGGCGATCTCTTCGACCGTGGGCCACAGGGCCGGCCAGGGATGGTCCTCATTGAGGGGCAGGCCGTCGAAGCCGCGCATGTCGACCTCGCCGGTGCGAAAATTCCAGTTGCGCGCGGTGGGGCGGCTGGGCCGCTCGCCCTCGAGCGCCGCGGGCTCAGGCCAGTCGATGCCCTCGGTCATGACCATGACTTCGGCCTTGGCGTTGCCGTCCTCGGAGATGCAGCGGTGCAGGCCGTCCTCGCCCAGCAATAGCGGGCGCACGCCCGGGCCTCGGAACTCGAGGGCGAGCACGGTGCCCGAGGGTTTTCGGGCGTGTTGCCACAGGTGCTCTCGGCGCTCGGTGGGGGCGACACTGTCGGAGCTAGGGCGCCCATGTCGTGGAACGGCTCGGCGCATGTCGAGCTTCCAATTTCGGCGCCCGGCCAACTGGCGGTACCAGCGCACGAGCTGCTCTCGCCAGGGGTCCTGGGGGTCGATCGCCGGCAAAAAGAGCACGGTGTGGTCGGGCTCCTCGTAGGCCGAGCGCAACAACTCCAAGAAGACCTCGCCCAGGCGCGGCTCGATCTCGTCGACGCGCTCGTCGATGTCGCCGGTGAGCTCGAAGGAGCGGGTATGATACGCCTCGCGGACCAGATCCTCGATCGCCTCGAGCTCTCGGCTGAGCTCGTGGACCGACTCGACCAGGTCGCGGGCGTGCTCGGCGTTTCGAGCCACGTCGGCCGCGTCGGTCAACTCCCAGAAGCCCGGGGACTGACTGGTGGTGTCGAAGTCGTGGATGGTCCACTCCAGCTCGGCGAAGATCTCGCCGTACATGCAGCGCTCGAGCCGACGGCGGAGCGCGGCGATCTGCTCGACCTGAGTGAGCAGCGTGCGCCGGTTTTGGCGGGTGTCGTCGGCGACGTGCCGGCTGATCTCGAAGCTCAGTTCGCCGGCATCGAGGCCGCCTTCAGCGCGCATACGCACGATTTGAGGCCGCTCGTCTTCTTCGTCCTCGTCGTCTGCAGCATCAGCCGCGGCGTGGGCGATCTGGGCGGCCATCGGCCAGGCGACCTGCTGCTCGACGACCCGCTTGATGGGCCGAGCGCCGTATTGCTCGTCCCAGCCGCGCGCGGCGACCCAGCGCACCACATCGTCGTCGAAGGCGACCTCGATATCCCGGGAGACCAAGCCGTCGCGGCCGAGCCGTCGCTGGCCGCCGGTGGCGCCCCCGGAGGCCGACGTGGCGCCGGCGCCGACCTCTCCGTTCGAGCCGACGAGCTTTTCGAGCTCGCGCCGGGCGATCGCCTCGATGACCTCGCGCGACAGCGAGCGAAACGGGACGAATTGGTCGATGCGCGCCAAAAACTCCGGCCGAAAGAAGCGCTCGGCTTCCTTGCGAAAGTGGCGCTCCCAGGCGTCGTCGCCGGCCTCCGATCCGAAGCCGATCGACGGCTTGAGCGTGTCGACGCCCAGGTTGCTGGTCATGATCACGATGGTGTTCTGGAAGCGGGTCGTCCGCCCATCGGCGTCGGTCAGCCGAGCCTCGCCGAGCACCTGCAGGAGTAAGTCGTAGACGCTCTGGTGAGCCTTTTCGACCTCGTCGAGCAGGATCACCGAGAACGGCTGGCGACGCACCGGGCTGGTCAGATCGCCCTCCTCGTTGCCCTCGCCGATGAGCCGCGCGTAGGAGTCAGCGTGGCTATACTCGCTCATATCCAGGCGGATGAGCCGTTCTTCGTCGCCGAAGAGGAATTCGGCCAACGCGCGGGCGAGCTCGGTCTTTCCGACCCCGGTGGGTCCGATGAAGAAGAACGAGCCCAGCGGCCGATCGACCGGCGCCAGGCCCGCTTTGGTGATGCCGACGACGTGCGCGATGCGGCGCACGGCCTCGTCTTGGCCCATGACCCGGCGGGACAGCCGCTGCTGGACCTGCTCGAGGTCGAGCTTTCGGTCGTCGAGCAGCATCACCGGCGGCAGGCCGGTCTCGTCGCAGAAGCGCTCGACCAGATCGAGCGAGGTGACCTCGGCCCGAAACCCCTGCGCTGCGCGTCGCAGCGTCCTGGCGACGAAGTCGATCGCCCGGCCGACGGGGCTGCCGTCGGTGGCGAAGCGCTTTTGCAGGCGCCAGGCGCGGTCGACGGCGTCCTCGGCGAGCGCGATGCCGTCGGCCTGGCTCATACGCTCGGCGGCCTTCTGAACGATGCGCCGGCCGGTTTTTTCGGGAGGATCGGCGACCTTGACGACGTTGAACGCGCGGGCAAACCCGACGTCTCGCTGCTCGATGCGACTCCACTCCTCGGGGCTGGCCTCGGCGATGATCCGCAGCCGGCGATCAGAGAGGTGCGGCTTCAAAAATTGGGCGAGGTTATAATCGCTGCCCACGTATTTTCCGGCGTCGAGCGCCTGGACGAGCCGGCCGATATACAGCACGTCGTCGGCCTCCTCGAGCTCGCCGACCAACTGGCCACACTGCTCCTGCCAGCCGCCCGAGGTCGGCTCAGTGGATGTGAGCCGGGGCGAATCGGCGAACCAGAGCGTGCGGGACGCGAGGCTGCCCGGGTCGGTGGCCGTCTGCCAGGCCAAGTGCTTGACGAGGCTGGTCTTTCCGACTCTGGAGGGGCCCACCAGGACCACGGCGGCCGGCCGACTTGCGAAGAGCAACTCGCCGAGCTGCTCGAGGATATCACCGCGCTCGAAGGCCGGCATCAAGCCGCGTTCGGCGCGGTTTTTGGGGTCGGTCTGCCTCCACTTGGTGGCGACATGCTCGAGCGTGGGGCTGGCCTGGGCGTCGTCGTCCTCGGCCTCGATTTCGGCGAAGGCGTCGAGCCACAGCGATTGGGCAGGCATCCGACCCAAATCGAGCGGCTCGAACTTGATTTCGAGCGTGTCGAGGTAAAATTCATCAGGGATAGCGACATGCAATGACAATGAACGCTCGTGGCGGCGCAAAACTTCGGCCAACCGGTCGAGCCCGTCTCGTTCGGCGCAATCTGTATCGCCGCCGGTCTTTTGAGCCCAGACCGGCCGCGCGAGCACGGGTGCGCTGAGCCCGATCAATTCGCCGACGTCTCGAATGAGCACGTCGGTGGGCCGGTCCAGAAGCGGGGGATCTTCTCCGCGCGAGGCCCCCGGGCTGCCGCGGCGTTTGTATACGGGCAACTCGGTGCGCTCGATGCGAGGATGAGCCAGCCGCCCCAGACGAGCCAACAGGCGGGGGTGAGCGCGGGCCAGCGCACTCTGACACCCCGCGCGGAGGGTCTCGGTGGCGCTTTGCACATCGGGGCCCGCCGCGCTCAACGACAACTCGTCGAGCACGGTCGCGATCACCAGCGCGTCGCCGTAGCGACGAATCCCTATGGGCAGTGTGATATTCATGAAGTCTCGGTTGCGAAAATCGCGCCCTGCGCCGGGGCGTTTCGTAGACCGCTCGTATACATCATCACCGCCCTCGATGCATCCCGGCAGCGATGAAAAGTGGCTAAGTGTATTTGCGAAATGATGACAAAATCGCCTATCCTAATGAACGTCGACTCCACAGGTAAATAAATGGTTGCGCAAGGTAAGCAGATGCTCCGACGATCCTGGTTCCGAATGTGTCTGGTCCTCTTACTCTCACTGTCGCTGTCTTGCGGCGAGGATGGAACGGGAGGAACGACCGGCGAAGGCAGCAATAATGAGGTGAGCGATGCCGGCGACGTCCCCACCGATACGCCCGACGACCCCGAGGATGGCCTCGATGATCCCGACGGCTACGGCGAAGATACCGACGGTGGCGGCGAGATCGAAAACTGCGATCTAGACGAGA
>CAYLTX010000295.1:0-4603 GCA_964386725.1 uncultured Bradymonadales bacterium | reverse complement strand
CCAAGGGGAGGTGGCTTGCGCGCTGTACAGCGCAAGGCGGAGGGGTCTTCCCAGCAACCGTGGAGAGGCACCCTCAAGGCGGATCCAAAAGGCCAGATTAGGCTGCTTTCGTCAGTCGGATTGGGGCCGGCGACGAGTTGGAACTTGTTGGCCCAAGCCCTTGTTACTACACTGAATATCGGTCAACCCGTGACGGATGCATCCGGACTCGCCGTGAGTGAACGCACACCGCCAAAACAAGCCGCATTGAGGCTCCTCGAGGGCCTGAGCGATGATGTTTCGTACGATGAGATTTTGCACGGATTATACATTCTTCAGGAGATTGAGCGCGGGCTCGACGACGTGGAGAACGGAAACACCAAGCCGCATGACGATGTCCGCGAGGAGCTTTTCCGGTGGCTCGAATAGTCTGGACCGATGCTGCAATCGATGACGTTCGATCTATTGGTGAGTTCTACGAGCGCTTCTCACCACCTTGAACATCTCGCTGCTTCGCAAGGAAGTACGACAGTACTTTTAGGTGCCGTGGGGCCGAGCAGGTTGCTGTCGAGTCAGGCCGAGCAGAACGGGAAGTCTGAGAGCGAATTGAGTCAGGAGCAGCTATGCTGCAGTGCAAGACATGCCGCGAGCAGCTTCCAATAGGAAGGCTGCTGACTGTAGGCCTTCTTTGGTCTGCCGTTCTCATCGCGCTGTCTGTGCCGGCCGAGGCTTCAGCGCAAACGGTGAAATCCTTGGAGGAAGCCCGGGCCGTCGTCACTTTTCCCGAGGGTTGGAACGTCACTCCATACACCATCGAGGACGTTCAATTGGCGGATGAGGACATGTCCATTCGCGATGTCTTCGACCTCCAATCTCGTCACGATTGCTCGACAGACTCGGTCGTTGCGAGCTACAGCGCAACGGTTGGTGACGACAAAGACATCCACCTCTTCGTGGTCGCGTTTCTTCCAGACAAAGAGTCATGGGGAAAATTGTCGTTGTCAGAGTTCAAGGGCTGCGCGCTCAAGTCGACGAACCGTCCGTTGCGCTCGGTGAATTGGGATGGCACTCGAGCTTCCGCCGAAATGAAGAACGGCGGCGAGTGGACGCAAGCCTTTCTCGACTTCAGACGAATGCGGCGATGTCACATTTCATTTGGAACGGTGCTCATAACTGCACTCGCGCCAGTGTCGAAAGCGAAGGAGGCACAAGCCGCTCTACAGCAGATCGAAACCAAGAGGCTGCCGCGTGACAGCTCCGACCTCCCCGAAGGGCAAGTAGATCTGCGATTTCATCTCGCTTGCGATAGAGAATAACAGCAAGACGACCTTCCGGGTCGTGCTGACGGTTATCCACGCCCGCCAAAACCTGCGTAAGAAGCCCGGCTCATCCACACGGAGCGGTGGCACATGAAGAAACTCTTGCTCACCATCTGCATGGTGCTTCTAGCCGGAAGCGGATGCGCCACTGGCTCCAAGTCAGCAGACGAAAAGGACACGGCCGATGTCCCTCAGCCCGCCCGGGAAGATGGCGACGAGATGCCCGATCTGGCCGGCGAGCTACTCGAGATGCGTGAGAAGGATCAGGCGCTTCGCCAGCAACTAAACCGCGATGGGGTCGAAGAGCCCGACGAGGCGCTGGTCGAACGCGTGCACGCCGCGGATAAAAAGCACGCGCAGCGCCTCGAGGACATCGTCGAGGAGCACGGTCGCTGGCCTGGAAACGAACTCGTCGGCCCCAAGGCGGCCGACGCCGCCTGGCTACTCGCCCAGCACAGCGACCACGACCCGAAACTCCAGAAGCACTTCCTCGAGCACCTCCGAGAGGCCGTCGAAGACGACCGTGCGCCGAAGCGACACCTCGCCTATTTGGTCGACCGGGTTCGCGTGAAAGCTGACGAGCCTCAGCTATACGGCACGCAATTCGATATTGTAGACGGCGAACTCGAGCTAAAGCCGGTCGAGGCGCCTGAGGACCTGGACGAGCGCCGCGCGGAGATGGGGTTGCCGCCGATAGGCGAGTATCTCGAGCAGGCGCGGAAGATGTTGTCGGGTGAGCAGGATGCATCCAGTGACGATCATGCGAACCGCAAATCGCTGGTCGTCGCAAGCTACGCGATTGACGAGGAGGAGGTGACCCTACGTGCGTTCGTCCACGGTGACTCCGAGTTGACTGCTATCGCCGCCGCTGAGCCGCTCTCGAGCCAGAAGAAGACCCTTCGAGTTTGTTGGACTGAGTTGGGATCGACGGGCAAGGACATCGTTTTGAACGTTGCGTTCGAGACGTTGAGGTCCGCACGGCATCAATCGAGGGCAGCGTCGATACCGAGACCATGGTCGAGTGTATCCGCCCCGTACTCAAGCAGGTCACCTTAGAACTGCCAGAGTGGCTAAGCGTTCGTCCGAGACGGCGGAAGGCGCGTGCTGTCGTCTCGCTACGGTTAGCATCCCACAAGTTCGCATCGGACACGACAAACGAGGGCGAAACTGACGGGAAACGATCAGCCGAGGAGCGCCGGCAAGTGCCGCTGACCGACGACCATCGCAAGATTACGGGCGTTTTTCAGCGGCCGCATGGAAAGGCTAGTTCATTGCGCTACTGCTACGAGCAGGGGCTCGAAGACGACCACAATCTCTCCGGAACTGTTCGTCTGCGGGTCAGCATCGATGGCAGCGGCGAGGTGGCCGAGGCCGCGTTGGTCGAGAGCACGCTCGACAACAAGGAGGTCGAGGCGTGCATGAAGCAGGTGACGGAGGAGCTGGAGTTCGACGCACTCGACGCTGAACTGGCGGTGGTGGTGGTCAGGTTGATATTCACTGCAAAATAGGGCTCGTAGGGTGCCCGGCACCACGGTTATGGATCACTTTGGTCATCCGCGAAAGCGCAGTTGATGTTCTCGCGGTCGCAGACAAGGTGAAACTTCAAATCTGAGCAATCAATTGGCAATCGGCTGAACCCCACATCGTCGAGCATAGAATCCACACGCTTTGACTTCGAGGAAGGTCCGACAGCAACTATCGCGATAGTGCGGTAATCCGGATGACAGCTCCGCCAAACGTTGGATGAGATATATCGTTTCGTCCAAACTTCGCCCATCTTTAGCTCGGCAGTTGCTCGTAGATGTTTGTCTTCCCAGTCAACCGAACGCACCGGTAGATTGAGAGCTTTGAGAATGCAGTTCTTCGTTCCTGGCGCGTCAGACGGAGTGTCGATAAACTCTACAATAAATAACCGAAAACCATCCTCATCAGTTTGAACTGCCTGATACGCTTTTCCAAAAGTCTTGGTGGCGCAACTGGCAACCTCTTTTAGCGTGAACGCATCCTCTATTGTGGCAGCTGGACCCTTCTCAGCGACGTCACCGATTTGGTAAGCTTTCACTTTCCAACCGCTCGGAAACTCAACTTTTGCGTTCGCAGTCTCGAGGACTTGCGTCGTTTGAGCACCTACTAGCAGCGGAAGGAAAAACGCAAACAGCGCGAAACTAATGGAAATGAGCGCACGCATTGGTCTCCTCGTTCTCGACGTTGGGACGAACAGCAATGATCTCCGAGCCCGCCCGGGCGAGCCTCGACCGTGTTTGATACCAGCCCTTATCAATCGTTAGCAGTTCGTAACCGACTGGCGGTTCGTAGGGTAGGTGGCACTCTTTTTTCTACGCGCAGTTCGTAGGGTAGGTGGCACTATTTTTTCTACGCAGCGCCAGAAACCACCCGGAAACGTGATGTCGATCACGAAAAGGCACAATTGGCTTTCCCCATATAGGAATGGCTCGGAACTACAGAACTGCGTCGAGTCTAGCAGGAAGACACAGCCTTGGCACGGCGTAGCAGACTGAGTCGACATCACTGGTGCCAGTGCAAATAGCGGCCAACATTGTCCGCGGCACCGTGTCGCGCCTCCTCACAGTCCGGCCCGGTCGAATTGACGAAGTGCTTGCCTTCTCACTCGTTGTTTTTTGACTCCCTTCCACCGACTTTATACGCCGATTGGCTGCAGCCATCGCGCAAGCCCGGGAGATCTTTAAACCTAGCCTGTCAATGTCGACTTCCATGACCACGACTGAAATATCATCCTCACCGTCGGGGTGTGCCACGTATGCTTGCCGTACTCGGTCGACACACCGTCCCAACTCCGCGCTGGCAAACGCCTCATCGATGGTCACCTCGTCGTCCGGCCCCTCAGTGGCTTTGATGTCGGCTTTAGCGACGCTCCAGCCCTTGGGAAAGCTAATCTCGACGTGGGCATCCTCGAGCACCTTGGTTGTCTGCGCACTGCTGCGGCTAGGATTACAGAGGAAAGCCGCGAGCCCTAGAAGCAGTGCAGTACCGCGCAACGCGTAAAGCAGCGGCGGCGAGAGCCGTAAGTTAATGAGCATGAGTTGCACCGAATAGTGGGAAACGCCGTTAAAAGTTTGGAGTTGCTCCTCGTGGTGCTCCGCAACCGGCTGGCAGACATCGTCGCATAGCCCAAACCTACCGCATATGCGGCCCGCGCCTCAATCTCGTCGGTCCTGCCGGTACGCGGCTAAGTCTTGTGGTCTCTCGTGATGTGCGGGTTATTGGGCAACCCCTCCGTCGAGTGCTGTACAGCGCACTCGCCACCTCCCCATCGGGCAAAAAAA
>CAYLTX010000294.1:0-4604 GCA_964386725.1 uncultured Bradymonadales bacterium | reverse complement strand
ACGGCGAAGGGCGGAGCACGGTGAACCCGCATAAACCTTCGCGGCGAGCACGGAGCACGGTCGAGCCGCATAAACGAGCGCGCCCCAACCCGACGCTTAAATTCTTAAAGCTCCAGATGCCCTGGCACCGATGGGCTGCACACCCGGCGTCGAAAAACAAAACGCGCAACGAACACCAGCACCAACACGAGGTACCCAACATGATCCGCAGACCCCGACACAACGCGCCGGTCCCGAAAGCCCTCGACGGCCCGGACAGCCCCGGCCACAAAGAAACCCAAAAGGCCATCGACTACTACACCGCCCCCGAACCCAACGGCGGCGCCCCAAAATACAAGGCGTACAAGCACGACACCGTCAAAGAAACGCTCACCACCATCTTCCACGGCAAATGCGCCTACTGCGAGTCCTCCCACCAGTCCGGCTTCGACATGGACGTCGAACACTTCCGACCCAAGGGCGGCGTCCTGATTGAGGACGAAGTCCAAAAGCCGGGTTATTACTGGTTGGCGGCCGAATGGACGAACCTGCTGCTCTCATGCACGCACTGCAACCAGAACCGCCGCCAACGCGTCCACGCCTCCGACGAAGTCGTCACCATCGGCAAGATGAACCAATTCCCCATCGCCAACCCAACCCAACGGGCTACGGAGCCAGGCGAAGAGGGCCGGGAGCGCCGCCTCCTCCTCAACCCATGCCGCGACCACCCCGAAAAGTGGCTCGTCTTCGGCACCGAAGGCGAGGTCAAACCCGCCACCTGGTCGAACGGCCGACCCCAGTAACGACACGTGCATCTTGTGCGATAGCCTCGGCGAGGACTGAGGGACGAGGACAAGGCGCGACGCCGAGGCGATGCCAGAGCATCGTCGAGAAGGAGCAACGCAGTCATCGTCCGTCAGAACCGCCGAGATGAGCACCAAGATGCGCGTGTCGTTACTTAGACGCAAAGCCCGCGAATCCATCCGCGTCTTCGCCCTCAACCGCAACGGCCTCTGCGAAGAGCGCCGCAAGCGCCGCAAGCGCGTCGCCGACGCCATCGCCATGCTCGCCGACCTCCTCGACTACTTCGACGGCACCATCACCTCCGAGACGCGCCCCTTGTTCGAACGAGCCATCCATCAACTCAAAGGCCTCATCGCTCCCGACGCCAACTACGCAGGCATGGCCCGGCAGATGGTCGCGGATTTTTTGAAGAAGAACGGGCTCAGGAAGGCGTTTGGCAAGGTTCTGGGCTGGTAAGGCCGACCAACCCGCCGCCCAAAAGGAGCGCGGGCAGCCTTGCCCGCACCTGGCGCCAATCCCAAAAGCGGACCACGCCACCAACGAGCCACGCCCCCAACCGCCTTCCGCCCAACGAAAGCACTCGTTTCCCGACCCGCTGCCCATCGACCACCAACAACCCAAGCCTTTGCGTCTCGCCACTCCTCCCCAGATTCTGGGGAGGTGCCGAGCGTAGCGAGGCGGAGCACGGTCAGGCCGCATAAAGGGGCCTCGGACGGCAGAGCTCCCCATAACGCCAGCCGCTACGCCTGCACCACCTCAACCGCAGCGAGGCGCACTCCTGAAGGGACTCGAACCCACGACTGTAGACTTCGGAAGCCGACGCACCACCACACGCTAGATTCGAACCACCGACCTGCTCATTACGAGTGAGCTGCTCCTCGAACGAGCTCCAGGACTTCTCCCGTGTGAGGGAAGCGCTCTCCGGTAGCGCCAAAAAAGCCATAAGGACTTCAAGCGATGTACAGACAATGAGCAAGAACCGCGACGAAACAATCGAGGTGCGGCGAGGAAGCATCGATTCAGTCGTCATCTACGAGATCAAAGCGGCCGAACTCGACCTGCTCGAGCGCGGCTCGGCTGCATCTCTGGAACTCAACTACGCAACTGGGCTCCTCTCCGCGTCGGCATCCTTTCTCATCGCGCTCCTCACCACCGAACCGGACAGCACCGCAC
This sequence comes from uncultured Bradymonadales bacterium, assembly GCA_964386725.1. GTDB lineage: Bacteria > Myxococcota_A > Bradymonadia > Bradymonadales > Bradymonadaceae > CAYLTX01. The sequence goes on along the minus strand of CAYLTX010000294.1, from coordinate 2,648 downwards.
TCTTCGCAGGGTTGCTCGTCGTCACGCTCGTCACCGGCATACTGGGCAGCTTCTTTCTCCAAAGATGGAGGCGCTCGCGCCAAGACGTAACGAAGCTGGCGGATAGAATTAGACAGCGACTGGACCAAGACACCAAACAGCGCCATTTGCGCAGGTGACGGCCGGCTCCCGCAGAGCCGGGCGGCCAACCGGGTCGTCCTTTGACGCGCCGCATTCGGAGCCGAACGCGGTGTAACCACATGGCGATCCATTCCAACCGTCATCCCACCACCAGAAAAAGCTACAAATGTGGTTGCACATCAACCGCCAGCGTCCTATGTTCGCCCGCACAGCGTCACACCACCACTTGAGGGGCGCCGTCGACCAACCAACGCCGTAACGGAGCATTACCGTGTCCGACGTCATCTGCTGGGGCCTACACGCAGGCCGATCAGGCGAAGCTGACTATTTCTCGAACGCGGTGTTGCGGTGTTGATGAGCCGGTGCTGTGAGAACTCGGTTTTGATTGCCGAAGTGGTAATTGGTGCCAAGGGGTTTTGTGAAGAAGTATATGCAAAGTAAAAAATGGAAGCGCCACTCCGCGAGACGCTCTCGGAGAGAGCTGAAAAGAAAGCGGCAAAAGAGGCGGCGCAACAGCTCGAACGCTCCTTCGGCCGCCAAGAAGCAATCCGTCGCGAATCGACGCGCATCTGACCATGTCATTGCGCTTTCGGGCGAACTCGACCTTGTGGAAAACGCGACCCACACACGACGAGAATTGCTTAAATTAGCACGCTACCGGCCGCACAAACCCCGAAGTGACCACGTTCAACTTTTCCTTGATCTCGCCGAGATTACTGATGTCGACCCGTGTGCTTTGCTCTATCTCGTCGCTCAGATCAAGCGTGTAGCCGCGACGGGATACGTGCATGTGCGCGGAAATTTTCCGCGTGCTTATTGTGCGCGTCGCGTGTTTAGCCCGGATAATTCACGAGAAAAGGCTTTTCTTGAACGAAAAACGCGGGTAAACTGTTGATGTCGCTCTCTAATTCGACGTCACCAGCCACCCGCGTTCTTCATGACACAGTGTAACACGAAGACCCGCCTCGATTTCCAGTCCCAATTGCCCGTCGACATTGAGTTCAGCGCCGACGATATCTCGTCCGATGGCGGCGCTATTTTGCTCCGGCAGGCCGAAGACAGACTCGGCATCTGCGAGACCATCGCCGACTTGGTGCCCGATGGGCGCGACCCCGCCCGGGTGGTGCATTCTCGCCAGGAGCAAGTCCTCCAGCGTGTCGTCCAGATTGCCCTTGGATATGCCGACCAGAACGACGCCGACTGGCTTCGCGACGACCCCATCCTGAAGACCGCATGCGGCAGCGCGCCCGATGGGGGCGCATTGTCGGCGCAGCCGACGCTGTCTCGGCTGGAAAACGCGCCCACCGCGGCCCATGTCGAGGCGATGCAATGGAAGCTCATCTTCAGCTGGATTCGCGGCCTCGATGACCAGCGCCGAGAAGTCACTCTCGACATCGATGCGTCGGCTTTCGAGGGCCACGGCGCTCAGCAAGAACTGTCGTTTTGCGGCTTTCATCGCTGCCATATGCTCCATCCGCTCTTTGTCTTCGACGATGAGACCGGCCAGCTGATCACGGTGATTCTTCGGCCCGGAGACGCTCATGACGCCAAGGACGCCGTCGAGTGGGTCAAGCGTATCATCGTACTCCTCAAGACCCTGCACCGGGCCGACTGCTCGGTGGTGGTGCGCGCCGACGCCGGCTTTGGCAGCCCCGGCATCTATCGCTGCATCGAGCAGCTCGACCAGACCTACGGCCAGGTCGGCTATCTCATCGGCATGGCCCGAAATTCGGTACTGCAGGCCAAGCTCGAACCCGCGCTGGCTCAAGCCAGACGACGCCGGCTGGCCATTGGCCAGCCGGCACGTGTGTTTGCAGACTTCGATTACCAGGCCGGCTCCTGGCACAAGCCTCGCCACATTGTCGGCAAGGCCGAGGTCACCCTTCAGGGCGACAATCCTCGGTTCGTGGTCACCAATCTCGACGAGTTCCCCGCTCGCTTGCTCTACGAGGTCGGCTACTGCGGCCGGGGGCGATGTGAGCAGTACATCGGTGAATTCAAAGGCGCGCTGGAAGGCGACCGCATCAGCTGTCACGGCTTCGAGGCCAACGGCTTTCGTCTGATTCTGCATGCGCTGGCTTATCGGCTGCTCTTCGAGATCCGGCGAACGATCCGCCAGGAGGCTGACCAAACTGGCGCCAATAAACAGCTTGCCAGATTGGCGCGCGCGAGCTTTGCGACCTTGCGCCTGAGGCTTCTCAAAGTCGCCTTCGTCGTGCGCCAGTCGGTGCGCCGCATTTACTTGCAGGGTGCCAGAAGCTTTCCGATGGCCGAAACCTTTCACCACGTCGCTGCTGCGATGAGCTGAACGCCTCGAAGACGCACAAGTAGGCGGGCTGGGCACAAGCCGGTGGCGTACTGTATCCTGATCGTGCATCTGCATCTGAAAACGCGCTCTTTTGAGCCGAACGACGCCGCTCAAGCCGCCTGCGTTTCGCCTGCTCGACTCAAACCCAAGCAGGTCGAGCCAAACAAGCGCTGGGTTCCCGAAATCTGGGCTTGCCGAGCCGGGTCATGAATAATGCGGG
>CAYLTX010000293.1:0-4623 GCA_964386725.1 uncultured Bradymonadales bacterium | reverse complement strand
GGCATCGTCGAAGCCAGCCGCCGAGGTGCTTACGTATTTCCAGATCCCAGCACTAGGGTAGTCTGCGAAACACCGCACGTAGTAGGCGGCGTAATCCTCCAAGAAATCGCGATCGACGTAGCTGTGTTCGACCAGCAGCGTCGCGACACCGACACTCTCGAAGTACTCTTTGAAGTAAGTCAGGTGAAGCTTCGCGTCGACAACCGCTCGCCGTGATTGCGACAGATCGACGAGCAGCTCAGCAAAGGTCTCGATATTATGGGGATGAAGGGACCACGCGTTTGCCACTCGAACCATCCAGTCAGCAGGTCACCGGCTTTTCGAGCTGCTTCGGGTCGATTTCACGAGCGTCGGCCCGTTTTTTGGCGGCGTCCTTCGACGCGCGAGAAGCTCGCTCGACGGCCTTCTTCCCAGTCCCGGACTTCAACCATTGCTCGATGCGCTTGACCTGGCTGTCAGCCTCTTTTTTCTCTTCGTCAGTCATTTCAAGGTCCGACATCGAAGCCTCCTGTCTCAGGATCGTGGGAGTTATCACTGCCGCGGTAATAGCATTTCTGACTCGGTTTTCTCTTCGTCACACACGCATTGCGTGTGTGCTGCGCTGGTAGACTAAGCAGGGAAGCCATGCGCGGTCAATTCACAATCGCTTCGGGCTTTCGCTACGCATACTTCGCTTTCCCCTTTTTATTTGGACAACTTAACCCGCATCTACCGTTCGACAACCTCATGCGAGCGGGCATCGCCGCCCGGCGACTCCTGCAGCTTGTGAAGCGAGGTTGAGAAGGCTTGGAACACGTAGGCCGGCGGAACGTTCGGGCGCCGTGCCTCGCCCGAAGCTTGGCTTATCTGCATACCGACCACCGCTACGGGCTACGCGCGTCAAACAACGACGCGCTCACCCGCAGCTATGGGTGAGCAGTGCGAGGAATCGAGCCATGCGTAGCCCCTAGCGGTGGTCGGGGTGGCGTATTGGGGATTTCTTCCGTCTGAGGCCCCCTCCGCCTCGCTTTGCTCGGCACCTCCCCCGCTCGGGGAGGGAACGTTAGGTGATCGGTGGCTTATGGGGTTTTTGGGGTGCGGCCTCATCAGCCCGTGCCGCGCGTTGCAGCCGTACCGACGCGAGCCGAGCCCCTTGGGGGCGTGAGAGAACTCGTAGCTATGGGTGAGCAGCGCGAGGAATCGAGCCGTGCGTAGCCCATAGCGGTGGTCGGTATGGCGGTGGTGGTTGGTGACCGGCACGGACCATTCGCCCCTCGCCCGGGTCTATACACCTGCCGTATTTGTTGCGATTATCGAGCCGTCCCCTGCGAGATCTGCTGCGAGAAGCCATGGGTGGAGATATCAAAATCGACTGGCGCGACCCGGTCGCGATTCGGAAGCCGCGCGCGTTCGCCGTCTTGGGGGATATGGCGGGTATGTCGGCGCGGCTGGTCGTGGTCGTGGGGGTGATGTTGGCGGTGGGCTGGATGGCGCAGCGCCAGTGGTTGCCGGCGTTGGAGATGCCCTGGCTATTCGCAGCGCTCGTGGCGCTGGGCATGGTGTCGATCCCGTTGCTCGTGCCGCTCGCCAGTGTCTTTATGCGGTACCATTATCGCCTCGACGAAAATGGAATCACAAACCGCGATGCGCGCTCGCAGCGATGCAAATGGGCGCAGGCGGTGTGCTTCGATATCGAGCCCTGGCCTGACGCGCCCGAGGTGGACATGCTGTGTCTCTATTCGGAAGGCGCGCGCGGCTTCAGGACGCGTGTGTGGGAGTGGCTATCCGGGGCTGAGGTGGAACCACATACGTCCTGGCTAGAGGTTGCGCTGCCCGAAGATGCCGAGAGCGCTCGCCGCATCGTCGCGGAAGTCGAGCGGCGCGTTCCGCAGTTGGTGGAACTCGACGCCGAAAGGCGGCCTGAGATCGAGGCGAGGATCGAGCGGGCCCGGAGTCATGCGCCGCGAGTCGTCAAAAATTGGCTCGACGCAGGTGGCGTGCTGGTGGCCGCGGTGGTGGCCGGTGCGGCTGTGGGTGGGCTGTACACGGCCGGGTTCCTCCCGGACTTTTGGAGTCCCCCGGGGTGGATGTTGGCGGTGCTTTCGCCGTTGGTCGTGGTCGGGCCGGCGACGTGGCTCGCGCTGTTTCGCCACGGACGGGCCGGGTTTGCCACCTTCCGGGTGCGCCAGGAGGTGCTATTCGTGAATATCTTCGTGGTTTTCGTGGCGTGGGTGGCGGCCTTCATGACGACGGCAGTTGTTGTGATGTCGCAGTAGTTGCCTCGCGTCGCCGGGGGCTACGTTGGGCTGTGTATCGGACCACCGCTACGGGCTACGCGCGTCAAACAACGACGCGCTCACCCGCAGCTACAAGTTCCTCTAACACCCCTCCGGGGTTCGCCGGGCGGGAATGTGAGCACGTGCGCGCGAGTCGCGGCGGCCGAGACGGCGAGCTACAACGGCCGCGAGCCGTACGCTCCAGCGGAACCATCGCGCCTCGAGCCCCCTGTGGGCGTGAGTTAACTCGTAGCTATGGGTGAGCAGAGCGAGGAATCGAGCCATGCGTAGCCCATAGCGGTGGTCGGGGTGGCGTTGGCGGTCGAGGTGGCTGATTGCCGACGACGGCGCGGAGGCCGTCGCGCCTGCACCCTAAGTAGAAACGATCCTGAGTAGTCGATAGTCATTCATCGTCATCTCCAACAGCCCGATAAGCCTGCTTCGGATGCCCCGGCGTCTCCGGATGCTTCCGCTCAAGTCGTGCTTCATCAACCAACGGCGCGAGGAACTTTCGAGTGACGTAATCACTGCGGCGGTCCAGCAGGTGGGCGAGCTCGACCGGCCGCATGTAGCGCAGCCTGCAAAGGTCGAGGATCAGCGCGCGCATCGTGTCTGGAGCAACTCGTTTCCCCAATTGATCGATTTGTTCGAGAATATGTCGCGGCACTTCATTGCGAAGCGCCGTGAGCATATCAGCGGTCTCGGATTCTGACTCAGAACCTTGTGTTTTGTCCTCAGAACCTTGCGTTTGGTGCTCAGAACCTTGCGTTTTGTCACTTGAACCTTGTGTTTGGCTGTCGGAACCTTGCGCTTCGGAGGCTCCGAGTTCGAGCTGTACGACCTCTTCTCGCGAGGCGCCATGTTCATCGGCCAGCGCCGAACCAGGTTTGTAATACGTCGCAGACCCGCCGCCACACATCTCGAGCAGATTTGCGTCGCGTAGATGCGTCAGGCACTTGCTCGCCGCGAGGGTGTCGAGGCCAGTCAGGTCGCGCAGCTTCGCGTTATCGATGCTGCCCATCTCTCGAACGTATACCAGGGCGAGGGCAGCGTCTTCGTCAGGGTCGATGGCGTCGAGGCCACGAAGCCATTCGAGGTCCCGGTCCGATAGGAAGTGGTGGAATAAGAAGGTGGCCGTCTGATTGTCTTCAGCACTGCCTTCCCAGGCGTGCCGCGCCTGCAGTCCTTTGCCTCGATCTGCGCGACCTCGTCGGTCGTATTGAGCATCTTGATGAACTCTTTGGCACTCTTGCGCTTCACCACATGACCTCTTGCCGTCGCTTCTGAATCTGTCCCTCATGTTGTTGTATCTCGCCTTGGATTTCTTTGACAGGGCGAGGTGAGGTCGGGTTGGCTGAACGTCCGGGCAAGGCTGAGGCTGGCGCAAATGCCGGAATAGGGGATCGAAAGCGTCGGCGGTTGCGCGGCTCCGCGGTCTAGAGCCGTTGACCGTCTGAAGGTGGTTGTAGGGTGGTTGGCACTCTTTCCCGCGCGCCCGCGCCGATGGTGACGACTTCGTCCGAGGCGTGGACGCGTTGGCGGCGGTTCTGGTTGCAGTGGGTGCAGGAGGGCAGCAGGTTCGTCCATTCGGCCGCGAGCCAGTAGTAGCCCGGCCGGTAGGGTGATTCGCAGTAGGCGCATTTGCCGTGGAAGATGGTGGTGAGCGTCTCTTTGACGGTGTCGTGCTTGTACGCCTTGTATTTGGGGGCGCCGCCGTTGGGTTCGGGGGCGGTGTAGTAGTCGATGGCTTTTTGGGTTTCTTTGTGGCCGGGGCTGTCCGGGCCGTCGAGGGCCGGTGGGATGGGGGCGGTGTGTCGGGGGCGGCGGATCATGTTGGGTACCTCGTGTTGGTGCTGGTGTTCATTGCGCGTGTTGTTGCATCGACGTCGGGTGTGCAGCCGAGCCGTGCCCGGGCATCTTGCCCTGCCTCCAGACCTGGAGGAAGTTTAAGAAGATAACCGCCGCGATGGATGAGGTTGGGGCGCGTAGCCTCCGCGCTCGCCGCGAAGGTTTATGCGGGTTCACCGTGCTCCGTCCTTCGCCGTAGCGTGTCCATGAGGTCGCAGCATGGACCACGTTCGGCGCCGACGGAGCGGGCGCCGGCGTCGACGGAGCGAGCGCGCCCCAATCCGACACGTAAATCATTAAAACTCCAGCAGGTCTGGCACCTATTTTCATGCGTCCGCCGGGTCGTCGTCGAGGGGGATGTTGCGCCACATGTCGACGAGCTCCTGTTTGGTCTCCTCGGGGAGGTCGAGCTGCGGCTCGCCCGCGGCGCGGCGTTCGGCCAGGTGTTGGTCGATGACCTCGAGTAAGATCTGCTCGCGCTGGGTGTCGCCGAGCATGCGGCGGCCCTCGAGTTGGTCTT
>CAYLTX010000292.1:0-4648 GCA_964386725.1 uncultured Bradymonadales bacterium | reverse complement strand
GTTTATCCGAGCGCGTTGAACAGTTCAACATCCGCCTATATCTGTTTGTTTGTATGACGAATCACGTGCATCTGGTTTTTGAGACGCCGGATGCGAATTGCTCGAAATTCATGCAGTCGCTTTCGACAGCCTACACGGTCTACTACAATCTTCGTCATGATCGTCACGGTCATCTGTTTGACGGTCGCTACAAAGCCAAACTGGTCGAAGGCGACGAGTATCTTTTGTCGCTCTCACGCTATGTGCATTTGAATCCGGTGCAGGTAAGTAGCCATAAGCATAAGCCGATTGAGGAGCGGATCCGGATTTTACGTTCCCACCGATGGAGCAGCTACCCGAGCTATATTGGCAAGGCCAAGGCTCTTGACTTTGTCGAATGCGGACCTTTGCTTTCGGAGATGAATGGTAAGCGGGGAGAGTGGCCGAAGCGCTACCGTGAGTTTGTAGAGAGCGGCCTTGCAGAGTCAAGTGATGATTTCCAGGTGGCTCTTAAACAATCCCCCCGGAGCATTGGTAGCGATGGATTCCGTGCCTGGGTCGATAAACTGTATCAGGAGCGCGTTGCGCTTATACTCCTGGGCACTTTCAGCGCGGTCGAGATCTTCTTCGACATGGACGATCCGGCGCTGGAGGCGCTCGAGTCGGCGCTCCAATCTGGAGCGAAGCTCTTGGCGCGTCGAGGTGAGCTTGTCTTGGCGGATCTCCTGGCCGTAGTGGCGGGCGACCCGCGCCGAGCGCTCGAAGCTAGTCGCATCGAGGCGGTCTAGGTCCCAGCGCACCTTCGAGCCGATCGAGGGATCGGGTGGGGGAGGGGGCGGCTCGTAGGTCTTGCCGCGCGCCAGATCGCGCGATCCGAGGGTCTTGGGGTCGAGTTGACCCAGGATAATGTCCTCATCGTCGAGCAGGAACCAATTGGCGTTGTGGCCGACCAGCTCGACGACCAGGGATGTTGTGACCCGCGGGGCGCGTACATCGCGGTCCTCGTCTTCCGGAGGTTCCCAGGCGGGATCGACCGACTCGACATCGAAGCGAACGACGCGGTCGTCGTTGAGCTGCCGGACCCGCTCGAGGAGCGCGCCGCCGAGCCACTTTCTAAGCTGCATGGTCAGCGGGGTCGGCTTGCTGGGCTGGGTCGGCCGCTCGTCGACGAAATGAATTCGGGTGAAGCTCGGTTTTGTACACAGCAGAAGATGATGGGTATGGCCGGGCTCGCGCAGTTGCAATACGCGCGTATGTCGATCGGCCTCATAAACGCGCTGAATCACGCAGCGGCCGGCCAGTGGGGCGATCTCTTCGAGGATAAGCTCGATTTCGGCGCGAGATAGCGTCATAACGGCCTATAAATCCTTGCAAAGTTCGATAGCCGTGCCACAGTGGACCCGGCTCATTCGTTCGCTGTGACGGCACAGCGTAGCATTTTCAATTGGGAACAGCGATGAAGTCTATTTACCGTCTGGCGGTCTCGATTTTGATTTGCGCGTTCAGCGTCGGCGCCATGAGTGTGGCGACCGGCTGTGCGGGCGCAGATGAAAAAAAGGACGAGCAGGAGAACGTCAAGGACGCTGACTGGCATTACCAAATGGCCGCGGGCTACTTCGAGTCCAACGAGTTGCCCCTTGCGATTCGCGAGTTGCATACCGCCTTGGAGATGAACCCCGATCACCACGAGGCTCACTATCTGAGCGGGTTCATCTATATGGGCCGGCGCGACTACACCAAGGCGATCCATCACTTTAAAGAGACGCTGCGTCTCAAGCCGGAGTACCACTTCGCCAAGAATAACCTGGGCACAGTCTATCTAGCCATGGAGCGATGGAGGGCTGCTGCCGAGGTCTTCGAAGAGCTGCTCGCCCAGCCGCTATATACCACCCCCGAGCTCGCCCATAATAATTTGGGGTGGGCGTACTTCAATCTGCGCAAGCATAGGAAGGCGGTCGAGCACTTCAAGATGGCCCTATTTCTGAAGCCTGAGATGTGCCTGGCGCACAATAATCTGGGGCGTACTTACGAGGATATGTCTCGGATGAGCAAAGCCGAGCGTGAGTACGAGAAAGCGATTCGAAAGTGCCCCAATGGCTACGCGGAGCCCCATTTCTACCTGGCCAAGATGTTACAGCGTCGCGGCGACCGCTCCGCCAGAGAGCACTTCGAGAGGTGCCTCGAGATCGAACCCGAGTCGAACCTCGGTGATCGCTGCCGCCAATACCTGCAGGTGCGTTGAGCCCCTGCTTCGGACGAGTCTGAGGACGATGGACACAGTCATCAAATGGTCGCTCTTGTGTGGCTTGACGCTGGTGATGGCGGCCGGTGTAGCCGGCTGTCACGACGCGACGGCCGCCAGTGAGAAGCCCCCCGCACCGGCCGATCCCACGCGTACCTACGTGGAAAAGTTACTCGACGACCTCGACGGCGAGCTCCGTCAGCACGCCGAGGCGGTCGCGACGGGAAAGGCGTTGAGCAGCTATGTCAGTCGGGAGGCGACCCGGTCTTGGAACGCGCGAGTCGACGGAGGGATCAAATACGCCGACTTATTCGAGAGGCTGTATGAGCAGCGAGATCAACGCAAAGCCTACGCTCAATCGGACGGGCTGACTCCGCGCGGCAAGGCCGTGCTCGAGGTGCTGCTCGACTCCGAGCGCCACGCCCTCGACTCGTCGCCGTACCATGTGGCTCGAATTCAGACGCTGTTGGCGAGGCTGGAACGAGAGGTCGCCGGCGAGCAGCACTGGCAGCCGGTCAAGTTGAGCGCCGAGGAGGCCAACGCGTTGGTCGGTTGGATGCGCCGACACGACCTCGATCCCCAGCACCCACAGACCCGCACACGACTGCTGAACGCGTTGGTCGGCGCCGGCCAACAGCCGGGCGCGGAGGCCGACGACGAGCAGAACCAAGTCGAACCGCTCGACACCCCGGCGCCGCGGATCACCGAGCAGATGCAGCAATACTTCGGCGCGTTCGAGCAGAGCGCCGAGCAGACCGCAGAGCTCGAGCTTCGGGTGGCCGACGGGGCGTTGCGTTATGCGCGAGACATGCGTCACTTCAATCTGGCCCGCCAAGACTGGCGAGACCTGCGCGACGCCGGCGGCTCCAAGGCGCTGATTTACGGGCGCCTGGAGAAGACTTTCGAGGAGTTGAGCCGGCAGGACGCCGATGGGGCCAAGCAGGTGATGGATGCGCTCGCCCCGGCACACCCTCAATATGGGAAGCTGCTCGATGTGTTGGCACGCTACCGCGCTCTGGCCGCCGATGGTGGTTGGGAGCGGGTCCGACGGACCAAAGTCGAGCTCGGAGCGCGCTCGCCGCGGGTCGAGGCGCTGCGCGAGAGGCTGGCTGCCGAGGGGTTTTTATCGACCGCAAGTCCGGATGCAGAACTCGCGGAGGCCGGCTCGCGCAAAGCCCCCGAGCAGCCGGAGCAGGCGGGTGCGCCGGAGCCGGAGGACGGCCCGGATGAAGAGGCCGCCGGCCGACCGGCCGACGCGGAGGCGCCTGCCACCCAACAAGAAGAGCCTCGCCCGGACCCGATGGTCGTCGACGAGGCGCTCATCGAAGCGGTCAAAAGCTACCAGGAAACCCACCAATTCAGGCCCGATGGCAAGCCGACCCCAGGCTTTTGGCGCAGCTTGAACCTGCCGGTGAGCCGGCGCATCGAGCAAATCGAGCTCGCCATCCAGCGTTGGCGCGAGGCGCAATATAACGGCGAGCGCGACTTCATTATGGTCAATATTCCGGACTTTCACGCCGAGGTATTTCGCGACGGCGACCGCCAGATGCGCTTTCGGGTGGTCACCGGCAATAATAAACGGACATGCGACCGGGAGACCGGCAAATGGGTCTACCCCAACGCCACACCGGTTCAGATGGCCGAGCTCGATCACATCATCGTCAATCCCTATTGGTACGTGCCCGAGCGTATCGTCCGCGAGGAGATCGAGCCCAAGCTTCGCAACGACCCCGACTATCTGGAGAAGAAGGGCTACGAAAAGGTCACCATGGGAGGAAAGGAGACCATCCGTCAGAAGCCCGGCGAGGGCAACGCGCTGGGGCGGGTGAAGTTTATCTTCCCGAATGTTCACAACACCTACATGCACGACACGCCGCACAAAAAGTACTTCGAGTTCCCGGTGCGCGCCTACAGTCACGGGTGCATGCGTGTGCATACGCCGATCGAATTGGCTCGGCACCTCTTGGACAACGACCCCAAGGGAAAGACCTTCGACCTCGACGAATTGCTCGAGAGCGATCGACAGAAGTATATCGAACTCGCCGATAAGCTCCCGGTCTTCACCGAGTATATTACGGTGCGCGTCGACGATCAGGGCCGTCCGCAATTTCTGGCCGATATCTACGACCACGATGAAGTGCGTCTGGCCGACGACCCCGAGGAGGTCCAGGATTGCCGCCGGAAGACCCGCAAAGCCGATAGCGCGACCCATTCGCAGGAACAGCCCGAAGAGGTCGACCAAGACCTCGGCCCTTAGTACTACAACGCCACTTTCCTCGCGGCACCTCGTCGGCCCATGAATCCGATGCCTGCGTTGCCGTCTCTCGACGATGCTCAACCGCATCGCCTTTATGCGGTTTAACCGTATGCGAGCCGGCGCCTTGGCCTCGGCTCCATGGCCTCGCCGAAGGCGCTCACGTCGAAAGT
>CAYLTX010000291.1:0-4663 GCA_964386725.1 uncultured Bradymonadales bacterium | reverse complement strand
CGGGCCTGAACGCGGTGCTCGACGTCTACCAGGGCGCGCTCAACGCCGCCTTCGCCGCCGCCAACGCCGCGCTGTCGATGAGCTTCTCGGATCTGGCGATGATGCTGCTCAAAGCCGCGGTGTCGGCTGCCGGCGTCGACCCCGAAGGCTTCATGGCGCTCATCGACAAGGCCAAGCAAAACATCATGGCCATCGTCGAGGACCCGGCCGGCTTCTTCGCCAACGTCGGCCAGGCCTTCGTCGGCGGCTTAGACAACTTCGTGGGCGGGTTCGTCGAGCACTTGAAGAAGGGCTTCATCGGCTGGCTCACCGGCGCGATGGGCTCGCTGGAGATCCCCGAGAGGTTCGACCTGATGGGCGTGTTCAGCCTCGCACGCCAGGTCATCGGCCTGGGCTGGGACTTTTTGAAGAAGACGGCCGCCAAGATCATCGGCGAGGAGAACGTCGAGCGCCTGGAGTGGGTCGTCGAACAGCTTCAGACGCTCATCGAGGGCGGCTGGCAGGCCCTATTCGACAAGATCAAAGACGGCCTGAGCGGCCTCAAAGACCAGCTCTTTGATAAGATTAGAGAATTCTTGGTCGTCAGCGTCATCAAAAAGGCGATCGTCAAGATCGCCAGCATGTTCTCGCCCGTCGGCGCGGTCGTCCAGCTGGTGCTCACCGTCTGGGATGTCTTCCAAACGCTCAAAGACCAGTTCTCGCAGATCATGGACGTGGTCACCTCGGTCGTCGACGCCCTCGACCTGATCGTCCAGGGCACGTTGGGGCCGGCCAAGGAGAAGGTCGAAGAGGTCCTCGCCGGCGTCTTGCCGGTGGCCATCGGGCTTCTGGCGAGGCTCATCGGCCTGGGCGGCCTGGGCAAAAAGGTCGAGGAGTTTATCGAGTCGATCCGCGAGCGGGTCGAGAAGGCGGTCGTCAAGCTGATCAAAAAGCTCAAAAAGAAGCTCAAGAGCTTGTTTGGGAAGGGCAAGAAGAAGCAGCAAGGCAAGAAGCAGGGAGAGGAGCGAACGGTTGGCAAAAAGACTAAGGTCAAAGGCCCCACAGAGACCCATCACGTCTGGGTGGAGCAGACCGCAAGGGGGGCCGAAGTGATGGTCGCCAGCACCCGCCAGCATCTCGAAGAGCTCGTCGGGACGTGGAAAACCGACAACGAGAAGTTGTCGGACGACCAGAAGAGCGAGGCGTCCAAGAATATCGCGGCTGTCGAGAAAAATATTGTGAAGGTCGAGAAGAAGGCCAACAAGGACCAGGCGGTCATAAAAGATCAAAAGAAAATGGCCAATCACCTCGCCGTATTGTTCGAGCTATTTGCCAGCCCGACTGAACAGGGTTCACCGGCCGAGCGCATCAAGAAGTTTGCTCTAGGCTCCCGCTACCAGCCGACGGCGCAGGACCCTCCGGTGTTTCGCCTGCCGAAGCCGGACACGCTCTTCCTGGGGGTGAGCTCGACGTCGAGTTTTCAACGCAAGGATTACATCGCCTGGCATGCCAAGAAGGCCGAGGACCTCAACGAGGATCAACTCGAGAAGAAGTGGGACAACCAGGACCGAAAACACCTGACCGGCAATAAGCCGATTATGACCGATATCTACGGTCGTCGGCGTAAAGAGACCGGGATTAAATATGTTTTTGTGAAACTCGACGATCCGGCTGCCATCAGTTACGTGATGCCGATCGGCGAGGGGGCGGACGAGGCTCTCCTCGATGCTCTTAATAGGACCGAAGGGATTCTGCACTTTTTGAGAGAACTCGTTGCCGTTGGCAAAGCGGGCGGGATCACAACGAAAGACTTCGAAGATTTCTGGGAAAAGTCTGCTAGAAAACAAGATAATCGAGATCTGATCAAGGGGAAGATTCGGGATGCGGCGCCGGGCAATCACGAATGGATTCCGCTGGCGCTTGTCAACGAAGTCGTCCGGCACACCGGCTCCTTGGATCAGGGCGCCGGCCTGAAGTGGATCGAAGCCATGCACGCCTACCGCACGCCGACGGACTTGATTGTGGTGACAGGCTTCAAGACAAAGAATGAAGATGTGGTCAAGTACATCATCGAGAATGAGGGAGAGAAGCCCAAACAAGCCACGGTCGAACTCGCAAAAGAGACAGACGGGGAGAAAAAGAAGAAACGCGACGAGAGGCTAGAGGGGGCGGGGACCCATTCGGGCTCGGTCATTCAAAAGCTGGTCGCCGAGGTCGACGCGAAGCTCGAACCCTTTCACGCTGTGCTACAGGCGCGGTTTCGCCAAACGGCGGCGGCCAACGATCCCCCTACGAAGTTCTTGGAGCTGGTCCTCGGTGAGCTCGATACGCTCCTGTGGGACGGGGAGGGAGCGAAGGGAAGAGACGACGCCTTTGTGTCGGGAACGAACGTCGAGGCGCTCAAAGCGAAGGGCGGCGATGCGTTTCGGGCGGCGCTCGAGGATATGGAAAAGACGCCCCAGGGAGAGATTACGCTCGACGCTCTGGGGCGGATTGCTGAAAAGTTTAAAGAGAAGGTCAAAGAGGAAGTCGTACGACTCAAGGATATTACCCTGATTTAAAGTTGATGCCATGGAGAACTATGATGAATGAGGTGACGTTCGAAGATCCTGTCATCGGATCGAAAGTGCAGCGCTACATCGGTCACGGGAGCCCATTTAGCAAAAAAGAACTCTCTTCGATAACAGGAAGCTTTCATGTCGATTTAGTCGAAAAATTGGAGGTCGGCCTCCACTATTTGGATAATGTTACGTGGCTCTGGTTGGAGCGTGCATGTTTCGACGAATTGTCAGGCCTATACGAATTGCCCGACTGGGCCAGAATTAAATTAACCAAGACCAACCTGAGCGACCTCGACTGGGTCCGTTCTCACGAAAACCTCGAGAGCCTCGACCTTAATTACGGCTTCATCGAAGACATCTCGCCGCTACTCGAATTGCCAAACCTGAAGGGGGTCGGGCTAGAAGGAAACCCACTGAGTGAAGAGAGCTACTACGAGGTCCTTCCGAAACTCGAGGAGCGCGTCAATACGCTGGACTACTCCGAAGAGGATGTATGGAAACTGCAGCGTCGGATGTGGGAGGCGGGGCACCGGGCTTCTTACCATTATGATAGCCCGTACGAAAAGCGAGGGACGTTGGTCGTCCCCGAACTCTACCGGGAGGTTGACCGGGAGAAGTTCGAACACGACAAAGACTGGGCGGTCGAGGGCAAACTCACCCCCGACCGGTTGCGCGAGGAACTCGATGAGCCGAACGCCGATATCGCCGAGATCGCCCGGCGTTACTGGAAGCCGCCCTATCGCCGTCAGGACTTCGTCGACCGGGGCGATACGGAGCAAGCACGAGGCTGGATCGACGCCTCGCAGGTCGACGAGGCCATCGGCGAGTCGTTGCTCGCGTTTGTCGACCGCTTTGACGGAGCGGAGTTTGTCCGGGAGAAGACCAAGGTAACGGGTCGGCGCTATCCGTACTACTACGAGCCGACCGACGAAGATCCCGACCGGCTGCCGATGTGGTATCAGCACGCAAGAGAGGCCCTGGCTTTTCCCGAGCTCGCCGGAGCGTCGGCTGTCGGCGTCTTCTCTGAGGACACCTCACGTGTCCCCGAGATGCTGGTCGGTGAGCCAGTCGACCTGCAGTACATCGGTCCCGACAACGATGCCGCCAGGATCGCATTTTGTCATCGCCACTGGTTTTTCCCCGTCGCGTATGCTGGCCGGGACCTGGAGTATGCGCTGGGGATCAAACTCGACGCCGAACAGCCAAGCCCGGTGTATGTCGCGCGGATGGACGAGGCGCTACGATGGTCGTTTGATCCGTATGCCGGAGCGTCATTTGAGGGGCTCGGTTCGCTGTTCGACGCAATCGAGGCCATCGAGCCGCGGGCGGCGCTGCTCTCTGAGGAGGCTGCCGAGCGGGAGCGTGCGCCGGCTGTCTACTTCTCCGGCCCGACCGGCGGGTGGTTCGACAGCTCGCAGATGCGCGGGCGCATCAAGGCGGCTGATGTCGACGACGCGCTCCGGGAGAGTCTGCTTCGATTTGTCGAGGACTTCCCGACTCTGGAGTGGACGAGCGAAAGTGAGGAGAAGATCGAATACTGGGAGGTCTGGAACCTCGAGCGCTTTCCGGATTGGTACCGGCAGTTGCGCAAACTGATGGCGGCGTTTCATCTGCCCGACGGGCATAGCGGGCGGACCTACGTGGAGTTTGGACACCCGAAGCTCAATGAGGAGTATCAGCTCAGCTCGCCGAGGCTCACGGAGTCGAGCCACCTCGACTATTATGTCAGACAACACCGGCTGCTGCAGATCGGCAGTGGGACCTACGATCTGCTGTTTATCCGCCTCGATGGGGCCGACCGGGGCATCTACAGCTATGATATCGAGGTGGCTGGCGACATCGAACTCAACATCCCGAGGCTGCGCAAATACGACGATATCGCCCAGATGTTCGACGATATTGTGGCCGTGACCGACGGGGCCGAGCGGCGGCTGGAGCGGTGATACCACTGGTGCAAAGGGAGCAGCACGAGTCGGTCGAGGGCGTCCAGACCTTTGCAAAGACCGGCCCCAAGCTGGCGCTGGTCGTGGAGTTCGACGCGCAGCAGGACCAGGACGCCGCCGCCGACGAGAAGCGCGGCGAGGTCGACGACAAGATCGAGCAGACCGAAGAGGACATCGAGA
>CAYLTX010000290.1:0-4753 GCA_964386725.1 uncultured Bradymonadales bacterium | reverse complement strand
ATGATGCCGAACCCGGGCAGGATCATGATGTAGACGGCCGGGTGCGAGTAGAACCAGAAGAAGTGCTGGTACAGAATCGGGTCGCCGCCGCCCTCGGGGGCAAAGAAGAAGAACGCCCCCGGGAAGGTTCGCTGGAGCGTGAGCATCAACATGGCGCTGGTGAGCACCGGAGTGGAGGCCAGAATCAAGAAGCTGGTGACCACCACCGACCAGGTAAATAGCGGCATCTGGAAGAACGTCATGTTCTTACAGCGCATATTGAAGACGGTCGCCAAAAAGTTCACCGCAGCCATCGTCGAGCTGGTGCCGACGATGATGATGCCCATGATCCACAGGTCTGCGCCCAGAGACGGGTTGTAGATGGAGTCGGACAGGGGCGGATAGCCGGTCCAGCCGAAGTTGGGCGCGGTCAAAAAGTAGGCGCTCAACACCATCATGCCGGCGGGAGGCAGCAGCCAGAAGCCGGCCAGGTTTAGCTTCGGGAACGCCATATCCGGCGCGCCAATCTGGACGGGCACGATAAAGTTACCCACGCCGGTAAAGATCGGGATGATGAAAAAGAAGATCATCATCGTGGCGTGCATACCCGGCAGCGTCGAGTAGAACTCGGCGCCCATCACATCCGGCCCGGCGCTTTGCAACTCCAGGCGGATCAGGATGGACAGGATCGCGCCCACAAAGCCCATGAAGAGGCCGAAGACCGTGTACATCACCCCGATGCGCTTGGCATCGGTGCTGGAGAACCACTCCAGGACGTAGGTCAGCGCCGATTTTCTCGCCTTGTCCGTCAGCGGAGAGAGATAGCCGTATTTACTATGAGTAGCCATGTTACGTCGCTCAGTTTGATCGCTAGGGCAGCCCAATTCGTGGCGGCTGGCCCGATGCTGCTTAGCGGGAGAACTCTAAGTCGAGATCACTGCAATTCGTTTCGGATTCGCTCGACTTCCTCGGGCTGGACCACGCTGGCCTCGTTGCCAAAGGAGTTGCGAATATAGCTCAACACGCCGGCGAGCTGGCGGTCGCTCATGGCGCGGCCCATCGGCGGCTGGCTGCCGGGCCACCGGTCGGTGTCGACGCCTTCGACCAGTATTCGGACCGATCGCTCCACGTCGCTGATGACCGTGGTGTTCTGGGCCAGGTCGGGCACGGTGTCCAAGCCCTCTCCGTCGTTGCCGTGGCAACTGACGCAGGACTGGTAGACTCGCTCGCCGGTGGCCATTAACTCGTCGTCGGGCACCGGCTCGGCGCCACCGGCGGGGAAGGGCGGCAGGCCCGATTCCGCGCGTACTTCAGCGACGAGCTCTTCGTCGATTTCAGCGCCGGTATTGCCCCAGCTGGTCCGCTCGTGGTTGATCACGGCGGCTACTTCAGCGTCATTGAGCTTGCTGAACGGCTGCATGACGCTGTTGTAGGTCTCGCCGAGCACCTCGATTTCGCCGTCGAGTCCGTTGAGGACGATTTCGACGTGCTCGCGCTCGTATGCTTCTTCATTGGTATATTTGGCGCCGGCAAGCGGCGGGTACGTACCCGGCTGTCCCTGGCCATCTTGGCCGTGGCACGAGGCGCAGTTGGATGTGTAAAGTGCCGCGCCGTCGGCCTCGCCGGTTCCACCGGTTCGCTTGTCCTCGAGCCAGCGGTTGAAGTCCGAGCGGGTCATCGCCACGGTGCGGAAGTACATGTCCCAGTGGTCTTTGCCGCACAGCTCCGTGCACATGCCCCGGTATTCGACGGCGTTATAATCGGAATACGGCGAGGTGGTGTGGTCGCGGCTGGCGCCCAGATAACCCACGCGCCGCTCCAATTTGCCGCTGCCGGTCGGAGACTCTTGGACGTAAAACTTCTGGCCGGTCTCGGGCAGGAAATCGAGGGTGAAATACTGCCACCAATCCGGGCGCGTCGTCGGATAGGCCTCCCGCGGCGCCGCCTGAATCTGTCGGTCGGTCATTCGGTTGGCGTTGATCGGCCCGTCGGCGTTGAACCACCAGTAGTTGAACCGGCCGGGCACCGCGTCGATCTTGACGCCGAGCTCGGGCATGAAGATCGAGTGGATGACATCGCGCGAGGTCACCTCCAACTTGATGTTGGTATTGGCCGGGACGACCAGGTCCTCGTGGACGATGCCGCCGTGGTCGGGATAACGAAACTCCCAGTCCCACTGATAAGCGATCGCTTCGACGGTGATCTCGGTCTCGGGCAGCGTCTCGACCTCGAACATCACATCGATGGTCACGAAGCCGATGTAGACCTGCAGCAAGACCGCGGCCAGCGTCCAGCCCAGCTCGAGCTTGAGGTTGCCGTGGACCTGCTCGGGCTGCTCGTCATCGGAGCGGCGCCGGAAGCGAAGGATCGCCACTAGCAAGATGCCCTCGACGATGATCGTAATGATCAGGCAGATCTTGGCGATGATATTATATAGCTCGGTGATATCCCGGCCGCTGGGTGACTCCAAGGCGACAAAATCGCCCGACCCCGGGATGGCCATCGCCACAAGGGGGATCAGCAGCACCGCCAGGCCGACGGCTAAGGGAACCAGGAACTTGCGCAGTCGTGTGGAATTTTTATCGACGCTCATCGTGTCTTCTACTTCGGCGTGTAAACGGGGCGGCCAGTCCATCAAAAAAAAGCCAATCAAGCGCGCCTTCGTCTCACCGTTGCTTGGTGTGTTTTCAGTCGAGTTGCGGGAGGTTGCGCGAGGCAAGTCTTCCGCAGCATCGACCGCTTAGGGCGGTCGATATGATCGAAGTCATAGCGGCTCTGCGCTAGCTAGTCTATATATGTAATCGTACCCATGTAGCGCGTGCTAACGGTGCATAAGCGCAACCGGAAAGTCAACCCCTAACTGGGCTCGGCAAGTCCAGCAATACCGCGGCTGATCGTCGCACGACGACATCGCAAAAATTGCGCCAAAAGCGCAAAGATTGCGGCTATTTAATGATCTCTGGCTAAACAAAAGGGGCATCCCAAATGTGGGATGCCCCTCTTAGCTGATCTCTTGATCTCAACCCTCATCGTCGCTCGGAGAGTCGGCGCCCTCGGGGGCGTCGTCTGCCGGCGGTTGTTCGGCGGTGTCGGCGTCGGATTCCTGTCCCTCGGCGGGTTCTTCGGCGTCTTCTGCTTCTTCGGCCTCTTCGCCTTCTTCGCCTTCTTCGAGTTGTTCGCCTTCTTCGAGTTCTTCGCCTTCCTGGCCGTCATCCTGCGGGGCGGTGGTGACTTCACCACGGCCGTCGAAGGTGGCGATATAAGCCTGGAGATCTTGCCACTCCGATTCGGAGAGCATCGCCGCCGAGGTCATGTCCGGCAGCGTGGCGTGGGCGCCCGCATAGGAGCGCTCGGCGAATTGCTCGGTAGTACCACCGGCCATCGCCGGCACCAACTCGCTGACCTGCAGATACATGAATGGAGGTTGCGCACCGTAGGGGCCCAGGTTTTGTCCGGAGCCGGCCGAACCGTGGCACGTGGCGCAGTTCTGGGCGTAAACCGCCTGACCGCGTTCTGCATCGGCGTCGGGGCTCAGTTGCACCGTTCCGTATTGCGTCAACCGGATGTGGCGATCTTCGACCTGGTCGCGGACCATCGCCTTCATGGCGACGTCGATCGAAACAGGCGTGGGCGGCTCGGGGGCGCTCAGCGCGCGGCAGGCGTCGACGATTTGCTCTTCGCTCGATTCGACGGCGACGTCGTCGGGGACGAAGCCGAGCACGTAGTGGGTCATCGCCCACAGATCCTCTTCGGGGAGGTTCGAGTAAGAGGCCATCGACGTGCCGGGCACGCCGTTCTGAAGCACGTTGAACACGCCCAGCGGGCTGGGGTCGTTGGTCCAATCTTCGCGGCTCTCGCCGACGAAATTCCGCGGCGGCGGTTGCAGCGCGCCGGCGGCAGGCCCGTCGCCCTCACCGTTATCGCCGTGGCACGAAACGCAGTTGGTCTCGTAGAGCTCCTTGCCCTTGGCGAGTTGCTCTTCGCCCTGGGGGGTGACCTTGGCGCTGATCGTCTCGCGGATGTTCTCGTCGCACACGCCTTGTTCGGCCTGTTCGCGGGCACGAGCGACAAGCTCGGCCGGGTCGCTCAGCTCGTCGGTCGGCCCCAGGTTGCGCACGTAGTGCACGATATCCCAGCGCGACTGATATTGGAGGTGCTGGAAGCGGGGATGGGGCGGCACGTCTTCGCGCTCGTCGACGACCGCCTCGTCCAACCCGAACGTGATCGCGTTGTAGATCTGGATGGGACCGCCGCCGTAGCGGAATTCGGCCTCGGTGAAGTCGGTCGTCTCGAAGGTCTGCCCCGGAGCGTCGGCCAGGCGAATGCCGCTCATGCCCTGGCCGTCTTGGCCGTGGCAGACCGCGCAATTCTCCTCGTAGAGCGCTTCGCCGCGCTCGACCTTCTGGGGAGTTTCGATCAGCATTCGATCGAGCTCGGCGACACCGATGCCCTGGGCGCTGACCACGGGGGCCAGCGCGGAGACTCCGCCCACAACAAGGGCGACTTTTAGAAATTTTGCAATCGTTTCGTCTTTCATAGTTCTACTTCGACGAAGGGGCGTTGAGCCGCTCGGTCAATTGCTTCGAGGTCTTGGCTGGGCTCAGTCTTCTCTGTCAATCTTTCGGTCGTCGGCCTGCGGCATCGGCTCGGCCTCAATCTCGGGCTCGGGCAACTCGCCGTGGTCGTGATGGGGCAGCGACTCGTGCAAAAACGGGTCGTTGACCGGCACGATATTAGCCGCCGACAGTCCGCGGCCCACCGAAATCATCAGCAC
>CAYLTX010000289.1:0-4802 GCA_964386725.1 uncultured Bradymonadales bacterium | reverse complement strand
GTACTGGCCTTCCCACGTCTCGCCACTGTCGGTGGCGAACGTGGCGAAAACCCGCCAGAAGGGCTCGGAGACAAACTCGTCGATGGCGCGTTGTCGATCGACGATGAGCGCGAGCGTCGGCGTCTGGACGCGGCCGATGGACAGAAGGACTGAGCCGCCGGCCTTGAGCGTCATGGCACGCGTGGCGTTCAGGCCGACGAGCCAGTCGGCCTCTGAGCGCGAGCGGGCGGCGTCGGCGAGGTTGTCATAATCAGAGCCAGGACGCACCGACTCGAGTGCTTTCTTGACGCCTTCGGGGGTCAAGTCGTCGAGCCAGAGCCGCTGAATTGGCAATTTCGAGCCGGAAAGGTCGTAGACGTTTCGAAAGATCAGCTCCCCTTCTCGGCCGGCATCACAGGCGTTGACAACGGAGTCGAACCGATCGTCGTTTAGCAGATGCTCGAGGACGTTCCATTGGTCGTCGACGCGCTCGGTAACCTGCAGCTGGAAGGATTTCGGCAGCATCGGGAGTGAGTCGAGCGACCAGCTCGACCACTCGGGGTTATAAGACTGGGGCTCGGCGAGTTGAACAACGTGGCCGAGACACCAGGTAACGACGTAGTTGTCACCCTCAATATATCCCTGTTTTTTATCTCGCGCGCGCAAGACGTGGGCAATATCGAAGGCGGCGGACGGCTTCTCGGCAATAACAAGCTGCATATTTAAGACCTCTAAAAGTGAGTTCAGGGTGTTGGACGACGGAAGTGGCCCCGCCGTGTGCCGACACGGCGGAGCGACGACTTAGAGTTCGAAGCCTTGCGAGGCGTCTTTCGTGCGCGAAGCTTCGATTTTGGTGGATAGGTCGCCGTTGGAATCGCGTTCCACCGACACTTGAACCTTTGCGCCAGGTTGAGGTCTGGGTTGGTCGCGGCCGTCGACGACGATTGTGCGTTCGGAGTCCTGCGCCTGGATGACGTGATGGTCGGCTCCGTGGGTCCGGATGCTTGCCACATGACGTCCAGCTCCCCGCGACCCCTCTGGGGGGGCGACTGCGGGGCCGTGGTTCTCAGCGGCGAACTCGGCGAGGCGGTCATTCTCGCGCTGACGCAACTGCTTGCGAAAATCCTGAGGGATCTGTGTGCCGTTGGAAGTCTGGTTACCGAACTCTTGAGACACGTACCTAAAGCGGTTGGTCAACTCCGGATCGGAGGCGGGGTGTTGACCCTTGGCCAGGTGCTCATGAATTCGGTCATCGGCCGGTGTCGGGCCGGGATAGTCGGGGCGAGACAGGTCTGCTTCGGAGACCTGGTAATGGGAGAACGTGGCCCCGTTGTCGAGATCGTGGCGTTGAACAAGCTCAGGGCGGATTTTGGCGCGCTCACGCTCGTGCTCGCGAAGTGCCTCGGCGGCGGCCTCGCGTGCCTCCTCTGGGGTACAAAGACCGCGGGAGTAATGAGCATCGTCAGTCAGCTGCTCGCGCTCCTGAAGGAGGCCATCGTACCTGTCGAGCTCGTATGAATTCAGCTCTTCCTCACACCTGCGCATAGTAAGAGGTACAAGCTCCTGGTCCTTCTCGGCGAGTTGGGGGTTTAGTTCCTCGGCAATGGCTTCGTAACGTCTGGCTTCATCTTCGGTGAGGACCTTCTGCACGGTGTTCTTGGCGCGCGCGTCCTCAATAGCGATTTGAGCGCGGCCATCCATGCCATTACGCTCCGCAGCCTTGCGCTTGCGGGCTATCACGGCGTCTTCAGGCTGTTCAGCTGGGGGATTCTCGTCGAGATAATCCTTGGCACGTTGGTAGATAGAATCTTTGTGATTCTGAGGGGAAGCAGTGCGTTCGGCGTCGCGAGAGATCACATCCTCGCGCTCAAGATTGTGCTGGCGGACAGCCTCTAGAGCAGCCATCTGACGCTCAAGCGGGGTACAGATGCCGCGAGAGTGATGGGTGTCCTCGATGAGTTGCTCACGCTCCTCGAGAAGTTGTTCGTATTTCTCGGCGGCATCTGGCGTGGTGTCGAAGTTGGAACGGATGTCATTCAGCTGGTGGTCGTACTCATCCATCTCCTGTTCCGTCTCGAGCTTCATGTCCCCATAAAGTTCGCGTTCATCTTCGGACATAACCTTCTCGGCAAGGTGGTCTGCATACACATTAAGACCTTTCTGCGAGGGGGGATGGGCTGGAGGGTGGCTCCGGATCTCATCTAATGAGCGGTTGTAGATTGACTCCATATGCGCCTCGACACTGTCCTTTGCTTGCTGTGCGCGCTGACGCACAGCATCACGATCCTCGGCCCAATTCGGAGAATTCTTCGTCTCGTCAGTCATGGTTCATGCTCCCTAGTTGAGTTAAATATCTTCAAAAAAGCTCATGGAGTCGGCCTCGGAGGCGGAGTCGTCATCCGTCTCGGTGGTCGAACCCTCATTTTCTGGAGACGCGTCTTCGTCAGACGGGTCACCGGAGTCAGTAAGAAGTGCGAGTGGATCTATCGGAGAACGCACTTCTGCAGACGAAGTGGATGGTGTTGAGGCGGGCTTCGTCGCGGCCGGGGGGGCATTCCCAGCAGGTGAGGGCTCCTCGGGAACCTCTTTGGGCGGGGGTGCGGTGGCCAGGTCTGCCCCTGAATCCGCACTCGGTGTGGGTTCTGGAGGAACGGCAAAGAAGTCGTTTTGAGGCGTCGACTCGGAGGAGGGCGTGGAACGACTCGAGGTGGAAGTACTGTCGAGTCCAGTCCAGTCGTCGGTGACGCCACCAGGCACGTCGGGATAGCCGGGTCCGGCTGTCTCGAGGGGCTGAAAGCGGGCGTTCCACTGCGGGCAATACCGCTGGAAATGGGGATCGGAGTAGTAGCGGACCTTCTTTGCGCGAATCGGATACTGGCCGGCGACAAGGACAATGGACTCGTCGGGCGGCAGCTGCATGACCTCACCGGGGGTCATCAGCTCGCGGCCGTACTCGACGTCGGACTTCGACATGTTCTCGAGCGAGAACCCGCCGCGCTTGCCTGAGTGAGATTCGGTCTGCTTTATCGCTGTGGACGTGCCAAGTAGGTCGCTGATTCGCTTGGCCGTGCGCTCATCGTTGGGCGCAAAGGTCACGCGAAGGTGGCAATTGCCAAGAATCGCGTTGTTCGCGCCGTACGCCTTCTCAATCTGATTGAGGTCCTGGGCGATGAGATAGCATTTGATGTCGTAGCCGGCGACGTATGCCAGCGCGCTCTCGAACCAGTCGAGTCGACCGAGCGTGGGAAACTCGTCGAGCAGCATCAGCAGTCTGTGCTTACGGCTTTCCTCGTCGAGCTCCTCGGTAAGCGCCGAGCCCATCTGAATAAGCATCAGTCGAAGAATGGGCCGAAGGCGCGTCATGTCGCTCGGTGGCACAACCAGGTACAGCGAAAGGGGGTGCTCGGCTTGTTGTAGATCCTGGAGACGGAAGTCGCTTCGCGACGTCACGTCGGCAAGAATCGGGTCCTCAAATAGGTTAAGGAACCTCTCGGCCGTCGCGACGACGCCACTTCGAGCCTTCTCGGCCATGTTGAGCATCGACTGAGCCGACTGCGCGACGATGTGATGGGGTTTTCCGTGCTTGTGCGGCGTCTTCTTCATCAGCTCGAGCGTCTCTTCGGTCGAGCGGTCGGGGTTGCGAAGAAAGGACAAAACGCCTGCGAATGACTTGTCTTTCTCGGCGTAGAGGACGTGCAGGATCGTCGCTGTGAGCAACGACTTCGCGCTGTCGGTCCAGAAGTCACTGCCTTTTGCGTCACCGTCAGGGTCGCAGAGGATCTCGACGATGTTGCGCACGTCGCGCACTTCCTTTGGTCCCTTGCGCACCTCGAGCAACGGATTGAAGCGCGCGCTGCGGTGATCGGCGGGGTTGAAATAGATGCAGTGCGAGAACTTCGAGCGCCAGGGCGCGGTGATTTCCCAGTTCTCGCCCTTCACGTCGAGCACGATTACGCTGTCGCGCCAGGTCAAAAGAGTCGGGATAACAAGCCCGACCCCTTTGCCGGAGCGCGTTGGCGCGAAGCAAAACGCGTGCTCTTTGCCGTCGTGAGTGAGGTAACGGCCCTGCTCATCCTGGCCCAATACGACGCCGCGCGCCTCCTCGGGGAGGTCGGGAAGGCCCGTCTCCTCGAGCTCCGCGTCGGTGGCCCAACGACTCGAGCCGTGGCTGGTCGGCAGGTCCTTGGGACCGAAACGCTTCTTCAAGATGATCATCCAAAGAAGGCCTACGAACAGGCCGCCGGCTGCGCCGAGCATCGTGTCATCGAAAATGGTCGGGGTATGCTCGTAGTACTCCGCTGCCCAGACGAGCCATTGCCAAGGCCAATAGACGGAGAACTCCGCGCCGCGGAAGAGGGGGGCGCCGAGGGACGTGTGATAGGAGAGCTCGGCCGCAAATATCTGGGTAGAGACCCACAGGCCGCCAAAGGTGGAGACGACAAAGCCCAAGAGTTGCATCTTCTTGAGTGTCTTTGACTTCATGATCGCCCCCCGCTGACGTCGAAGTCATCGGCTGTCATGAGTCGCTCTTCGAAGGCGCGGCGCACCGACCGAGTGTCTCCGAGAGTCTTGCTGACCTTGTCCAAGAACGTTTCGTAGCGAGCCATTCCCTTCCGAGCCATCGCCTTCTTTGTCTCGGGGTCACCGGGGTCCGGCGTGTTCATGAACCACACGAGCGCAAACTTACCGAGTGTTTCGAGCAGCATGTCGAGACGTTTAAGCACCACCTGGTGGCGGCGCTCGAGGCGCGCGAGGTATTCGAGGGAGACGGTCTTGTAGTCCTCGGGGTTTAAGTAGTCATAGAGCGCCGCTTCGACGACGTC
>CAYLTX010000288.1:0-4853 GCA_964386725.1 uncultured Bradymonadales bacterium | reverse complement strand
CAACAACCCAGAACCCAAGAAACCCTAAACCTACCTGCAGCCACCCACAGAAGCCACAAAAGCCCGCTCAACCCACAACCCCCAACAACCCAGAACCCAAGAAACCCTAAACCAACCTGCAGCCACCCACAGTAGCCACAAGAGCCCGCTCAACCCACCACCCCCAACAACCCAAAACTCAAGAAACCAAGAAACGAACGCAGTTCACACGGTTTCGGTGACTTTTTTGAGTCCGGCGGGGCAGTCGGGATCGAGGCCACGTTGTAGGGCCAGGTGGAGCGCGGCGCGTTGGGAGAGGTTGGCGAAGACCGGGGCGCGCGCCCAGCGGGCCTCGGGGAGATCCATGGGCAGCATCGAGCTGGTGCGGGCGCCGCCGGCGGTGTGGTAGTCGGCTCCGGCGACGATAAACGGGGTGTCTCGGGACAGCAGGGCGTTGGCCACGGCGGTGATGTTGGCGGCGGTGTCGTTGCCGTCCGAGAAGATCACCGCGCGGTCGTCGGGGCCGAGCGAGCCGACGAAGCCGTGTTGGATCTCGGCCGAGGACCAGCCGCCTGAATCCTGCCGGGCGGTCTCTCGGAGCTTGAGCGCGGCATCCTCGCAGGCGGCGAGCGACGGGCCGCGGCCAACCCAGCTGACCGTCTTCGCGTCGGCCATGAAGTCGGCGAGTTGCTCGCCATAGCCCGAGCCGTCGAGGGTTCGGATGGCGCTGGCCGCCTGGCGCGCCGGGGCGCCGATATCGTAGCCGAGCAGCGCGGCGCCGGCGAAGAGTTGGGCGCAGAAGCTCTTGGTCGCCGGGACGGCGCGCTCCTCGCCAATCTCCAGGTGAAAGAGCCCGTCGGCCGCGTCACCCAGTCGGCAATCGTTGTCGGGGGCGTTGGTCACGCCGATCACGTGCGCGCCGCGCTCGGCCAGCCAGCCGGCGGATTGGGCGATGTCGGTGGACTGGCCGGAGACCGAAAACGCCAGCACCGCCGCGTCCGACCAATCCGAGGTCGGCAGCTCCTGGGTGCTCAGCCACGGCCGGAAGCTGATCACGTGGCGGCCGGTCCTGAGCCCGTACAAATAGGAGGCGTATACGCAGGCGTTGCCCGAGCTTCCACGCCCGAGCACCACCAGGTTGTCGCGAGCCATGATCTTCGGGACGAAGCCCTCGGCGGCGGCCATCCAATCGGCGGCCTTGTCCTCGAGCATCGCGGGCTGCTCGGAGATCTCCAAATTCATATACCAACTCGACGCCGTAGACATGGCATTTCCTCGTGGCTGTGTCTTACTCTCTCACTCTCTCACTCTCTCACTCTCTCACTCTCTCACTCTCTCACTTTCTTACTTTCTCACTCTCTCGCCGTAATTATGCCTTCCAATAGAACTCGCTGGGCCGGCCGTCGTGAGTGCGGCTGCCCATGAGCCCTTCCAGGTCCGCGTCCTCGCCGAAGAGCGCGGGCACCTGGCTGGCGTAGAATTCGATAATACGCGCCTTCTCGGCCGGGTCGACGCCGGCTGCGTAGCGATGCTCGGGGCGGCGGTTGATTCGCTCGAGCGCGGCCTCGGGGCTGTCCTCGAGGCCGTCGCGATAGCGGGTGCCGAGCACGTAGGGCAGGTCTTCGTAGAAGAGCAGGTCGACGTCCTCGCCCTCCAGGCGAAGCGCGACGTGGGCGGTGATCGCGTGGTCGACGTGGTAGCCGACCGCCAGCGGGCTGATGAGCAGGATGCGGCCCATATTCTGGCAGAGCCTGCGCAGCACCAAGAAGAGCTCCTCGATATGACCGGCGTCGTCGATACGCGGCTGGACGAATTTCTCGCGCGAGGTGCGGTAGATCAGCTCGCCGCTGGTGGGGCTTCGCCGGTAGACCCCGTCGCTAAACCCGAGGTGGACGAAGTCGCAGCCGATGGCGTTCATGGCGGCCATATCCTCGCGGCGGCGCTCGTCGGGGCTGCCGTAATCGCCCGGCTCGGCCTCCTGGCGAAACTCGCTGTCCTTGCCCCAAAACGGCGCCGGGGCCGGATCCCCGCAGCAGATGGTGATAACCAGCCTCGAGACGATGTCGTCGAGAGCGCGAAGCAGCCCGAAGCAACTGAGCGCCGCATCGTCGAGGTGCGGCGACAACACCACCACTCGCTCGTACTCCGCCCAATCGATGGACTCCACTAAATCGGACGTCTCCATACTACTCCTTCAATTGCGGTAATTCGTTACCGTAGGCCCGCCGGGCGCGGTCGAGCATCTGCTCGGCCATCGCGTCGCCGTCGACGAGCGGGTTGGTCGCCAGCGCCCGAACCATGGCCGAAAAGTCGCCGCTGACCGCGGCCGTCGCGGTGCGCCGCTGGTAGGCCTCGAGTTCGGCCAAAAGCGAGCAGTGGCTCTCGGGGATCGGCGGCGCGGGGCGGCGCTCGACGCCGTCTTTGCCGAGCCTGACCGGCGCCTCGACGATCGTATCACGGGCAAAGTCGTCGCTCATGCCCTCGTTGGGCACGTTGAGCACGATGTCGTCGCCGGCCTGCGAGCTCAGCGCGGCGAGCACGTCGACGGCCATATCACCGAACCCGGAGGAGCCGCGATAATGGCGAAGCTGGGGCTCTTCTGCGGTCGCCTGCTCGCGAAAATGGGCATAATAATCGCCCAGGCCCTCCATGATCGCCTCGGTGCGCGTGCCCTCCTCGCGATAAAGCTCGACGAAGCGCTCCGGCCACTCATAATAAGGCAGATACGAGTTCGGCCAGGCCAATTGCCCCGTCGCGCCCTGCTCGCGGGCCATTTGGCAGGACATTTTAAAGCGCAGCTTATGCTCCTCGTCGAAGTAATCGGGCGGATCGGCCTCCAGCACGCCCTCCGGCAGCGGCTCGCCATTTAGCCGAATATCGCGATACCAGGTGGCGTGGTTCAAGCCGCTGCAGTCGAAGTCGTAGGGCGTGCTTTCTTCGAGATCGAGCGAGTCGATCACCGCGTGCAGGTCCTCGTCAGATTGGTCGCATAGCGCGACGACCTCGAGGTCGGTCTGCTCGGTCAGCGCCTGGGAGACGATATTGGTGGGGTTGGTATAATTGAGCCAGATTGCGTCCGGGGCGTGCTCGGCGACGTGGCTTGCCAGCTCGAGCGCCGCCGGAACCGAGCGCAGCGCGAAGAAGAACCCGCCCGGGCCGACCGTCTCCTGACCGGGCACGCCAAATTCGAGGGGCAGCTGCTCGTCGATGAGCCGACACTCGAAGCCGCCCGGCCGCGAGCTATTGAGCAGCGCGTCGACGCCGCGCACCGCCTCGACCGGATCGGTCGTCGCCTCCACCTCGAAGGGCTCGCCATTTGCTTTACTCAGCCTGCGACAGAGGGTCGCAACCGTCTCGAGCCGGCCCGCGTCGATATCGAAGAGCCGCACGCGCTCGAGGTCGTGGCGATCGGCTTGGTCAATGAGGGCGTTGACCAGGCCTGGTGCGTAGGCGCTGCCGCCGCCGACTAGTAGGAACGTCTGTACCATGTTGCTCCTTTGCTGCTTTGCTGCATTGAGGCATTGAGGCGTTGAGGCGTTGAGGCGTTGAGGCATGGAACCCTTGAACCTTTGAACCCTTGAACGTTGCTCGCATGGAGTCGTGGAAGAGCACATGGAGCAGCTTGGAGTGCATGGAGCCGACGACGCGCAGTTTCAATGCTACAAAGCTGCTCCACGGGCTCTACCATGCCTCCAAGAAAGCAATGATTCCACGGTTCTACGGTTCTATGGTTCCACGCCTCCACGCTCACGCGGTTCAAGGCATCAAAGCTCCAGGCGTTGCCGAACGACGCCGCCGCGTAGTTGGACGACGTGACGAGCGACCGCCGCGGCGCGGCGAAGCGCGGCCTGTGGAGAAGCTTCGTTCGAGAGCGTCGAGATCAAGCCGGCGCAGAAGGCGTCGCCGGCGCCGGTTGTGTCGAGCGGGTCTGTGACCGGATCGACTTCGCATTCGTAGCGCTGGCCGTCGATGCGTGCTCGAATCAGGGTCGCGTCGGTGACGACGAGATCGAAGACTTTATCGTCACAGGCACTGTTGTTGGGAAGCGCGTCGAGGCCGGCATGGGTCGCTTCGCGTTTGTTGAGGATGAGCATGTCCCAGGGTCGCTTGTCGCCGTTGCCATCGCCGAGCCGGTCGAGCTCGGCGGGCGCCCAGCTTCCGGAGACGCTGACGGTCGCGCCGGCGTGCTGCGCCCCGCGCAGGCGAGGCTCGAGGGCGGCGGCCTCGCGTAGCCCGGGCACGTGGATCCAATCGAAGCTGTCCAGCTCGGGACAGCGCGACAGGGCGTCGAAGTCGGCCTCGCTGACGAAGGAGCGCTCTCCGTCGGCCGAGCGGATCAGCGAGATCGCCGGGTCGTCGTCGGCCGCCCAACGCACCGACTTCAGGCCCAATCGGCTGACCTCGTGGGCCACGGCCGCGTCGCCCAGACCCTGGCCGGCCGGATAGGCCAGGGTCGTGTCGACGCCCAGCGCTGCGGCCACCGACGCGGAGTTGAGCGCCCCGCCGGTCCCAAGGTCGATGCGGTCGACGAAGACCTCCTCGCCGGGGTCGACTTGGACGTCGCCGGGCGGAAGAAAGACCTCGAAGTAGGCCAAGCCTGCCACGCAAAGCTCTCCCACAGCACACTGATTGCCTTCGGTCGTCATATCTCAGCTCTCTCCGTGTCGATTATGTGCGTGCTCGGTCGCCGCTATATCGGATGCCGCTACATCATAAGCGCCGAGCAGCGTCGCGCCGCCCCAGATGGCCGCCGCGCCCACCGCCGCGACGACCGCGCCGATCAGATAGTGACCGCGCAGGATGACGCGGTGGATGCCCAAGAGAATCGCGATGGTGCCGCCGCAGATGCCCAGCCAGATAACCGCGCGCCGGCC
>CAYLTX010000287.1:0-5113 GCA_964386725.1 uncultured Bradymonadales bacterium | reverse complement strand
CCATTTTTTTATACCTGCTCCAAAATTGCACCCTCCGATCCGGTTCCAGTGGGTTCAGCCGCCATGGGGAGGTGGCGCGCCGAAGGCGCGACGGAGGGGTACCACAACAACCCACCACTGCGCGATCGCACCGAAAGTTCCTCCCCATGGCGGCGTTCAGCCGCCATGGGGAGGTGGCGCGCCGAAGGCGCGACGGAGGGGTACCCCAACAACCTCCCACGCCCCAAAAAGGAATACCCCACCCCCCTCAAACGCTCCATTCCCAGTTGAGATCACGCCGCATTCGTTCTAAAACGGGACAGTAGCGGCTAACTAGAACTCGAACAGTTGGGTGCAACGATGGCTGGACATAGTAAATGGGCCAATATCAAGCATAAAAAGGCCCGAGAGGATGCCAAGCGCGGCAAAATCTTTAGCAAGTTGGTCAAAAAGATCACCTCGGCGGCGCGTCGCGGCGGCGGGGACCCGGAGATCAACAACGAGCTTCGCCTGTTCATCGACAAGGCGAAAGACGCCAATATGCCCAAGGACAATATCGAGCGGGCCATTAAAAAGGGCACCGGCGATCTCGAGGGCGTCTCCTACGATGCGTTCACCTACGAGGGCTACGGCCCCGGCGGGGTGGCGATCTTTTTGACGGGTGCGACCGACAACCGAAACCGCACCGTCGCCGAGGTCCGCCACATCTTCAGTGAGCGCAACGGCAACCTGGGCGAGGACGGCTGCGTCAACTGGATGTTCAAAGATCGCGGGCTGATCAGCATCTCCGAAGATCAGGTCGACGACGTCGACGAGATCATGGAGCTGGCCCTCGAAAACGGCGCGGTCGACTTCGAGGTCGAAGACGGCGTGGTCACCATCCAGACCGAGGTGCCCGATTATATGACGCTGCGCGGCGCGCTCGAGGAGGCCGGCTACGACGAATTCATGAGCGACGACATCACCAAGCTCGCCGAAAACCAGGTCGCCCCGGATCCCAGCACCACCGAGACCAACCTCAACCTCATCGAAGATCTCGAGGAGCACGACGACATCGAAAACGTCTACCACAACCTCGAATTGAGCGACGAGGCCGCCGCCCAATTAGCCGCCGAATAAGCTGGCTGCCGAATAGAACCCGAGACGCTCGAGACGAGACGCTCGAGACCCGTTGGATCCAAAAAAGAAACCCCGATGCGCTGCTAAGAGCGCATCGGGGTTTCTTGTTGCGGGCCGCTTATGTGGCCTGTGACCTCCAGATCACCGCGGGGCTTTGACTCCCACGATGACTTTCGCCTGCCGGGTGCCTTTTTACAGCGCGCGGCAGACGCTCTCTGGAGAGCCGATCGCGTATCACCGGCAGTTCTCGTCTCGGTCCACCGTGGTTTATTCACCACGACGGGCCTCCGTGGTCGCGTCCCGCTGGCTGACGGGCGGACCTTATGGCTCACCGCGGTCTTTTCAGGCCACGGCGAGTCGTTGACGAAAACGCCAGGTGATACGTGACGGCCTCATCGCGGCCGCACTTCTGATCATCGCCACCGCCATGAATCGGTCAAGGGTGGGGTGAAAATAAACCAATAAAACCAGTGGGTTGTCGGGGTTTGGCGGGTGGTTGCGGAAGCTCTGCTGCTGCTTAGGTTCGACTTTGTACGGCCTATAAACGCGCTTCCTCTGAGTAGCGACACGTAAGTCTTGGGGATAACGAAAAACTCGAGACACTCGATGCGTCATCCAGGTTCGCCTCGGTTCTTGGTTCTTGGTTCTTGGTTCTTGGTAAAGCGTCGAAAATCGAGGCAAGAACCAAGAACCAACCACCAAGAACAGGTGCGTCTGCTCGGAACGATACGAAAAGCCTGGCACGATTCGTAAACCACAAGATTTCCGTGATTCCACTCAAGGACACCAGACCATCATGCGACGCTCTCAATTCTGGAGAGTAGTAGCAGTTATTATTTCGTTCATGCTCGTCTCGGCACAGATGGGGTGCGCGCAGACCGCCGAGGAGGTGGCCGAGGAGGCCGGCGAAGAGGTCGCCGAAGGGGCCGCTCCGCCGGCGACGAGCCGGACGTTGGCCGAGCTCGACGAACCGGACAACCGCCGGCGGCTCAATCGACTGCTCAGCCTGCCGGCGCTGGCCGACGCCGGCGAACTCTTCGGGAGTGGGCTCTCGCGCGGCATTCTTGCGGTGTTGGGGGAGGAGTTGAGCGCCGCCCAGCTCGAGTCGCTGGTCCCGACCAACCTGAGCGCCCTCGGCGAGGCTTTCGAGCGCCACATTCTTCCGAACATCGAACGGGCGGCCGCCTCCACCGTCGAGGCCAGCATGTCCGCGGCCCTCAACGACCGCTCGCGCCGGCGGGTCGAGCGCTTCGCGGCTGCAGTCACGATCACGGTCGTCGACACCGCGATCGACACTTTGATCGCGGGGATGGACGACGACCTGGGGCCGGCAATCCGGCGCCTGATTCGCGACGAGATCGGCCCGGGGTTGGCCGAGGCGATGCGCCAGCATATCGGCCCGGCCACCGCCCAGATGCTCACCGACGACCAAATGCAGCAAGCCTTGGCCGACACTGCCCAGGTGGTCGGGCGAAACTCGGTGATCGGAGCCAATCGGGGCATGGTCGAGGTCAGCCAGGGCGAGCCGGTCGGCGGCGGTCCCCTGGCCGGATTTGGTGAGACGCTCTCCGCCGGCCAAGAGACCCTCGAGACGGTGCTTTGGATGCTCGGTGCGGCGGTTCTGGTCTTGCTGCTCTTTATCATCGTGCTCGGGCTCGGCCTGTGGCGTACGTTCGCGCGCAGCCAAGAACTCATCGAGGAAAATAAGCTCCGAGAAGACGCGCTGCTGGGCATGGCGCGGGCCGTGGAGGCTGCCGAGGAGACGGACGCCGACATCGTGGAGAGCGTCCTGCGCGATATCGAGGATCGAGACGGCGCCGACCGACTCCGCGAGATGCTGCGACGGGCGGGCTATCACTCGGGCGCCGAACGCCCCGAATAAACGGGCGTCGAGACCACCGAGGTCGCCACGTAACCTTGGTATGAGACGCAACGGGCCTAGGTTTATATCATCACTCCACCGATAAATGCGGCCTCGACGATGCCGGCCTCGAATTGACTGGGAGAAGTCCGATGAGATTCGCACGCGCACAACTCGCCGCGGCCGTCATTTTGCTGAGCCTGGCGGTGAGCGCGCAGGCTGCCGCCCAGTCTGTCGAGGCTGATCAGGCTGACCAGGCTGACCAAGCGGACGCGGAGGCCTCCCGGATCGAGCCGGCCTCGGACTTCGAGCGGGCCTCGCTGCCGACCCCGAAGCAGGCCGAGGTCGAGTGGGACGACTCCTGGGACAAGGTGCGCGGCTGGCAATATCCGCTCAGTGTCGGCTTGTTGGGCTTCGGTTTTACCGCCCGCTTTGCCATCGACGACCCCGAGCCGAGTTGGGCGGAGCTGGGCGACTTCGAGCAGACCCTCGTCGATCTGGTGGCAGTCCGCGAGGATCCGGCCCGCGAAAACTGGCGGCTTTTCAATGACCTGACCTTCTTCGGGTCGATGGCCTATCGGGCTATCGACTCGGCGGTCTTGCCAATTTTTGCCCATGGCAACTCGGAGGTCGCCTGGCAGATGAGTTGGATCGACGCCCAATCGTTTGGCGTGGTCGCCGCGGTGCTGTGGGGCTCGCAGATCTATGTGGGAAGGCTGCGACCGACCGCCAACAATTGCGACGATCCCGACCGACAGGGTTTTTTGTGCGACCCCGATGACATTGACTACGCCCGCAGCTTCATCGCCGGCCACACCGCCACAGCGGTCGCCGCCGCCGGCCTGACCTGCGTCCACCACGACCAGATGCCGTTGTACGGCGGGGGCCTGGCCGATCAATTGGCCTGCGGAGTGATGGTCGCCAACGCCACGGCCAACGCCGTCACGCGCATGATGGTCGAGCTTCACTATCCCAGTGACATGCTCATGGGAGTCACCTTGGGTCTGACCGCCGGCTGGATTTTGCCCAAAGCGCTGCACTACGGGTGGGGCGACGAGGAGCCCGACCCCGCCGAGACCGCCCGGCTGCCCGACGCCGAACCCGACGATCGCCCCATCTTTAGCGCCTCGCCGACGGTCATCGGCGAGCGGCCGGGGATGATGTTGATGGGGAGGTTTTGAGTGCGAATTACTCGGAAAGGTCGGGCAAAAACGGCGGCAGCGGCACGTCGATGACCTCGCAGACTACGCGCAAAAG
This sequence comes from uncultured Bradymonadales bacterium, assembly GCA_964386725.1. Classification (GTDB taxonomy): domain Bacteria; phylum Myxococcota_A; class Bradymonadia; order Bradymonadales; family Bradymonadaceae; genus CAYLTX01. The sequence continues at coordinate 897 of CAYLTX010000287.1, read as the reverse complement.
CTCGGCCTCGGCGGCGGTGACCTCTTCATCGTCGAGTACGCAATGGGCGGTGGCATTGACGATCTGCTGCTTGATGCCGTTGGTCGCATGCGCGATGCGGTCGAGAGAGGCGTCGAGCTCGTCGAAGGACAGCGCCGAGCGGCTCATCAACTCGAGCTTATTGCGCACGCCGGCGTTTTTGAGTCGGCTGGCGCCGTTGCGGAAGGCGGCCTGCGCGCCAGCGACATCGTCGTGGCCTGCGAAGGCCAGCGAGGACAGCAGGCGCCCGACGTCGTTACGCAACGGGGTCATCGAATAATATTGGGCGATGCGCCGCCCGCCGGTGTTGCCATGGCGCGCCTCGAGGCGGTGCTTGAGGAGCTTCTCGAGCGAGAATTCGAAGAGCGTGACCTCGTCGTCGGCCATGATGAGCTTATCGAGGATGCTCACGAATTGGGTGTGGTGCTGTTCGCTCATCTGGCGGAGCGCGGGGACCAAAAGCTCGACCAGCGGCAGCCGGTATTGCGCGTCGAAGTCCTCGAGCAGCCGCATATATTGGTGGGTCTCTTCGGCCATGGCCGGGGTGAGGTCGCGGCCGAGCATCTCGAGTTGCTTCTGGCGCGTCTGCATGTCGATGTCGATGAGCAGCGCGAAGACCACCGCGGCGGCCGAGTAGGTGTCGCGGGCGGCGTGGCGTATCGCCTCGGGGATGGCCGCGATCGCCCCGCGGGCGTATTCGACGTGCTCCTCAGAGGTCTGGCCGACCGAGTCGGCGACCCGGTCGGCGTCGAGGTGGATGCGCTCGGACGAGGGGCGAGCGGGCTTGTTGTCCCGCCTCGAGCCAGCCGGCCTGCCGCCATCGGCGGCCATCGCAGACGCACCCGCCAGGCCCGCTGCGCCGGCATGCGCGCCGGCCTT
>CAYLTX010000286.1:0-5177 GCA_964386725.1 uncultured Bradymonadales bacterium | reverse complement strand
CGTTCAGCCGCCATGGGGAGGTGGCGCGCCGTCAGGCGCGACGGAGGGGTGCCACGCCAACCCAAACGCTCCTATTGAATATCCAAATAAGCCAACAATCCGTGCCGCCCGCCTTCGCGTCCAAACCCGCTCTCTTTGAAGCCGCCGAACGGGCTGGCCGGGTCGAATCGATTATAAGTATTGCCCCAGACGATGCCCGACTTGAGGGCGCCGGCGATCTTGAACAGCTTGCTTCCCTTGTCCGACCAGATGCCGTTGGCCAGCCCGTAGTGGGTATTATTGGCCTTTTCGACGGCCTCTTCGGGGGTGCGGAAGGTCATCACCGACAGCACCGGCCCGAAGATCTCCTCCTGGGCGATGCGGTGCGACGGGGTGACGCCGGTAAAGAACGCCGGTTGCAGAAAATAGCCGGTATCCGGGGTGGGGCAGTCGGGCACGTGCATCTGGGCGCCCTCTTCAACGCCGGCGCTGATCAGCTCCTGGATGCGGTTGAGCTGCTCGAGCGAGTTGATCGCGCCGATGTCGGTGTTCTTGTCGAGCGGATCGCCCACCCGCAGCGTGGCCATGCGCCGCTTGAGCTTGTCGATGACCTCGTCGTGGACGCTCTCCTGGACCAATAGCCTCGAGCCTGCGCAGCAGACGTGGCCCTGGTTGAAGAAGATGCCGTTGACGATGCCCTCGACGGCCTGGTCGATGGGGGCGTCGTCGAAGACGATATTGGCGCCCTTGCCGCCCAGCTCCAGGGTCAGCCGCTTGTCGCTGCCGGCGAGCTGGCGCTGGATGATCTTTCCGACGTGGGTCGAGCCGGTAAAGGCGATCTTGTCGACGTCGTCGTGCTCGACGATCGCCGCGCCGGTCTTGCCGAATCCATTGACGAAGTTGACCACGCCCGGCGGAAGATCGGCCTCTTGAATGATCTCGGCCATCAGCATCGCCGTCAGCGGCGTGGTCTCGGCCGGCTTGAGCACGACCGTATTTCCGGTCGCCAGGGCCGGCGCGATCTTCCAGGCCAGCATCAGCAGCGGGAAGTTCCACGGGATGATCTGGCCGGCCACGCCGATCGAGGAGACCGACGCGCCCGGAAACGCATAGTCGAGCTTGTCGGCCCAGCCGGCGTAGTGGAAGAAATGTGCCGCCGCCAGCGGGATGTCGACGTCGCGCGACTCGCGGATCGGCTTGCCGCCGTCCATCGACTCGACGACGGCCAGCTCGCGGGACTTCTCCTGCATCATGCGCGCGATCCGGTAGATATATTTGGCGCGCTCGGCGGGCTTGGTCTTCTTCCAATACTTCTCGTAGCCCTTGCGCGCGGCTTTGACCGCTCGGTCGACGGTCGCCTCGTCGGCGATGGCGATCTCGGCCAGCGGCTTCTCGGTGGCCGGGTTGATCGTCTGGAAGTATTCGGTGTCTTCGGGCTCGACAAATTCACCGCCGATAAAATGGCCGTAGCGCTCGTCGAGCTCGACGAAGTCCGTGCCCTGCGGCGCCGGGGCGTAATCCCACAGGTCGCCGAATAGCAGGTCCTTGACGTCGGTTGGTTTGTTCATGAGAGGTCTCTTTTAGCTGATGCTCAGGTGGTGGGCCATCGGGGCACCCAGCGTCCCGGCTACGTGATCCCGGCTATGTGATCCTGGGCCCCAAAAGCCGCGTGTAATCCGACTCGGCGCAGGTTAGTGGAGTCGGTGCGAAGTGACAAGCAGCTTGGGCCGAGCAAGACGCATCGATTCCGGGCGGGCCCGCACGACGGTCGCCAACGCACAACTATCTTTGATAGTATGCGGCCATCACCACCATCGCGCGCGTTTTTGAAGTGCATATTGTCCGCTGGTTCTCGATGCTCCGAACGCGACTCCAAGCCGAGCGACCCACCGCCCCCCGGGCGGCGTCGTGTGCGGGTATGATTGCCGGGGTAGTCGTGCTGAGCTTCGCTGTCTCACAGGCGGCGGTCGGATGGGGCCGCGAGGTGGGATTTCGGCCCTTCGACCTGGTGCGCGCGACCAGCGCCGCCGGCATCGGGGCGGCCGTACCGGCCGGGCTAATCGCGCTGGTCGGCGCGCGTATGCGAAAAATCGACGGCGAGCGCATCATCGCGAGGCTTGTATTTTGGTCGGCGCCGCTCGCCGCGGTCGCGCTCGCTGCAGCGATGGCCTTGGGCGCCGCCGATCCTCCCCCATGGATCTTGCCGGCCAACCTCGGCCTCCTCGGGATAATCGGCTGGCGCGTACGCCTATTCAGGAAAGCACCGGCGGAGGTCGCGCCCACCGCTTGGGTCATCGTGGCGACGGGCTTCGCATTCACCGCGTTGCATTGGGGACCGGCCACGCCCGACTCCAAGGGAGCGCTGGCGTTCGCGCTGGTCGGGCCGTTTTTGGCGTTGGTGACATGTGCGCTCGGCGCGCTCCAGATCGCGATGCGCCGGCTCCCCCGACCCATGACAGCGTGCGCCGGACTGACGTTGGTGGCTTGTACGATAGCCGCCTGGTTGCCGTGGGTGCTGGTCGACGGTTACGTCAAGGCCAAGCTCATCGTGGTCGTCACCCTCGCGTTCGGCACCGCCCACCTGGCCGCGGCCGCCGTCTTCCGCTCGCGTCGTCGATTACCGTGCGCGCTGTTCTCGGCAGCCGCCGGCGTTGTCGGCGCCATGGTGCTGTCCAGCGTCTGGATGGCCCTGCTTCCAGTGCCCGAGCGCTTTGGCGCCTTCTCACGAGACTCGGCCGTCGGCCTCGTCTGGTTTGCGGCTTCTGCGCCGCAGGACGCCGACCTCGACGGCCACTATGCCGCCGACGCCGGCGGCAATGACCCCGATGACCAGCGCGCCTCGCTGACCCCTCCAGCCACGCTAAGAAACCCCGAAGAGCCTGCCGAACAGGTCGACGTCGGAGCGGCCGACGCGCCGGCGCCAACCTTCGAGCAGCCTGTCGATCACGTCATCGTCTTCATCGTCGACTCGCTGCGCGCCGATCTATTGAATGACGCCGACAAGCGCGCCCAATTCGACTTCTTGGACAAGCTCGACGCGCAATCCGCACGCTTCCAGCGAGCTTATGCCCCCAGCAACCGCACCAGGTTCTCGTTGGGCCCGATGATGACCGGCATCGCCCCGGAAGTCTTCGCCTCCATCGTCGACCGGCCGGAACTATACGCCCGAACCCTCGACGACAATTGGATCGGACATCTGAGCACCAAGCGAGCGGGGGCCGATGGGCGCTCGGCGTTGATCTTCTCGACTCCCTTTGCCTGGATGCTCGACGGTGAGTTCGACGTCGAGGCCGACCACCGAGTGATCGACCCGACCACCGACGCCAAAGGCCACACTTCAGCCCAATTCGTCTCGCACTTCGAGACGCTCATCGACCGCGGCTTCTTCGATGCGGCGCCGACCGTCACCGTCGGATACCTCGCCGATCCCCACGCCGAGCACGTCTGCGCCGACGGGCGGCAGGGTGGCTATGATTGTTATATCGAGGAAGTCCAGATGGTCGATCGGGCGCTGGAGCGCGTCTACGACCGGCTCGAGCGCGAGGGTGTGCTCGATCGCGCGCTGCTGGTCGTCACCGCCGACCACGGCCGCGCCTTCGGAGAACTCAACTACTCCGGTCACGCCACCACTCTGGCAGAGGATAGTGTGCGAGTGGCGCTGCTGATGCGGCTTCCGAACGCCAAGCATCGGCGCGTGCGCACGCCCGTGTCTTTGAAGGCGCTGCCGTCCACCGCCGCCGACGCGCTGCATGTCGACCCCGTCACCCCGCAGCTCAACGCTTCACTGCTCGGCCACCTCGACGACGACACCGACGCGCCCGACGACCCGGTGATCGTGGATAATCGACGCGGCAGCGAGGGCCTGTTTCCAGTCCATCGAACCGCGCTCATCGAGGACGATCGCAGGCTCACCTATGACTGGCACACCACCCACCGCACACTCGTGAACCTCGACGAGGAGATCGAGGCGGGCAGCGACTTTGCTCCGGAGGAGCCGCAGCTCGCCCAGAAGCTGGTCGAGCGCCTCTTAGACTTGCGTGAAGAGGCGCTCGAAGTCGGCCGGCAATCGCTGGCCGAGTAGCCTCGAGGCCTTTGCTCCGAGAAGACTAACTGATGCTCAGGTAGCGATCCGAGTGGTAGCGGCCGGACTCTTGCTTCTCGAGCTGCATGAGCAGGTCGTTGAGCAGCGAGGAGGCGCCAAAGCGGAACCATTTATTGGACAGCCAGGCGTCGCCCAGCGTCTCTTTGACCATCGCCAGATAGCGCAGCGCCAGCTTGGCGTCGCGGATGCCGCCGGCCGGCTTCATGCCGACCATCTCGCCGGTCTTCAAGAAGTGGTCGCGGATGGTCTGCAACATCACCAGGGTCACCGGCATGGTCGCCGCCGGCTTGACCTTGCCGGTCGATGTCTTGATGAAGTGAGCGCCGGCATCGATCGCGATCTGGCTGGCCAGGCGCACGTTGTCGTAGGTCTGCAGCTCGCCGGTCTCCAAGATCACCTTGAGATGGGCGTCGCCGCAGGCTTCACGAATCGCGCAGATCTCGTCATAGACCCGGCCGTATTCGCCGGACAAAAACGCCCCGCGGTTGATGACCATATCGATCTCGTTGGCGCCCGACTCGACCGCCTCTTTGGTGTCGTCGACGCGCTCCTTGAGCGAGGCCTGCCCGCTGGGGAAATACGTCGCCACCGAGGCGATGTTGATGTCGGTGCCCTCGAGCTCCTCGACGACCACCGGCACCATGGACGGATACACACAGATGGCGGCCACCTGCGGAGTCTCCAACGTCTGGCTGGGCCGGCGCGCCTTGCGACACAACATCCGGACCTTGCCCGGCGTATCCATGCCGGCCAGCGTGGTCAGGTCGATCATCGAGATCGCCAGGTTCAGCCCGGCCGCCTTCGCCGAGGTCTTGATGCTGCGCGCCTTGAATCGCCCGGCGCGCTCCTCGAGGCCGACCTGGTCGACCGCGGGCACACGCGGAGTTTGATAGGAGTCTGACATAATCGTGTCATCGCGTTGATGGGGATTGCCACTTGCTGCGAGGGAGGTTAGTGCAGTCGGTGTGGTGTGACAAGGTGGTGTGTGGAGAATAGTGGAGTGGTTGCTTGGTGGGGCACCCTTTATGCGGCTTGACCATGCTCCGGCGGCTTCGCCGCCACCTCCCCAGGGTCTTCGACCTGGGGAGGAACCTTC
>CAYLTX010000285.1:0-5212 GCA_964386725.1 uncultured Bradymonadales bacterium | reverse complement strand
GCGTTCAGCCGCCATGGGGAGGTGGCGCGCCGAAGGCGCGACGGAGGGGTGCCTCATAAACCCACCATCCTCAAGAAAACAACCCCTTCTTAGGCTGCACACTCTTCCGCATCTTCCGATCGGCCCGCAACACTTCTAAGTAATCGACCGGCCCCTCCCACTCCTGCGCGCCGCTGGGCACACGCGGAGCTAGCGCGCGAACGCGTGTGATCAACCGGTCCAAAAATTGCGGCGGGAGCGCGGCCTGGCTCTCGGCGTCTTGCCACTGTTCGGCGAGGCGATCGAGCATGGTGATGTCGATGTGGCGGCGGCGCAGCAGGTCCTGGAGGCTGTTGGCCAGATCCATGAGGCCGTAGTCGTCGCGCTCGATCATCTCCGAGGCGACGCGGATCAATCCGTTGGCGCTCATCACCTCGTCGGCGTACATGACCAGCGCGGCCTGAAAATAATTGATGATCGGGATGAGCCTGGGGCCGAAGACCAAAAAGCGGCCCGGCGCCGAGTGGCGATCCAGGTGGATAAAGACCCGCTGGACGTTGTCCTCGATGCGGGTATTTGCCAGGTGACTCAAAATCGCGTCGGCGGTGACCTCGTAGACCTCGGCCTCCTCCAAGATCTCGACGAGTTGCTCCTCGTCGACGTTGCCGGCGACCAGATCGCCATAAAGCGAATAGATAAATGCGTCCTGCTCGGCGTCGTCGCCGAAGAGCGTCTCGGGGGCCAGATCCGACATCTGCCGCAGCCTCAGAAGCGAATCGAGCTTGTAGCCGACCTGGCCGCGGACCGCGCGAAAGCGCCCGGTCAGGATATTGCGCAGCGTGGGCTTCAAGATGAACGCGTCGGGCTGGATGCCGTCGATCTCGAATTTGCGCTCCAGGGTGGCGCGCATCTGCGAGGGGCTGCCCGAGATGAACGTGACCAGCGCGCGGCCGGCGTCGTCGTGGCGGGTCAGCTCGCGCAACAAAGCGACCGCGCCGGGTACGTTGACCTTCTCCTCGGGCTTTTGCAGGGCGGTACGGATCAGATCGCGCATCGTGTCGAATTCGGTGCGCAGGTAGGTCTTATCCAGATCCCACCGGAAAATATGGCGCACCGGGACATCGCTCGAATCGAGGTCGTATGGGTCGGCTTCACTCACGATGGCTTGGTTGGGTCCTCTTGGAGCACTTGGGCGATCACGCGGGGAAGATCGGCACGCACATTCTTGATGGCCAATTTGATGGAGTTCTCCATCGCGGTGCGCCCCGAGCGCGGGTGGGCCAGGATCATCACCCCGTCGATGCCGAGCAGCGGCGCGCCGCCGTATTCTTCGAAGTCGGTGAGCTGCTTGAGGCGGTTGAGCCCGCCGGACAATAATTTGAGGCCGACCTTCCAGACCAACTTCTTCTGGTAAGCCGAGCGCGCCAGATCGAAGGCGGCCTCGCCGACACCCTCCAATATCTTGATGACCACGTCGCCCACATAGCCCTCGCACACGATCACGTCGACCAGCCCGCGCGGGATGTCGTGGCCCTCGATATTGCCGTAGAAGTGGACGTCGGGGTGCTCGCGCAGGATTCCGTAGGCATCCTTGATGGGCTCGATGCCCAGGGTCGACTCGCGCGAGTTGGACAGCAGCGCCACGCGCGGCCGGGCGTTGTCGCTGACGATGCGCGCGTAGGCGGTGCCCATCAGCGCGAAGGTGACCAGGTCGCGTGCGTCGGCGCGCAGCGAGGCGCCCACATCGAGCAGAAGCGCGAAGCGGTCGTTCTGGGCGCCTCGCTCACGCGGAGTCGGGTAGACCGAAGCCAACGCGGCGCGGTGCACCCCCGGCAAAAGCTCGAAGCCGCGCGCCGCCGACAGCACCGCCGCGCCCGGGTTGCCCGCGGTGACCACCGCGTCGGCGTGTCCGTCGGCGCACAGCCGGCAGGCCTCGATGATCGAGGCATTCGGCTTGTCGACCAGCCCTGAGCGCGCCGGCTCGCCCATGCCGACGGCCGTGGGGGAGTGGTGGACGTGGATGCGCTCGGGGGTGTGGCTGGTCTCGAGCAACAGCTCGGTGAGCTCGGCCTCGTCGCCGACCAACAAAAAGTATACGGCGCTATCGGCCGGCTCGTGCTTGCTCAGCCGGGCGACCGCCGCGACGATCTCGTCGGGGGCTCTGTAGCCGCCCATCGCATCGACGGCGATGGTGATCGGCTCCGCGCGGCGGGCGACTGCTGGCTGTTCGGACGACTCGGGCATAGTGGGCGCAATCTATCACCACGGTTTAGGAGGGTCAAAGTAGCTCGGCCTCGCGCCCCGCTCCAACTACCTCAGAGGCAGCCCGAAGGACAGTTGATGCGGCGTTCGCACGGTGCCAGATATGGACGCGCTGGCCTAGAATAGCTGAGAAATGATACGTACAGCACGCGTCGACCCCATGGCGATGAATAGCACAACGCTGCGACACGATGAGTTGGCCGCCCGAATGGGCATTGAGCGTGATGGCGTCCACGAGATGAAGTCTGGGCGACACCATTTTTTGAGACTGTCGACTACTTTTGACCCCTGGACAGTGAACCGATGAAACGTCATTTGCGTCTATTGAACGCCCTGCTAATTGTGCTGGTCTCGCTCCTCGCGGGCTGGGGTTGTGGAACCTCTGCGGACGTCGGGGAGGGCGGTTCCGAAACAGCCGACGCCGGAGCGACGACTGACGGTGACTCTTCGACCCATGACGCGACGGCGACCGACACAGCGGGAGGAAGTGACACCTGCGGCGAAGAGGAGTTTTTCTGTAAGGATGGCGACGTCTGGCGTCGGGAGACCTGCGGATCCAGCCAAATATGGACTGCGTGTGGCATTGACAAGCGATGCGATCAGGGTGAGTGCGTGCCGTGTCAGGGCCAGACTGAGATGGTCTGCCAGGACGGTAATGTCTGGGAGCGAGATACCTGCGGAGACTTCATTAATGAGAGCCGCGATTGCCTGCACGGCTGCGAGGGTGGCGCCTGTGTGGCCTGCGAGTCCTCCAGCGACCGCGTCTGCTATGACGGAGACGTCTACGCGCTCGACACCTGCGGTGAGCGGGACGGGCTCGTGGAGTCCTGTCAACATGGCTGCCAGGACGGTCAGTGTGCCACGTGCCAGGCCTGCGACGGACGCGAATGCGGGTGGTCGTCGGTGTGTGGCGAGTCGTGCGGTCAGTGTACCGGATTCACGGAATGCTCGGACGCCGGCCAGTGCGTGACGCCCTCCAACTGGGCGCGATACTACATCGACGGCACCAAAATCGGTGAAAAGATCGGCCTCAACGAGGCGGCCTACGTCTCGACCGACGACCGCACCGAGGTGTTCTTCCAGCCCATCGCCACCGCCCAGATCCGCGTAGCGGACGCCTCACAAACGACATCGGTCTCCGACAATTGCAGCAACTGGACGTCGTGGACCCACCTGTCCGTGACGATGCCCGACACCCATTACCTCCCTCAACTGCCCTCCGAGTGGTCGGGCCAGAATTACTGGCGAGGCTCCTGCAGCCACGTCGAGGACTCCGGCGACTCCATCCAAACCTGGTCGTGGGAGGTCACCTCGATGAGCACCTCGCATGCGACGGGGAGCTTCGAGGTGGTCATCGACGGGCAGGGACCACGCGCCGGGCAGACGCTGCGCATTGAGGGCGCGTTCGACACCGATCTGACGACGCGCTGAGCGCCCTATTTCACGAAAAAAAGATATTTGTATCGCGCCACTCACTGCGGTCACACCGCTTTGTCGCCTACCTCGCTGACTGCTATGCTGGGCGAGCGTCGTCACGATCACCACTTGGTCCCCATCGATTTCACCAGGGCGCTTATTGAAGTATCGCTCCTCAGCTCTATCGCGCATCGCGCTGATTGCCGCGCTGATCGCCACGTTGATCGCCGTGTTGGCCACCGGCTGCGGCAGCGACGAGGCCGACGTCGACGGGCCGTCGATCGACTCGCCGCGCTCCGACGCGGGCGACGAGATATGCACCGACGACGCCGAGTGCCGCAAACGCGCCGAGAATTTCGAGGCCACTCGTGATGTGCTGGCGTTTCGCTGCGACCCCGAGCCCGTCGCTTCGCCCGATGATGCGCCCGAATACGGCGACCCGTATCGCTTCGCCTTCGACATCGGCCCGCAGAGCCAGAGCTTTTTGATGGTCCCGCTGGTCGGCGAAGGAGTCGTGGTGCCCAGGCGACTCGACACGCCCTCTCAGACCGTCGATCTGCATGACGAGTATCGCCACCACAACGCCCAGCTCGTCGAACTCGATTCGACCGCCCTGGCCCCCGGCGTGGGGACCTTCGGGCAGGTGAGCCTGGCCTGGCCGATCCTGGTGCCCTATGCGCCTCGCTTCGGTCACTTGCTCCAAGCCGGCGGCCACTACGAGCTCGTCGTCGAAGCCGACCACGAGACACCCTGTCTGTACGTGCTCGAAGGCCAGCGCGGCGCCTCGCTCGATCTCAACGTCTACCTGGTCGGCGCCGACGGGCGCACCGCCCAAGACGCACGCACGGACAGCGACCTGCAACAGGTCTTCGGGACCGTCGACCAGATTTACGCCGACACCGGTATCCAGCTCGGCCAGGTGCGCTACTTCGACGTGTCCGACGAGGTGCGCGCCTCGTACCGAGTCGTGCGCTCGCAGGACGACGTCAATCGACTCACCTCCTACGGCGCCGCGCCCGACGCCACGCTCGACGCCCACCTGGCCATCGACCTCTTTTTGGTCGACGACATCTTTTTGGGCGGCGGCAACGTCCAGGGGATCTCGGCCGGCCTACCCGGCGCCGCCGGCCTGCACGGAAACCCGCGCAACGGGTTGGTCTTCCAGACCACCGATCTGGGCAGCGACAATGACCACGTCGCACACCTGGTCGCCCACGAGATCGGCCATTATCTGGGGCTTCGCCACACCACCGAGGTCGTCAAAGACACCGGCACCCAGATGGAGCGCACCCTCGAAGAGCTCATGGGCGCGACCGATCCGATCGACGACACCCCCGTGTGCGAGCAGATCCAACAAACCGGCTTCGATTGCCCGGACGCCACCAACCTGATGTTCCCGGCCGCCCCGCCGACCGCCGAGCAACGCCAATCAGCGCTGACCGACGGCCAGAACTCAGTGCTGCACGCCAACCCGCTGGTCAAGTAGTCCGCGCACCAATCTGCGAAAAGCTCTTGACACGCAATCTAGCTCGTATATATTGGCCTCGGTTCTCGG
>CAYLTX010000284.1:5176-5295 GCA_964386725.1 uncultured Bradymonadales bacterium | reverse complement strand
GGTTTCTTGGTTTGGGGTTTCTTGGTTTGGGGTTTCTTGGTTTGGGGTTTCTTGGCTCCGAGCAACCCTCAACCAGTAGTTCAACCCACCTGCTGGGTCTCCGGACATCATAGAAGCCG
>CAYLTX010000284.1:0-5076 GCA_964386725.1 uncultured Bradymonadales bacterium | reverse complement strand
GTTCAACCCGAAGCCTCCGGCAACCCAGAATCCAAGAAACCAAGCAGTTCAACCCACCTGCTGGGTCTCCGGACATCATAGAAGCCGGTTCAACCCGAAGCCTCCGGCAACCCAGAATCCAAGAAACCAAGCAGTTCAACCCGCCGGCGAGTTTATGCGTCCTCGGGCAGCTCGCAGCTCTCGCCGCCCAGGTAGGGTTGGCAGGTTCGGTCGCCGCTCTCCGGGCGGTTGCATGACAGGCCGACGGCACATTCGAAGTTCTCGCAGACCTCGCCTTCGAGTTTGGAGGCCACGCAGGTCTCCGACTCGTCGCAATAGAAATTCGGGCCGCACTCTTCGTTATCGCTGCACGAGTCGCCCTCGTCGGTGTACTCGGTGCATGTGTCGGTCTCGAACGGACAATATAAGTCGTCGACGCAATCCTGGTCGTATCGACAGGCACTCCCAACATCGCGGGGCTCGGAGCAAGTGCCGCGATCATTGGCGTCGAGGTCCACGCAGCGCAGGCCCGGGACGCAATAGGCGTCGTCGGGGGATTCGGGAGCAGTCGTGGTGATTAGACACGGCTCTCCGAGTTCGGCGGGTTGGGCTTCGACGCAGGTTCGGTCTTTGCAAAGCAGTCCATCTTCACAGGCGCGATCGTTGACGCAGGGCTCTCCGGCCGCCCGAGAGCCGATGGTCATGCAAACGAACTCTTCGCTACCGTCTGCTGCGAAGTCGCAGCGCAGATTCTCAGCGGGGTCACATGCCCCCTTGCCGAGCTCGCAGGACTCGCCCTCGGAGCGCATCGTGGGTACCGGCTCACAGAAGCCGTAGCAGTAGTCCTCACCGGTCTCGCGCGTGCAGCGATTGTTCTGGCAGTCCCACCGGTGCATGCAGGCCTCACCTTCTTCGCCCGCACCTGTGATGACCGAATAGCACAGCCTCCTGTCGGCCGCCGAGATTGTCGAGCACGTCCCTTCGGCTTGCTCGGCGGAGAGGGCGTCCAGACAGGCGCTCGCCTTGTCGGCGTCGAAGCCCCGACGGGCGCTCTCGAGAGCCGCCGCGTCGAGCTCCTGTTCGAGAAGACGTTGACGCTGGTTCTCGATACACTCGTCCAGATTGGTTCCGGATTCGAGGATCCCCCAACGCAATTGATTCGGGCAGTCCGAGAACGCCAATTCGCAGGCATTGCGTCGATAAGCCATCGAGCGCTCGAATAAGAAGTCCTCGACCTCCTCGGCGTCGGCCAGACCGCCGCCGGCCCCTCCGTCGTTATTGGATCCGTTGCCGTCGTCGCCACAGGCGACCAGCATCAGAATTGCCGTCGAACACACCACGAAAACGGTCGATATTTTCAAAACACCATCCCAATAATCAGAGCCACCGGTCGAATTTGCTCACTATTAGTGGATATGGAACACGCAAAGCAAGCGGTACACGAGGAGTTCGAGGGAGGGCATCGCGCTGATGAAATTCACGTTGATCTGCATACAAAGTCCCGCTAACCCTTGAGGTCGTTAGAAGAAAACGAGACGGAGTGCTTGATATGAAGTGGACGAGTCGTGCCATTGTGTGGGTTGTGGTGGTGTGCGCGCTATGCGCTTGTTGGGCGGGTGTGGCCGCTGCTCAGACGACCATTCCGGGCGGCAATATCAACAACGCGACGTGGACGGCGGCCAACAGCCCGTACATCATCGAGGGGGATATCACGGTGCCCAGCGGCGGGTTACTGACCATCGAGGCCGGCGTCGAGCTGCACTTCAGCGGCAGTGACAACTTGGCGGCGGCGCCCGATACGAATCGTACGGCGCTGGTCGTCGAGGGAGCGCTGGACGTCAACGGCACGCAGAGCAGTCCGGTGCGGTTCATCCCCGATACCGGGACGACGTCGATGGGCTCGAACGCGCGTCATTGGTACGGCATCGTCGTCGAGTCGAGCGCGACGCAGGCGGATTTCGATTATATCGAGGTCGAGAACGCCTCCGAGGGGATGGTGACCTCGGCGGCCGACGGAGTCTTCCAGCTCAACCACGCCTCGCTTCGCAATAATGACGACCAGGCCATCCATGCGCTCGCCGGGGAGGCGGTCGTCAAGAATGCTCGCATCTACGAAAACCCCGGCGTCGGCGTCCGCGCGCGGGACACCGGCGAGCTCGATATCGACGATTCGCTCATCTACGACAACGGCGGTGCCGGCGCCAACATCAACATGACCGGCGGCGACTCGGCGGTGAGCACCTTCGGCTACACCACGATTAACAACAACGGCGGTCATGGCATTGATATCAACGCCGACTATCAGACCAACGGCGTCGTCGGCGTCCAAAACTCGATCATCACCAATAACGGCGGCTACGGGATGTACCGTGATTATACCTACGGTGATGCCGAGATGTCCTATTCGAATGTGTGGGGAAATAGCAGCGGAGATATCCGGTACGTCGACACCTACAGCGGTTATTTTTCCTACAATCCGCTGTATAAAAATGCGCCCGGTGATCTGGAGTTGACGTCGAACTCCCCGTGTCGATTCGCAGGAAATACCGGCCAGGATATCGGCGCCGTGCCCTATGCCGGGGCCCCGACGGGCAGCCTGCAGGGTGTGATCTGGAGCGATACGACGCTGGACGCCAACGGCAGCCCGTACACCATCCCCGGAGATCTGCTCGTCGGCGACGGCGTGACCTTGACGATCGACCCGGGCGTGACGCTCCAATTCGCCACCACTGACCAGATGGGCGGCGGCTATGTCGACAACGCCGTCGAATTCCGCATTCACGGCACCTTGGACGCGGTCGGCCAGCCCGCCAATTCGATCGTCTTCGAGGGCCCGGGCTCGGGCAGCGCCGAGTGGTACGGCATGTATATGGAGCCGGGGCTCGACGGGGTGACCATCAGACATGCCATTGTGCGCAACGCTGATTTCGGCATCAACATCGAGGGCGGAACCTCCAGCAATAGCGTCATCGAGCACAGCGAACTCACCAACAACGATACCCAAGCCGTTAGGCTCACGGACGGGGCGCCCAAGCTCGACGGGCTTCATATTCACGACAACCCCCGGCGAGGCATCGCCGTCGGAGGGGCTGGCGAGCTGGACCTGACCAATGCGTTGATCGTCAACAACGGCAATGATGGTGTGTGGCTGAACCACGCGTCGAATGCGTCGGCTAACCACACGATCATGAACTCGACCATCCACGGCAATTCGGGCCACGGCGTCTCCATCGACGCCGACTACCAGACCAGCGCGAGCATCGACGTGATCAATACGATGGTCACCTCCAATGGCGGCTACGGCATATACCGCAATTATACCTATGGAGACGCCGATACCTCGTATTCGAATGTGTGGAATAATAGCAGCGGTGGGACCCGGTACGTCACCTCGGGCTCGGGCATGCAGAGCGAAAACCCGCTGTACCAGAACGCCCCGTCGGATCTTCGGCTGACCTCGTTTAGCGGTCTCATCGACGCGGGCACCTCCAGCGGAGCCCCATCGTCGGATATCGACGGCAACTCACGGCCGGTCGACGGCGACGGCCTCAACGGCGCCGAATACGATATCGGCGCCTACGAATACGGCGCGTCGACGGTCTGTGGAGACGGAACGGTCGGGGGCAACGAGGCCTGCGACGACGGCGCCGATAATGGCAGCTATGGCCATTGCAATTCGACATGCAGCGGCCCCGGGCCCTCGTGTGGCGACGGCACCGTGCAGTCGGCCCACGAGGAGTGCGACGACGGCAACGACGACAATACGGATAGCTGCACCAACGCCTGCGAGGCGGCGACCTGCGGGGACGGATTTGTCCAAGAAGGCGTCGAGGAGTGCGACGACGGCAATACCCAAGACGGCGACGGCTGCTCGAGCACCTGTGTCGTCGAGTCCGGCGGCGATGCCGGCCCCGACGCAGGAGCCGATGCCGGCCCCGACGCAGGAGCCGATGCCGGCCCCGATGCAGGAGCCGATGCCGGCCCCGATGCAGGAGCCGATGCAGGAGCCGACGCCGGCACGGGTGATGCGGGAGCCGACGCCGGCGCGGGCTCCGATATCGGTGGCGACACCTCCACCGGGGAGTCTGACACCTCGGCCGAAGATGGCTGCGGTTGCTCGTCGACCCGCGGCGGCCCGAACCCCGCCGACGGCGTCTATCTGGTCGTGGTCGCCTTCGGCCTGGCGGTTTTGCGCCGCCGCTGATGGTCGCGATTAGGGCCTTGCAGGACAGTAGCGTCCGCTATTAAAGGCTAAGGCCATTTAGGGGCTGCGTGATGCGAGTTGGCTCAGGTTCGCGTCCCTCGAAAACCCGAGACGCCGCGACAAAGCAGCCCCCAAATGGTCCAAGCCCTTAATAGATGGTGCCGGTGATCGGCAGGGTGATCGCAGACCCCGTTGCGCATGGCCACCGGTCTGACGTATTGTTGTAGCCATGAGCTGACACCACTTAAACTCGCGCACGCAGGAGCTGTTTTGAGCTTTTTCAGGGATATCCGCAGCAAGCTCGCCAAGAAGCAATACGACCAGATCGCGCCGGCCCAAGGCCGGGCGCTCATCGATGCGTTGACTTTGACGATGGTCGCCGAGGGCGAGGTGCAGGAGGTCGAGGAGACCGAGGTCGACCGAATCCTCGGCGAGCTCGGCGAGCGGACCGACTTCGACGTCGACGCCTATCTGCAGGAGTCGATCAATTCGGCCAAACAGGCGATCGGCGACGATGAGGCCGTCGAGCAGAAGGCCCGCGATATCGCCGCGCGCCTCGACGACGAGACCCTGCGCGAGGAGGCCTACTACCTGGCCAGCCGCGTCGCCGTGGTCGACATCGACGTCGTCTCCGACGAGACACGCGTGCTCCAGAGCCTTGTGGGCGCCTTCGACATCCCCCGGCGCCGCATGGCCCTGTTGACCCAGCGGCTGCGTGAGTTGCTGTAGGTTCTGTCTCGTAACTCGCTCGTTTTTTGCTGCTCTTGCGCCGTGATGCGGCTTGGTCGGTTGAACTGCTTGGTTTCTTGGCATTTGGGCGTCCGTGGGCTCTGGATCGAACCGGCTTCTATGATGTCCGAAGGCCCTGCAGGTGGGTTGAACTGCTTGGTTTC
>CAYLTX010000283.1:0-5427 GCA_964386725.1 uncultured Bradymonadales bacterium | reverse complement strand
CCGCGAATCACGCCCGGGAGGCGGCCCATATCATCTCTGTAGCCCGGGGCGACCGACGGCCCCTTGTGGGCCGGAGGGAGTCCTGGGAGGATGGTCGACGCTCACAAACGTTGCCAAATGGAGCAGGTCGACGCTCCGAAACGTTACAAAATGGAGAGGGTCGACGCTCACAAACGTTTCAAACTGGTAGGTTGTGACGCCTTGCCTCCACCCACGCCTTTTGCGATCCTCGCCAAAACAACCACCCACCATGGGGACCTCGCCATGACGAGATTGCTACTCCTCACCACATCACTCGCCGCATGCCTATTGCTCGCCGGATGCGGCCCGGCCGTTCAGGACGCGGCGACGCGCTACCCGGACGGCACGCGTCACGCGTTCTATAGCTACTATCTCGAGGATGAGGGCGACGAACCTCGTGAGGAAGTGCGCCATGGGCCTTATCAAGAACTGTATGAAAACGGGGTTGCGAAGGCGGAAGGTCTGTATGTCCATGGGGAGCGGTCGGGGAAGTGGCTCGAGTGGTACGACAATGGGCAGTTGAAGCAAAAGGGCGAGTATGTCGATGGCGAGCGGTCGGGCAAGTGGGTCGAGTATTACAAAGATGGGCGTTTGAAGGCGAAAGGCCGGTATGTCGATGGCGAGCGGTCGGGCAAGTGGGTCGACTACTACAAGCACGGCCCGCACACAAAAAGGGAGACCGGCACCTACGAAGACGGGCGGCGCATTGGCGAGTAGACGTTTTTGCGCGAAAGTGGCCCAAACCTTGTCGTCACACACGCCTCCTGCGATACTCGGCGGTGTTCCAATCGCCACCTGAGGGGATTTTCGTGAAGAAATTGCAGATAGTCGCTGCCTTGGTCGGATGTCTTCTTGTCGTCGCTGCAAATCCCAACGTGTATGCGAACGTTGCGGAAGACTCCGAGGGCACGAAGAGCTCCGAATCCAGCGACGACACCGATGCCGGGGGCGATACGCGAGAACGTCCCGATACGCCCGACGCGGGTGAGAAAACGGAGGACGAATCGGCGCAGCAGCCTACGGCCGACCCGGCGAACCTCTCGTCGGTGCTCCATGCTCAGGCGGACGCGCTAACGTCCTGTTATGAAAAAGCGCTACGCAATCATCCAGAATTGAGCGTCAAAGTCGTTGTCACCGTGAAGGTGGGGCTGCAGGGCGAAGTTGCCGACCTGGAGTTGCTCAGCACCCCCGACATGCCTCCTTCGATGGAGACGTGCTTTGCGGGCATCCTGCGGACCATGGAATTCGACCCGCCGACTGGTGGCATGGTCACCTTCAAAAAGACATTCGTCTTTCGAACAGAATGAAGCAGCAACTCCTGGTTGAACTATCGGCGTTTTCGCGTGGTTTAGCGGCGTCTTCAGCACTTTAGCGTTCAGCGACTTAACGCTTTAGCGTCTCAGTGCGTCCGCGCCTCAGCGAACTGAATCACTCCGTGTTGAAATCGAACGGGTAGTTAATCACGACATACCCACCA
The DNA here is from genome assembly GCA_964386725.1 of uncultured Bradymonadales bacterium. GTDB lineage: Bacteria > Myxococcota_A > Bradymonadia > Bradymonadales > Bradymonadaceae > CAYLTX01. Next base: position 3,929 of record CAYLTX010000283.1, on the reverse strand, counting down.
CCGTCCGGCTCGGGAAACTGCCACGTCAATATTTCGTCGATCACACACGTCTCCATTGCGTGGTCGTCGAGCGTGGACGTCGTGGTAGTTGCCGCCTTGACGCTACCGTCGGGACCTACGGCGAACCGAACCTTGATGCGCCCGGCGAGTTCCTTCCGGGACTTCAATCTCTCCGTGTAACACGCCTTAAGTGCCGCACGGTGGCTCTTGATCACGCGCCGAATCGAGTCTTTTGACATTGAGCCATCCGGCTTCCCGTTGGGCAGTGCTGCTGTCACGGGATCATCCTTGGAGGGCTCGGCACGACCGTCGGCGGGCGCAGAGTGAGGTAGTCCACTAAAAACAAACGGATAATTGATAATACAAATCCCGGCACTCGGCGGGTCAAATCGCATCTTCTTCGCCACCGCCACCATGCACTCCTCAACTCGAGCATCATTCATAGTCGTGCTCGTGATGGAGGCACTTACAACCTCACCGGTCAATCCGACTTTCCACTGCAGGATGACCTTGCCCTTCAGGCTAGCATCGTCCTGAAGCGACCGCTCGTAGCAATACCGATATTGGTCGGCTTGGGCCGAAACGACCGCAACAATATGCGATTTTTCGCAAAAGTCGCCGATTGGTGGCTTTCCGTCGCTGTTGGCCGGCCGACTGTCACTCTTCGCCACATCGAAATGCTCGCGCTCGACACCATCCTCGCCGTAGGTAAGACGCGTGTGGCGCTCCCCTTCCGGGGTCCAAAACGTCCACAGGCCGGTTCGGCGGCCGTCTTCAAAGCGACCGCTCGCGCTTTTTTCGCCGTTGGCGTGGTAGAAGGTCCACTCTCCGACTCTGCGACCGTTTTTAAAGCCGCCTTTCTTCGACAAATCGCCATTTTCTCGAAAAAACGTCCATTCGCCGACGCGTCGGCCAACTTGATAGCTACCGATCTTCCTTTCGTGGCCGGTCTCGTAGTACTCGACCCACTTTCCCGATCGCTCTCCGTCGACATACGTCCCCTCTGCCTTCATCTGTCCGTTCTCGTGCCACTCCTTATACGGCCCGTGACGAACATCACTGCGACGCTCGTCGCCGTCATCCTCGAAATAGAAGCTGTATTGGGTGCGCGGCGTGCCGTCTGAATACTGCGTCGCCGTTTCGTGGAGAACTGGGCCACAACCGGCGAGCAACAGGCATCCGGCGAGCGAGGTGGCAAAGAGAAGCGATTTCTTCATGGCGCGGTCCCCATTAATATCGGGCGGAGATTTTGGCGAGGATCGCAAAAGGTGTGCGTGGGGGCAAGGCGCGCTGCGTGCGGTTGGCCTCCGTCGCGGGGTCGAAAAGCGACCCCGGCGACGTCGGCCAATGCGGACAGGCTGTCCGCGCTCCATGACCCCGGCGACGTCGGCCAATGCGGACAGGCTGTCCGCGCTCCATGTCCGCGCTCCATGTCCGCGCTCCTAGTTATCCCGCCGCTTCAAATCCATTTCCAACAAATCGTGGGCGATTTCGGTGTTGGGGAAGATGTCGCGGGCGGGCTGAACGAAGTCGTCGAGGCGGATGTATTTTTGGGAGATGTGGGTGAGGACGAGCTTTTTGGCGCCGGCTTTTTTGGCGCAGTGGGCGGCGTCGGCGGCGGTGGAGTGGCCGCGTTCGTGGGCGAGGGTCTCCTCGCCGGCGGGGTAGGTGGCCTCGTGGATGAGCAGGTCGGCGCCTTCGGCGAGCTCGACGGCGGCGTCGCAGGGGGAGGTGTCGGAGACGTAGGCGATCTTTAAGCCCGGCCGGGCCGGGCCGAGGACCTGGTCGGGCTCGATGGTGCGTCCGTCGTCGAGTTCGACTGATTCGCCGTCCTGCAATTTGCCGAATAGTGGGCCGGGGGGCACGCCTAGTTTCTTGGCGGCCTCCAGGTCGAAGCGGCCCGGGCGGTCTTCTTCGACGAAGGCGTAGCCCCAGGTCTCGATGCGGTGGCGGAGTCGTTTGACCTCGACGTGGAAGCCGTCGCCCTGCATGACCACGCCCGGTTTTTTGTTCTCGTGGACGTGGACCGGAAAGGCTGGCCACAAGATGTGCAGCTCGCGCAGAGCGCGCATCCAGTGGTTGAGGCCTTCGGGGCCGAATAGCTCGAGCGGATCTTCGCGGCGGTTCAGCGTCAGCGAGCCGACGAAGCCGGGCAGGCCGTTGACGTGGTCGCCGTGGAAGTGGGTCAAGAAGATCGCCTCGAGTGCGCCGGGGCGAAGCGACGACCGAGACAGCTGGATCTGAGTCCCCTCGCCGCAGTCGAACATATACAACTTGCCCTCGCGAAAGAGAGCCACGGACGCCACACCTCTGTGTGGCATCGGTTTTCCGCTTCCGGTCCCCAAAAAGACGACGCGTACCGACATAATAACTTTCCTAACCAATAAATCCGGGCCGGAGAGCCCGCAGAGAGCTTCGGGCGCGGGAACATAGCAAGGCGGTGGGGGAGGGACAAGGTCCGGTTCGGTTTGGTGTAGTCGGCCCGGTTTTCCAAAAAAAGCTCGTCAAACCCTTAAAAACGTTAAGGTTTACGTGTGTACCCAACTCGGCACACGAAGAAGCCGTGATCAGCAGCGAGCAGACGGGGGTCTGGTCGCCGGCGGTTGTCGCCAATATTGCGGTGTTTCTCTCAGGGGGGAAAGCTATGAGGATTTCGGGTTTGTTTCGGGCGAAGTTCATTCGGGGAAAATTAAAATGGCTATCACTGGCATGTATGGCGTCATTGGTTATGGGTGCGACCGCTTGTGGGGACGACGATCCCATCGTGCCGGCTGAAGACGCCGGTGATGTGGATGGTGTCGATGCCGCCGACGCCGCCGACGCGGCGCCCGAGGATGCCGACGAGGATGTCGACGAGGATGCCGACGTCGACGGGCCCACTGCTTTGTTGCAGGTGATTCACGAGGCGCCCGATCCGGATGCGCGCGTGGTCGACGTCTACGTCAACGGCGATCTATTTATCGACGATTTCGAGTTTCGATCGGCGACCTCCTTCCAAACGGTGCCGGCCGAGGCGGATCTGAGCGTGTCGGTGGCACCCGGAGATAGCACCAGCGCGGACGACAGCATCGCAGATCTCGGGACGCTGAATCTGTCCGAGGATGAGGAGTTTGCCGCGGTGGTCCACGGGGTGGTCGACCCGGCGGCGGTGCCCGAGGTGGGCGACGGACGTGTGATCTCGCTGGGCCTCGAGCTGCTCGAGGACGCGCGCACCGAAGCTGTGGGGAGCAGCGACGAAGCGGTGGTCTTCCACAGTGGACCGGATTTACCGGCTGTCGACGTGGTCCTCGAACGCGACCAACCGCTCGTCGAGGAACTGGGCTACGCCGAGTTCTCCGACTACGTGGAGTTTCCGGCCGGGATGCACACCCTCGACGTGGTGCGCGCCATGGACCAGCGGCGCTACGAGTCCTTCCAGACCACAGAGCTCGGCGGTGGCACGAGCTTCGTGCTGGTCGTCTCGGGCTCTTTGGAGGTCGAGGGCACCGAGCGCTCGGAGCTGTCGATGATGGCTTACCGGCCCGACGGCCAGGCGGTCGCGCTCGATCAGGCCGCCCGGCTGCAGGTCGTCCATAATAGCGCAGATCCCGCCGTCGGCCCCGTCGATGTCTATGTCGACGATGAACTCATCGTCGAAGACCTCGCGTTCCGCCAGGCGAGCTCGTTCGTGACATTCCTGTCGGGGATCGACTTGGAGGTGGCCGTGGTTCCCGCCGGCGCAGACATCTCCGAGGCGGCGATCCGCGAGACAACTCGACTCGGCGAGGGCGGCAGCTATCTGGGCGTGGCCAGCGGAGTGGCCGACCCGGCCGAATTCGCCGATAACCCCGACGGCGCCGACGTCAGCCTGGACTTCATCGCCGGTAATACCCGTGAGCGCTCGACGGTTGGCAGCGAGGTCCAATTGCGGGCCTTCCACGGGGTAACCG
>CAYLTX010000282.1:0-5434 GCA_964386725.1 uncultured Bradymonadales bacterium | reverse complement strand
CCCGAGTGAGGAGACGCAGTCGGGCCGAAAGATCCTGGCCAAAGACCCGGACACCTCGGGAAGCCTGGGCATGGCGATCACTGAAGCGGTCGAGCTGGCCGCCAAGGACGACAAGGTCAAGTACTCGCTGGGTAGCGTGCTCAACCACGTCATGCTCCACCAGAGCGTCATCGGCCTGGAGGCCATCCGTCAGATGGAGATGGCCGACGCCTACCCCGACGTGATCTTCGCGGCCGCCGGCGGCGGCAGCAACTTCGCCGGGCTGGTCTTTCCGTTCATCGGCCAGAAGCTGTGCGGCGGCCAAGACGTCGAGGTCATCGCCTGTGAGCCCACCGCCTGCCCGACGCTGACCCGCGGCGAGTACGCCTACGACTTTGGCGACACCGGCCATCTGACCCCGCTGGTCAAGATGCACACCCTCGGCTCGAGCTTCGTCCCGCCAGGCTTTCACGCCGGCGGGCTGCGCTACCACGGCATGTCGCCGCTGGTCAGCCACCTCAAGGAGCTCGGCCTCATCGACGCGCGCGCCTTCCACCAGACCGGCTGCTTCGAGGCCGGCGTGGTCTTCTCGCGCGCCGAGGGCATCATCCCCGCCCCGGAGAGCAACCACGCGGTCAAAGCCGCCATCGACGAGGCCCTGGCTTGTAAGGAATCGGGAGAGGAGAAGACGATTCTGTTCAACCTATCGGGCCACGGCAACTTCGATATGGCCGCCTACGACGAGTATTTCGCCGGCAATCTCGAAGACCGCAACTACGATCAAGACAAGCTATCGGAGGCGTTGGAGGAGTTGCCGCAGATGGGGTGATTATTGGGCCGGCTCGAAGTCCATGGCTGCCGAGTTCATGCAGTAGCGCAGTCCGGTCGGCTCCGGCCCGTCGTTGAAGACGTGGCCCAGGTGGCCGCCGCAGTGGGTGCAGTAGACCTCGACGCGCTTCGAGCCGAGACTGGCGTCTTTGACCAGGCCGACGGTGCCCTCGTCGACGGCGTCGTAGAAGCTCGGCCAACCGGTGCCCGACTCGAATTTGGTCTCCGAGGAAAATAGCGGCTCGCCACACCCGCCGCACACATAGGTGCCCTGTTCTTTGATCTCGAGCAGTTCGCCGGAGAACTGGCGCTCGGTGCCGCTCTCGCGCAGGATGCGATAGGCCTCAGGCGACAGCCGATCGCGCCACTCAGCGTCGCTGAGCGACATCTTCGGGGCGACTTTTTGGTCGGGCGCTTTCGAGAAATCGGCGTGATAGTGGGCGGTGTGCTCGTGGTCGGATTCAACGGATTCTTCGGGTTCTTGTCCCGTCGACGTCGCCGCAGCACGCTCCTCGGTCGGCGCATTGCCCGACCCGAGCGTGCTGCGGTCGCAGCCCGCCAAGACAACCAGCACCGCCGCCAACAAGCCGACTATATTCGAGAGATGTTTATTCACGGATCAAAACCTGCGTAATTCGACTCGAGCCCACGTTGTCCAGGCCCTCTTTGGCGTCAAAACTGCCACGGATTTCGACACGCACCTCGCGCGCCTCATCCGAGAGGCAAAGCCCGCGCAGCTTCAGATCGATCTCGCCGCTGAGCGCCTCTTCGTCATCGGCGATATTAAGCTCGCCATCGTCGACGTCGAGCAGTGCGTAGATATCCGGATGCTCGCCGTCGGCCTTATCCTGGCGGACCACGGCCATGACCGTGAAGAATTGGGACAGCTCCTGGAGCTGCTCCTTGGACAGCGCATCGATATCGTCGGCGACGTTCTCGACCTCGTAGTCGCCGGCGCTCGGCTGGCCGTGCATCGGTCTCATTAACAAGAGCGAGAGCGTGCGTCTTCCCGATTCATCCGGCTCGTCGCCCGTGTCGACCGCAAAACGGAGCAGAAGCGTGAAATCTCCATGCTCGTTGACCCCGTAGACCGCCCTACCCGTGGAGGCCCCGCTGAGTTCTCCGCCGAACTCCACTTCAAAGCGCGACTCGCGCGCCGCGTCGAGGTCGCTCGGCTCGATCATTCGACTGACCATCGTCGCCGAGGTGATGCGCCCGAAGGTCTGCTCGTCGACGATCGGATAGGAGGGAAGCTCGACGGCTCGTTTCTCGGCGGGCTCGAGTTGGTCGACCTCCAGGGTATATCTGGGCTTGTCGGCGCCGGCCACGTGAAACTCCGCGCGCAGCACCAGGCCCTTTTTGCTCAACTCCTCACGCACGCTCTCGAAGATATACTCGCCGAGCTTCGAGGAGTCGTCCTCGACGAAAAGTCGCCCCATGAGCCGAAACGGCACGGCGAAGGCCGGTGAGAATTCGCGCTGCGGGGCCGACCAGAAGTGGTGCTCGTAGCTGAACCTCTCTTCTTTGTCCTTCGAGCCCACACCCTCACGAGTGCCCCGGAAACTGACCTTCAGGATATGATGTTCGGCCGGCTGACCGGCGATCTCGCGGTCGTGGTCGCCGCGGACGAACTCGGTGTCGAGCTCGTCGTAGGTCATCGTCCACGAGGACCCGGGGCCCCCGCGATTTTCGGCGGTGCCCGGCCGGTAATCGCCGGCGTCGGGCTCGACCAGGACGGGCCGCTGCGCCTTGTGCACGCGCACCATACGCCCATCGGTCGCCTCGGTGGCAAACCAGCTCGGATTGTCGAATTGGGGTTCTTCGCGCTCGGGATGGCGCGTCATCAAAGTGATATCGTCGGCCTGATAGACCGAGTAGACCGAGGTGTTGATCCTCGGGTTGGGGTCATTAAAGCGGTAGGTCACCGGCTCGGCGAAGCCGTCCGTGACCATCAAGCCAAACAGCACCACCCCCACTGCTGCAGACACGAGATTTCGCCGGAACAAGCTCGAGGTGCTCATTGGACCCATCGACGTGTGCGCAAAACTGCGACATCACCATACCTTATACGCCAGGAACATAGCGGAGATCGCCACCTGAGTCACGTTCGGTTGCCCTTTTATTCAGGTCTGGTCGCGTTCCATGAGGATATAGGCCAAGTGGACCTTCATCTTCGGATACGAGCAACTGTCCGGCAGGGCCTCCTTGAGCGGGCTGAGGTGGTCGCCGGCCTCCCAGTCCTCGGTCAGGGTCCGAAGCCGCGCGAGAATATCACCGTCGATATATTCGCTGAGGTCGAATTGCTCACCGCGGGCGGCCAACTTGATAAAATGATTCAGGATCGTGGTCCGCTTCAGGCCGCGCTCCTTGGCGATGTCCTCGTAATGCATGCCTTTCTTGATCAGCTTTAGGGTCTCGTCGTAGGTGCTCCCCGAGGTCGAGTAGCTTCGCCGCTTTTGCTTGCGTCGCTGACGCGCGTTCGGCTCGGCGATGACCTGATCGAGCTGGCTGGCCAATGAGGCGGGCATGGGCTCTTCGTCGCGCATCACTTGGCCGCCGAGGCCGGTGATCGACACGCAGCCGTGCTCGTTTCGCTGCACCAGTCCGTGGCCGGTGACCAGGTCGAGCAGGTAGACCAGATCGTCCTGGACGAGCTCGCTCAAGATGCCGTGGGTGCTCAGGCGATCGAAGCCGGCCTGGCGCACGGCCTTGGCCGACGAGCCCCGAAGCATACTGGCGACCGCGTGGGCGCCGCGCTTGCCGCGGCCGCGCGCCACGCCCGCCAAAACCTTTTTGATCAGGATGTCGGGGTCCTCGGAGGTCACCACATGCTTTTGGAGCGCCTCGGCGTTCTGGGTGACGTATTCGGGCGTCTCGGAGCACGACGAGCAATGCCCGCAGCGCTCCCCGAAGCTCGGCTCGCTATTGAAATATGCCAACAGCGCCGCCTGGTGACAGCCATGGCCGGAGGCATATTGCAGCATATTGCCCAGCTGCTCGGTGGCCACCGAGCGCCGATGTTCCACCGCCTCCCAATCGACGCGCACCTCACCGACCGGCGCCTCGTCGAGCACCTGAATGCCCCCGCCGGGGACCGTCTCGATATGCTCTCCGGATTGCAGTAGCCGAAGCGACGATTCGACGCCAAACGAGTGTAGCTTGCCGCCCTCGCGGCCCAGCCGCCGCGAGATATCGTCTGCATCGACGTTGTGGATGCCCTTGCCCATCTGGCTGAGGCATGTCCACACCCGCAGCACCTCGGTGCGAAGCGGGTAGGAGTTCTCGGTAAAGAAGTCGTGGATGCCCTTGTCGCCGTAGTTGAACAGCAAAAGGCAATGGGCCGGCTCTCCGTCTCGGCCGGCGCGGCCGGCCTCCTGGTAATAGGCCTCGACGCTGCCCGGAACATTATAGTGGACGACCGCGCGCACGTCGGGCTTGTCGACGCCCATGCCGAACGCGTTGGTCGCCACCAGGATCGGGCAATCGCCGGACATCCATTGGTTTTGCATCTCGGCGCGCGCCTGGTCGCCCATGCCACCGTGGTACATCCCCGCCCGAATACCGGCGCCGTCGAGCTTCTTGGCGACCTGACGCACCTGCTTTCGGGTGGCGCAATAGACGACCATCGACTCGCCATCATAATAGTCGACCAGCGCCTCGAGCCGGTCGAGCTTGTCGCTGTCGCGGCGGGCGTGGAAGACCTCGAAGAATAGGTTGGGTCGCTCGAAGCCGGACACGCGGATATCGGCCTCGGGCATGTCGAGCTGCTCGACGATATCCTTCTGGACGAATTTGGTCGCCGTGGCTGTCAGCGCCACGGTCTGCGGCTCGCCGAGCTCACGCCGAATATCGGCAATGCGCAGGTAGTCGGGCCGGAAGTCGTGGCCCCACTGGCTGACACAATGGGCCTCGTCGACCGCCAGCATGGACACGTCGACCTTCGCCAGCGCCCGACAAAATGTGGCGCTCCGAAACCGCTCGGGCGCCACGTACACCAGCTTATACTCCCCGCGAGCCAGCGCATCGATGCGCCGTTGCTGCTCGTCCCAGCTCATCGCCGAGTTGATATCACAGGCCGGCAGACCCAACTCCTGCAGGCTGTCGACCTGGTCCTTCATCAGGGCGATCAGCGGCGATATCACCAGCGTGACGCCCTCTTTGACGCAGGCGGTCAACTGGTAGCACAGGCTCTTGCCCGACCCGGTCGGCATGACGATCAGCGCGTCCCGGCCCTCGACGATCGCCTCCATCGCCTCGCGCTGGCCGTCGCGAAACTCCTCGAAGCCGAAGAGGTCGCGCAGCCCGTCGTCGAGCGACGGGGCGAGCGGGGACTGGTTGTCGGCGCGGCGGTCTAGTTGTGCGGTGTTCGTCATGGGTTCTCCCGTGGTCTCTTACCGCGGCGAAGGTAACGGATCTTGAACAGATGTTCACGTGTCGAGCGTTTGTGAGCGACGACCCTTTCCGAGGGTGCGGCGGGCAAAAGACGCCCGCCTTACCCCCGGGTATGGTTTGGGTATGCGCCCGTGCGACCACATGGGCGGTTCGATTTTCACCTCGATTAACCCGTGACGTGGTTTCGTGCGGGATCCAAACCATAGCTGTGGGTAAGCCGCCACCGGGTGCGCCG
>CAYLTX010000281.1:0-5511 GCA_964386725.1 uncultured Bradymonadales bacterium | reverse complement strand
GCAAAAGTCCTCACTTCGTTGCATGCTTTTTGTCATTCAGCCTCTAAATCCGCGTTTAACGTCTTTCTAGTCGCGGTGTCGCAAGCCTCTGTTCTGTTTGATGCCTACATGAAGTCGACCCCGTGAACGTGCACCTGGTCGACCCCGTGAACGTGCACCTGAACGTGAACGTGAACCGCCGTACCCCCTGCACATAAGGTCATTCGAACAAAAACGGCTCGAACCGGGCTCAAATGCTCGACCGAAGCAGCCTCGAGGCGCTCCTGCGCCTTGCCGCATTCGACCCAATCCGTCACACTAAATTCAAAGCAGTCAATATAACGTCCAACCCACCCATTCAGCGTTCTATCGCGGGACTTACCATGTCCGACGATCCACGAAGATCTCCGTCCCATCCTGCGGACTCGACTCTCCCGGAGCCGCGCGGTGCCGACGGTACCGTCGAGCTCTCCGCCGATGATATCGAGCCGGTCGAGCCTTCCGGGGCCCACGCCGAGGCCACCCAGGTGATGAAGCGAGAGCGGATCCAGCTGCAGGCGGTCGACGACGCCCAGGCGGAGGCGCGGTCACTTCGCACCACTGCAGAGAGCGGCGAGGTCAGCGAGCAGACCACCAATTACGACGTGCCCGCCGAGCTCATACGCAAGATGGCCGCCGATGACGCCGACGACTCCAAGACCTCCAAAATGAAGTCGGTCACGACTCGCCCGATGCCGCGCGTCGAAGCCAACGCCACCGTCGAGCGTTCCAGCTCGGGCTCCGGCGCCGAGCCGGACGGGTTCTACACCTTCGTCGCTCTCCCCGACGCCGCCGGCCGCATCCAACTTCCCAAGCAAGTGCTGCAAGAAATCGGAGGGGCCCGGGGCTCGCAGGTCATCGTGGAAGTCAAGGTCTACGGCTCATCGCCGGGTTGAGTCACCGAGGACCCGACATCGTCCACCGTGATTTGAGCGCGAGCCACACAGGATCGGAGTGCATAATGGGCTTTGAACTGCGGTGGCAGTGCATATACTCTCGCGCCGATGGCAACCCGAGCGAGGTCCGGGAAGGGCGATGGGCGACACCGATGACATGCACGACAAGCAGGGGCTGGCGCTGATCTTATGGTTGGTGTGGGGCTCGATTCTGTTCAGCCTGGTGATCTTCGCCACGATGCCGTTTGTCATCCCGGCGCCCGAGGGGTATCAGCCGCCCGAGATCGCCGCGGGCAGCCCACCCAAAATCGTGGTGATCCTCGCGTTGGCCGCCGCCTTGCTGATACCGCTGCTGATTCGCACGCGACGCCGTATGTTCTTCGAGCCGATCGGCGAGCGCTGCCAGCCGGGCAGCCCCGAGGCGATGAGCGCCTATTTCACGATGTCGCTGACCACCTGGATCATGTGCGAGGTAGTGGGAATCTTTGGCTTCGCCATCTACTTCTTGACCTACGAGGCGGTCTTTTCGCTACCATTTATCATCCTCGCTGCCATCTTGACCGCCAGCTTCCGGCCCAGGCCCGATGAAGCCGAGGCCGGTGAAGCTGCACAGGCGCCGGAGCACCATGTCCCAAGGTAAAAAGATGTCCGAGCAGAGTCCGAGCGACGCCCGAAAATCCAAGATCGTCTTCTTCACCATTATCGCCGTCATCCTCGGCGGGACGGCGTTTTGGTACGTGCTCACCCTATGGGCCGCCGAGCCGGTCGGTCCCAATATTGCCAAAGAATTCGCCGAGGACTTCGAGCACGAATGTTTCCTCGCCGTGCACGACGAGGAAGAGTGCAAAAAGCTCATCGGCCAGAATCACCGCGATTGTATCTTCGCCAATATCGAGCGCGTCGAGGAGGGCACCGGCGATGATGGCGGCAGCCTGGCCCATGATCGCGAGGGATATATGGAGTGCATGCGGGAGGCAACGGGGGTGCGGTTCTGAAGCTTCTTTGGGGTGCTGTGGGGCGTGGGTTGTTGATGATTTAGCGCCTGGTGGAGTGTTCTTGGTTCTTGGTTCTTGGTTCTTGGTTCTGGGTTGGCCATATGACCTTTATCGATAGCTCGACCGAGAGTGTTCTTGGGGTGCGGGACTTGTTGGATCGGCTGGCGCCGGTCAGCAAGGCCGGGGCGGCGTGTGCGGGTGAGCTTCGCTTTTATGGGAGGGGCGATGAGCAGGCCTGGCGCGACGAGATGGAGCGGCTGGTCGAGACCGAGCAGTGGTGCGCCGGGGAGCCGTCGGCCGCCGAGGCCGCCTACGAGGCGCTGGCCGAGCTGCCGCTGATCGATCGTCCGCTTCGCAAGGCGCGGGTTGTCGGGGTGCTCGGTGAGGCCGAGCTCTTTTGCGTCAAACGCTTCCTCTTCTATGCCAACTCGCTGACCGAGGCGGCCATCGATCTGCTCAACGGCTGGGGATTGGCGGCGAGCTGCCCCGCTCAAATCGAGGCGCTGATGGAGGCGATTCACCCCCAGAAACAGCCCACGCCTCGCTTTCACCTGACCTCCGAGCTCAGCGACGAGCTCGACGAGCTGCGCATCGAGCTTCGGCGCAAAAAGAAGCTCGAGCGAAAGCTCCGAGACGGGCTCGAGACCGCCGTCGTCACCGATCACGGCGGCACCTTCGATATCCACGGCACTTTTCGACCCACCGAGGGCACTGCGCCTCAGGCACTCGAGCGCGACGATCGCCTCGCCCACACCCACGGCGGCTGGAAGCTGGCCGATCCGCCGCTTCGAGATTACGAGCGCGACATCCACAAGATCGAGGAGCAGCTCGAGGAACTCGAACACGAGATTCGCGCGCGGTTGAGCGAGCAGATCGCCGAGCAGGCTGATTGGCTCGAAGAGCTCGCAGACATCTTCGCACGCCTCGACTTGCGCCTGGCCAAGGTGCGGCTTCGCCGCGCACTGGAAGGCTGCTGGCCCCAATGGTGCGACCAGTGGGGCGACGAGAATGGCAGCGAACGAGGCATCGCCATCGAAGGCGGCCGCGAGCCGCGCGTGGCGCGCCTTCTGGACGATCGACCCGGCGAGGACGTCCAACTCGTCGACATCGCCGTCGACGACGCCCCGGTGGTGATCACCGGTCCGAATATGGGCGGTAAGTCAGTGCTCCTTCGCCTGATCGGCATCAGCCAGTGGTGCGCCCAACACGCGCTGCCGACACCCGCACAGAGCTGCACGTTCTCGCCGGTCGACGCGATCATCTATGTGGGCAGCGAGGAGCCGAGCGTGCGCGAGACCACCCAGGGCCTGTCGTCGTTCGGGCGCGAGGTCCGCCGGCTGGTCGATTGGTGGGATGGCGGTGACGGCCCCAGGCTGTGGCTGCTCGACGAACTCGGCCGCGGCACCCATCCCGACGAGGGCGCCCAGATCGCCTGCGAGGTCATCGACCGGCTCGCCGAGCGCGGCGAGCGGGTCGTCGCGGCCACGCACTTTCCGCAGGTCGCCTCGCTCGACGGCGCCAAAAAGCTACGCATCGCCGGCCTCACCGACCCCGACCGCCTCGAAGCTTTGCTTGCCGGCAACAAGCTCGCCGACAAAGACCTCGACGTCGAGGAGGCGCTGCGCCGCGCCATGGACTTCCGCCCGCTGCCCGCCGACACCCACGACGTCCCCCGCGATGCCCGCGTGGTCGCCCGGGCGCTGGGGCTCGATCTACATTAGTATGAGTTCGACCCGCACCCCACGTTCCCTACGCTTTGCTCCGGTCACATGGGGCTACATAGGCCTCGTAAAAGGCACTCGGCGACGCTCCCTACGGTCGCTCATCGAAAGTCACTCGATCAACGTACGGAGATTCATCATGAGCAAAGAAAAAGAAATCAAGCTCACCGGCACCGCGCTCAAGGCGTTGGTGCGTGCGGCGGAGACGCCGGTGGTGGGCCAAGGCGTCAAAAAGCAGCTCCTGTCGCAGATGGGTCTCGACCCGCTCTTCGAGCTCGACCTACGCGAGCACGGCGACCCCCCGCCGATCGACGCGCCGCTACCATCGGAGGATACGTGATGCCCAATAAACGAATGACCGCCCGCGACTACGCCCAGCTATACCGTGAGGGAAAGCGCACGCCCGAGGACGTCGCCGAGGCGGCGATCGCCGCGGCGAGGCTGGCCGACCAGGGCCGCCGACCCCTGAATGCCTTTGTGGTGCTCGACGAGGACGACGTGCGCCGGCAGGCGGCCGAGTCGACCCGGCGCATCGAGCAGGGTGCGCCGCGCAGCCTGCTCGACGGGGTGCTCGTGCCCATCAAAGACGAATTCGACGTCGAGGGTTTTCCGACCACCGCCGGGACGACTTTTCGGCCCAGGACGGAGGCTCGCCGTGATGCGGCGATCATCCAGCGGCTGCGCGAGGCCGGCGCGATCATCTTCGGCAAGACGGCCATGCACGAGATCGGCTTCGGGGGCACGGGCATCAACCCCAACCACATCACCGCCCGCAATCCCCATGATCTCGGCCGCGCCCCGGGCGGCTCGTCGAGCGGCTCTGCGGCGGCGGTCGCCTCCGGCCTGAGCCCGTTGGCGCTCGGAAGCGACGCGGGTGGATCGGTGCGAATTCCGTCGGCTTTCTGTGGCCTCTACGGACTCAAGCCGACCTGGGGGCGCATCCCGACGGTCGGCGGCGCGCTGCTGGCGTGGTCGCTCGACCACCTCGGCCCGCTGGGCGCCAGCCTCGACGACCTGGCGCTCTTTTACGACGCGACCGCCGGCGCTCACCCCGACGATGAGGACTCCAAGCACGCCCCCGAGCCCGAGCCGATCGGCACGCTCGACCCGCCCGAGCTGGGCGACCTGCGCATCGCGTGGAGCTCCAGGATGGGCGAGGACGCCGAGGCCCCGGTCAAGCACGCGTTCCTCAACGCCCTCGGCGCGCTTCGCCGCTCGGGCGCAACCGTCGAAGAGCGCGACATCCAGCATCTCGAGCACGCCCAACAAGTCGGCTACGTCACCATGGCCTCGGAGGCCGCCGCCACCCAACGCGAATGGCTGCGCGACCACCGCGCCGAATACAACTGGGACACCCGCCTGCTGCTGGCCGTCGGCGAGCGCATCACCGCCCAGGAGTACCTGCACGCCCAGCGCGTGCGCACGCTGGTGCGCCACGAGTTCACCGAGGTCTTCGACGACCACGACCTCTTCATCACGCCTACCACCGCGATGGTCGCCCCCGAGATCTCCGACAAGGCCCTGGCCGCCGGCGAGGTCAACTCGCGCACCAACGCGCTGGTGTCGCGCTATACCTTTTTGGGCAACGTCACCGGCTTTCCGGCGGTGAGCATCCCGTGCGGCGTCGACGCCAACGGCATGCCCATCGGGCTGATGCTGCACGCGGCGCCGTGGCGGGAGAAGGCGTTGTTGAACGCGGCGGCGGCGGTGGATGCGGTGGTGCAGAGTGTGCCCAGGGCTGGGGTTTTCTTTGAGGTTTGAGGGGTGGGGATTACAGCCCTCCGGGGACCCCCGCGGCGGCCTACGCCGCCGCGCCCCCCGCTCGCCGCGGGGGGCTGTTATTCTGCCTCAATAGCCGGGGCAGGTGTTTGGGCGGTATAA
>CAYLTX010000280.1:0-5519 GCA_964386725.1 uncultured Bradymonadales bacterium | reverse complement strand
CGGATCGCCGCCGAGGTCGAGACCGCTGACGCCGACGGGTTGATTTATCAACAAGGAGGCATCGCCGGGTTGGGCTTGGTCATCGGCGGCAAGATCGGCGCAGGCTTCCCGCAGGTCTCCTCGGACTTCGACACCGGCTTCGCCGGTGAACTCGAGCTCGGCTACACGCTGCCGGTGCTCGATCGCAGCATCGAGGTCTTTCTGAGCGGCCAATACGCCGGCCCCAGCGCTGAAGAGACCGACGCCGGCCCCGACGAGCGCCTGCCCGGTGATGGCACCTGGAGCTACGACATGAGGATGGACCAGGTCATCCTGACCCTGGGCGGTCTGTACCGCCTGGACGTCGGCTCGGACCTGGTGGTCCCCTACGGCGCGCTGGGCGCGCGCATGTACCTGTGGGAGACCGACATCTCCGGCGAGTCCGACGGCGAGGACTTTGGCGACTACGAAGAGCAGGACACCGACTTTGGCGGCTACGCTGCCCTGGGCGCCGACTTCTTCGTCGGCCCCGGCGCGATCCTCGCCGAGGTCCAATTCGGCTACGCCTCGGTCGACAACTTCATCCTGCGCGACACCAACACCGGCTCGCTCAACGCGGTCATTGGCTACCGGATGTTCTTATAAGCCGGACCCAAAATTGAGCACTTCAACATGGTGCCAGGGACGATGTTAGCCAGTAATTATGGGCTCGACATCGTCCCTGGTTTCGTTTCTTGGCTCGACATTTGTGCCATCCGGTTGACCTCGGCGGCGTCACGTCTAGGTTCTGTGGCATCCGATTTGAGGCTGGCTCCTTGGGCTATTTCCAAGCCGATCATCCGTTTGGCCGACCTTCTTTCCTGCGACCCGGCCTCGAGTCTCTCCACCCGATTGTCCGGGATTGGTAGTGGTAGCGACGTTCCCTGTTTTTGTGGGCGGAAAAGCACATGACTTCGTCGTCTTCACCACATCCATTGAGGAGAGAGAATGTTCTGTCACGTCAAAGAATTACAATTCGATGCGCGCGTCTCCGAGCCCGATCCCCGCTTTGCGAGCATTCTGCTCGAGCAGTTCGGCGGCGCCAACGGCGAGCTCAAGGCTGCCATGCAGTACTTCGTGCAGGCGTTTAGCTGCCGGCGCCCGTTCCCCGAAAAATACGATATGCTCATGGACATCGCCACCGAGGAGATGAGCCACCTCGAGGTCGTCGGCGCGCTGATCACCATGCTGCTCGACGGGGTCAACGGCGAGCTCAAAGACGCCGCCAACGCCGTGGAGTGGAAGTCCATCATGGGCGGCGGCAAGGGGATGAAGGAGGACTTCATTCACGAGGCGGTCATGGACCCGCAATTTTTGGTGCTCACCGGCGGCGGGCCCAAGCTCACCGACAGTCAGGGCACCCCGTGGTCGGGCTCGTACGTCACCGCCAACGGAGATCCGACCGTCGACCTGCGCTCGAATATCGCCGCCGAGTCGCGCGCGAAGATCGTCTACGAATATCTGATGCAATACACCGACGATCCGGACGTCAAGGACACCCTGGGCTTTTTGATGACCCGCGAGATCTCCCACATGAATATGTTTCGGGCGGCGCTCGACGATATGGAGGAGGACTTTCCGCCCGGTGTGCTCAAGGGCGACCCGCGCTACACGCATAAGTATTTCAATCTGTCCAACGGCGAGGACGTGCGCGGCCCGTGGAACGAGGGCCAGGGCCCCTGGGCCAAAGGCGAGCAATGGGATTATGTCGAGGACCCCGTCGAGCAGGTCACTCGCACCAAGGGCCAGAAGCACTCCGACACCAAGGGCGAGTCCAAGTCCTTCAAGGACGTCGACAAGGAGAATAAGAAGCTGAGCAAGAAGAAGAGCCAACAGATCAAAAAGAGCATGCCTAAAAACGGCAAGACTTGGTCGGACTACTCGAAGCCGAGCCGAGGCCCGGTCAAGTCGAGCATCCCCGAGCAGAGTAAGTCCGGCGGACCGAGCGAAGAGCGTCCGTCCTAAGGCAGCGCTCGGCGCGCGCTCCAATTCGGCGGGGGCGCGCGCCTGCGGGGCGAATCGTGTTTGCTCTGATGGCGTGTCGTCGGATATTGGTGATGGCCATGACGGCGACCGTCGCCGGTCCCTCCACGGAGCAAGCACAGTGATGAGTTTCCGTATTTTCCTGAGCGTTATTTTGTTGAGCGTCCTCTCGTTGGGGACGGGGTGTTCGAACGGAAGCGATGAGCCCGCCGGCGGCGACGCCGACGTGGCACAGGACGCTAGCCAAGATGTAGCAGATGTAGCAGATGTAGCAGAGGCCGCGCCCGTGACGCTGCGCGTGGCGACTTTTAACGCCTCGATGTATCGAGACGTCCAGGGCGAACTCGCCGCGGACCTGGCCGGCGGAGACGACACGCAGGCCCAACAGGTCGCCGAGATCTTGCAGCGGGTGCGCCCAGACGTGGTCCTGATCAACGAATTCGATTGGGACGCCGATGGCGAGAGCGCCGAACTCTTCGCCGAGGAGTACCTGGAGGTCGGCCAGAATGGCGCAGACGCGCTCGACTATGCTCATCGCTACGTGCCGGAGACCAATACCGGCGTCCACACTGGCGTCGACCTCAATAACGACGGAGACGTCGACTCCACCCCCGGCAGCCAGAGCTACGGGGATGACTCGTTCGGGTTCGGCAACTTCCCCGGCCAATACGGCATGGTGATCTACTCGCGCTATCCGATCGCCAGCGAGCAGGTCCGCAGCTTCCAGACCTTGTTGTGGAAGGATATGCCCGACAATTTGATGCCCACTGACTTTTACTCCGATGAGGCCGTCGACATCTTCCGGCTCTCCTCGAAGAACCACGTCGACGTCCCCGTCGAGGTCGACGGCCACGTCGTGCACGTCCTGGCAAGCCACCCCACGCCGCCGAGCTTCGACGGCCCCGAAGACCGAAACGGGCGCCGCAACCACGACGAGATCCGCCTGTGGGTCGATTATATCTCCGGGGGCGAGCAGGCATCGTATATCGAGGATGATTCGGGCACCGCCGGTGGGCTCGACGCCGACACGCCGTTTGTGCTGCTCGGCGACCTCAACAGCGATCCCAACGATGGCGACAGTCGCCGAGAGGCCCTCAACAATCTGTTGGGGCATGCGCGCATCGAGGACCCGCGCCAGGAGAGCGACGGCGCCGAGCGAGCCGCCGAGCGCGACGGGCAGGTCAACACCACCCACGACGGCGACCCCCGGCTCGACACCGCCGACTTCAGCGACGGTCGCGTGGGCAATATTCGGGTGGATTATGCGCTGCCCTCGGCTGACCTCACCGTGGGGGACGCCGGTGTGTTCTGGCCGGCTCCCGACGACGAGCACGCAGACCTAGCGTCGGTGTCCGACCACCATCTGGTGTGGGTCGACGTGACGGTCGACTGAAGACCTCATCTCGCCGGTGCCAGGGCATCCTGCCCTGCATCCAGACCTGGAAGCTCTGGCACCGGAGGTGGTGCGTTAAGTCGTCAGCGGCGCTCGAACCATGACAAAGCGCGCGTGGCGACGTCGGCGGCCTCGCCGGCGCCGCCGGCGATGCGCTCGAGGGTCTTTTTGACGCTGCGCGGCGGGTAATCGACGCTGCGAAAGAGATTGTACAGGGTCAGTGCGATGGCGTGGTCGAGGTCCCGGGAGTCGCCGGCGCGCTGCTCGAGTTGCTCGACGACGTCGTCGAGCCGGTCGGGCGCGACGGGGCCGTAGCCCAGAAACTCCACTGCGGTTTCGGCCACCGGGCTCTGCTCGTCGAAGGCCGCGACGAGCATATCCGTCCTGGTCTCGGTGTCGATCGGCAGGCCTGCCATGAGCGCGACGAGCGCCGCCTCGATGCGCGGGTCGTCGGCCGCTTCGATGCGCTCGCGCACGAAGCCGAGCATATCGGCGTCGAGGCGTTTGCCAAATTCGAAGAGTTGGCGCGCGTGGCGGTAGATATTGGCCCTGGGTGCGAAGCCGGCCAGGTCGACGATAGCCTCGCGCGACGGGGAGACGCTCTGCAGCAGATATTGGAGAGCTTGGCGAGCCCGAATCTCCGGGGCGTCCTCGAGCTCCTCGCGCCACTGCTCCTCCCATTGGGTGTCGGGGCGAAGCCGCGCGCACATACCGCAGGCGCATAGCCCGCTCTCGATGACCTGCCCGACCTTCTTTCGTGCCTGCTCCGAGAGCGCCCCTGCCGGTCTGGTCTCCTCGTCGCCCACCAACTCGAACGAGCCGTTCTCGGACCATTCGACCTTCCAAAGCGTGTCTCTGACGGGCACGAAGAGCGCGTCGGGCTCGAAGACGAGCGTCTCCAGGGAGGGTGAGCCGGCCTCGACGCCGATCTCGGCATGTTCGGCGAGGGAGGCGATCGTCTTTCGACGAGCCGCCACGCCCAGCCGGCTCCAATGCATCGCGGCAGCCGCAGATCGCTGTCGGGTGCCGTCGTGGTCGGGGAATTCGAAGCGTAAGACGCCCTGATCGGCCCGAAACCAGCCCTCGGCGGAACCTCGACGGGTCATATCGTGGAGATACTCCCAGATGTCGCGATACTCGCCGACATAACGCGAGAAGAAGTCGAGCAGCGAGTCCCAGATTTCGCGCTGCAGACGCTTGGGGCCGGCGCCTTCGAGGTCGGCGTCGGCGCCGCGCAAAGAGATCGTCAATTCAGTAGTATTCATAAATAGCCCTCAATCGCAGCTAGTCTACCGATGCCGACCCGAAGCGCCCGTTAACTGATGGCTTAGCGATCAGCCCGGAGTCACACGGTCTCGGCGCCCGCCATAATATGTGCGCCGACGCCGCTCATGCCAAGCTTCGAGCTTGGGGCTGCCCAGCCAGCCGCCCGCGCAGGCCGCCACGACACCCAGCAGCGAGGCGAGCAAGGTCCACCAAAGCGCGGTGGCCACGGCGTCGCTGACATCGGTGGCGACCGTCTCCGCGGTGCCGCCGAGGTCACTGGCCGCCTGCTCGATGCCGCTGATGGCGTCCTCGTAGGTGGTGGCCCACTGGTCCACGGTGCGCTGAGCCTGCTGGCGGTTCATCTCGGTTCGGGCCACCAGGATATTGACCAGGGCCTCGCGATCAGCGTCTTCGACGACTCCGTCGAGGCTGCTGAACGCGCGGCTGATCGCCTGGCTGATGATCTGTTCGGCCTGCTGCGGCGACCTCGCCACGTCCTCGCCGGTCTCGATGGCGAGCTGCTCGAGGGCCTGGGCCTCTTGCTCGAGCTCTTCGGGCTGCAACTCCCGCTTTTCGGTCTGGCTCAACAGCCGCTGGGCCTGGCGCTGGATGACGCCGACAGCCTGGCTGCGCTCGACTTGAGGGTCGACCTGGCTGACGACGCCGCCGACGGCGCTGCCTGCCGCGCTGGCGCCGGTTTCGACCACGCCCACCACGCCGCTGACGACGCTCGAGGCCAGGCCGGCAACTCCGAGCAGCCCCAATAAAAGGGTCAGAATGGACAATGATGAATATAAGGTTGATTTTTTAAGGATTAATAAATAGGTTTCAGCAACCAAATAAACATTCTGCACTGCCA
>CAYLTX010000279.1:0-5519 GCA_964386725.1 uncultured Bradymonadales bacterium | reverse complement strand
CTTCGCACGCGCACCGCGTTGATGGTGACCAGCTCGCCGAGATAGCGCTGAAGCGCGCCGCGCACGGCAAATTCGGTGGTCGCGGCCAGCTCTTTGCTATTGGGCTCGAAGACCAGATGACGCGCGCCGCTGCCGAATTGCGGACGCATCACCCGCTCGCCGGGGGCGGTAAAGAGCACCTGCTCGATGAGGTTTCGCACATGCGCCGCGTCGCCGGCCTGCTGCGTGCGGCCGCTGGAGTCGAGGCCGAATGGAAATCCGATATGCATCTACATCCCTTTGACACGTGGTTGAGTCTTAATCACCTGCGGCGGGCCCTGGACGGCCTGATTGGCGGCCATGCATACACCCGTGCTGGTCTGCAATACGGCGGGCTTTCCGTCGATGAAGACCCGGGCGGCCGGGCGAATCCAGTTGATCTTGACGCACGGCTGGGCCGCACCGCTGACGTTGAACGGGCAGCCGGTCACCGTGAAGCTATCGGAGGCGGTTGCCACCGGCTGGCCGGACACCCGCACGCGCGCCGAAGTGGTCGACACGGTCACCGGTGCGGCGTGGGTACACGTCAAAGTGGCGCCCGCATGCAATAAATAGCCTGACATCACACCACCTCCAGGGCGCCGCCGTTGACCGACACACTGGCCTGAGTGAGCTTGATGGAGGCCTTTCCGTGCTCGAGCACGATCCCGGAGGGTCCGAAGATGAGCTTTTGAGGCGTGGCGACCACCGGCGGGCCGACCTCGACGACCATCGAGCCGCCGCCGGGGACCTCCTCGATGGTCACCGAGACGCCCTCGCTCTTGAACACCTTGGTATGGGCGACGGCCGGGATCGCGGGGGCTTCGCCCTCGGCCCAAAAACACCCCGCCCAGATGGGGCGGTCGGGGTCTCCGGCCTCGAACTCCACCCAGACATTCGCCCCGACCGGGGGCAGCGCGAAGCTACCCACACTCGGGCCGGCGTAGGCTACACAGGGCATCGCCCAGCCGATATTGCCGTCGCCGAGCACCGCCGGCACGCTCACGCGCAGACGGCCCTTTTGAAGCGGGTCGACGTTGTCCTCGACCTTGCCTCGATATTTTCCGTAGAACTTCTTCATACTGGCAGTCTCTCCATGCTCGTGCCCAGGCCCTCGCGGGTGAGCTCGAAGTCTTGCTTATACTCGCCACGCTGGATCTTATGAGTGACGCTTTTCACGTAATACATCCCGTCATAGCCGTGGCCGGCCCCGCGAACTCCGACTAACCCATTGGGCTGCAGAACGCCGCCGTAGCGCAACGCGTCCAGCGAGCCCCTCGCCTTGACGACGCCCTCCATCGAGCGGTCGACGATGCCCTGCGCCTGGGCGAGCGCCTCGATGAGGCTCGCCCCGGACAGGTTCAATCTGCGCGTGGCCATCTGGTCTGCGCCGGCCTCCCAGGGAGGTGTCGCCGAGAGCGGTTGGCGCAGGCTGGTCAAGATCGGCACCGGCACACTCATATTGGTGCGGCTGTCGATGATCTCGCCGATGACCTTGACCGGCTGGGTCGAGTCGCTCTCGAAGTCGAGCCCCTCGACGTTGGTGTGGGCGCCCATATTGACGCTCAACGCCGGCTGGGGCGGCTCGCTGCGCTTGGGCGGGCCCCAGTAGGCGGTGTTGGTGCCCGGCGCGGGCCCCGGCGAGATATAGAAGACGTAGCCGGCCTGCTCGGCCAGATGCTCGATGAAGGCCAGGTCGGTGGCCTGCTGCGAGGGAATCCTCTCGACGGGATTGGGCGGGTCGATATACGGCGGAGGAATCACCGCCGGGCTCAGCCCGTATTGGGCGTATTTGCCGATGAGATTGGTGACGATGGTCGTGGCTTCCTGCCCCGGGTGGGTTTGCTGCTCCTCGGTGCGGTCCATCACGAAGCTGAGGTCCTCGCCGGTGATCGTCAGCCGCGCCTGGCCGGGCTGCTCGCCGGGCTTGACCTGGCGGTTGGTGATGATGCCGTCGACGAGCACCCGCGGCTTGCCGCCGAGGGTGACCATCAAGATCAACCTGTTGAACGCGGCCAGCAGTCTCTTGGCGACCACCTTCTGGGCGACGCCCTCGGCGCTGGGCCGCCGGGTGAGGTTGAAGACCAATTGGAAGCCCGACGGGCTCATCGCGCTCAGCGAGACCTCGACGGTCTCGAGCGCCTCGGTCAGCACCATGGGCGCCGGCACGGCCACCTTCGGGCCGACCATCAAGGTCAGTTGTATCCCCTTTGCCAACATCAAAGTGACTCGGTCCCCGCGACTGGAATATCGAGCATCTGTCCGCTCCCCTCGTCGATATCGGCCGGGTTCATGACCGCGTTGGCGTCCAAGATCCGCCAGTATTGGCCGGGATCTCCCAGCGTACGTGTGGCGATATGGTCGACGCGCTCGTCCTTCTTGACGCCCACGCGCCCACGAAAGATCGTGGTGCGCTGTCGTGCGATGAGGCGCCGGCGCTTATAGACCACCTGGCGGCCGTCGGGCCGCTCGAGGGTGGCCTCTTCGATTTCGTCGTAGCGACTATCGGATTCGAACATGGCTTCAAGCTCCCCCACTGACGATGTCATCGAGACTATGGCCCGGCAGCTCATTGGTGCGCGCCAGATGGGCCATCGTCTCCTTGACGACGTGGTGTGACAAAAACAGATGATAGCTCGGGTGGCTCTGGGCGAGGTCGCCGTAGCTGAGCACCCGCAGGCCCAGCGAGGCTCGCGCGCGTAGCGGATTGAGGTCGGCGTCGAACGCCTCCTCGGTGATGCTGAGCTCGCTCAGGTCGACCGGCAAGACGCGGCTTGCCCCCCACACGAGGAGCACCGTCGGGGTCGGCGGCGGGATGATCTCGATGGTCCCGGCGTGCAGCAGCGCGGCGGTTTGGACCAGGTGGCTGCTCGACGGGTATAGCAGCATCTCGAGGGCGGCCAGCTGCGGGTGGATGCCCATGGCGGCCGCCTGCTTGTCGCCGTCACCGATCTGGTCGACCGCGTCGATCTCGACCTCCAGGCTGATCGTCTCCTCGGGGGCTCCGGTCAGCCGCGTCGGGCCGCGCTCGGCGTCGACCCTTCTAGCCGTAAGCTGGCGGGTGAGCGTGTGCGGATTGTATTGGAAGGCGATCGCCTGAGGAGCCAGGCTCGAAGACACCACGACCAGGGCGCCCTTCATCACTTGTGGTCTGGTACTGCGACCCGCCATAGATAACATCCATACATCAGGCACCCGCAAGCTGGCACAGAACCTGCTCGACAGGCGCGACACAACGATCTTGTCGGCGCAAGCATCTCATTGACACTTCTATCTCGCCAACGACAAACGACGCGCGTTCTCCCCCACCTACTCCGGCATAAGATGCGCAAAAGCAATGTGGGAATGTGTCCGCTTTGATACTCTCCGACGGCGTCGACGTCAAGCGGGTATACCCCCAACTCCAGTTGCCGATCGGGGTGTTCAGCCCGGAAACTTCAGTATCCACCCCACGCTCGATTCGCTCGACGAGCGGCCTTCGACCCGCCCCTGAATCACCTTAAAGACCATTTCAAGAAAAACTGACCGGCGAGTCATATCTGGCATGCAGCTTGAAGTATGGATATATCGACTGCCGCAAGGACGCGGCAAATCGACGCTCGTCCGGTCCCCCGACCGGCGCCGATGGAGGCGCGTTCGGCGAGTGCAAAAATGATAATAATAACAAAGGTGGGGAAACAACATGAGACGACTAAATTGGCAGATCACTCTGTGTGCGGTCGCTATTTTCGTCGCCGCTTGCGGCGGGCAGATGCCCGAGCAGGGCGCGGCCGAGGCTGACGAGGCCGACGAAACTCTGGACGCCGAGGACGCCAGCTTTGCGGCGGCCGGCAAATCCGACTGGGCGGTGCCTCAGGAGGGCTCCAAGGAGGCCGACGGCGTCCTGGCGGTGGTCAACACCGCCGACTTCGACACCCTGGACGCATCACCACCCGCAGGCGTCGGGCTGCACCCCATTCCGGCCGAGCATATCGTGGAGTACCGAAACGGCCCCGACGGCCGGCCCGACACCGACGACGACGAGACCTTCGACACGCTCGCCGAGCTCGACACGGTCCCCTATGTCGGCCTCTACGCGCTGACGCAGCTCGTCGACTACGCCCGCGCCAACGGCTTGATCGACGCCGAACAGCCGCCCAGGCTCGAGATCACAGGCGAGCAGGTCACCACCGAGAACGAAGGCGAAGCGAGACTCGCCCGCGTCAAAGATGGGCTCGTCGTGGCCAATTATATCCGCAAGCGCAGCGAGACGCGTGACGGTATCATCGCCTGGCGCCCCGTCGATCCCCAGGGCTTCGAGGATGTCGACGAGGAGACCCGGCTCGACGCCGCCGGGCGTTTTCAGGACACCAAGATCGACACCTTCGAGATGCTTTCGGACGACGACAACTTTTTCTTCGGCTGGAGGAGCTACGTCTCCCACTCGACCTGCAGAGCGGTGGGTTATGGAACGGACGACCTGAGCGAGAGCACCTACGTCCACCAAGGCAGTTGCGCACCGCTACGCTTCGCCACCGACGGCACCTCCGTCGTGGTGATCAGGCAGAGGCGCACGTACAGTGGTGGGACAGGCCTGTCCTTTCAAAGCCTCACCGGATCTGACGACGAAGAAGAAAGCAGCAAAGCGTGGATTCACAGCTACGACGAAGACATTCGCAGCCCAACGGTCGCGATGGCGTTCAGCCCCGCGCTCGACCGCTACGTGGTGCTCTACCGAGTCTACGGTGACGAACACGACACGGTGTACTCGACGCTGGTAAAGCCCATCCGCAACTTCGGCTCGCCCGACGTCGACCCGGTCGCCATCATGGACGATAGCGACCCGGACGTCGACAAGCTGCGATTCAGCACTCCGGAGCTGATCTGGGACGGCGAGGGCTTCGGACTCTTCACCGAGTGGCGCAACACCGTCTCGTTCCAGCGCCTGGACGCCTCCGGCCAGCCCGTCGCCGAGACGCGCGAGATCCTCAGTGACGCCCCCGAGTACGACGTCATCCGCCACCGGGACCACTACGTCATGGTCACCCGGGCCGAGTCCGACGAGCGTCCCCACGCCCACCTCATCGGCCTCGACGGCGTGGTGCTCTCGAGCGTGCAACTCAGCGACGAGCCCGCCAAAGCTCCCGCCGTCACCGCCGTCGACGGCGGCTACACCGCCGCCTGGACCGACCCGAACGACAAGATCAACCTGATCCGCTTCAAGGCGGTCGACTAATCATGGCCCACGGTCGGCTCGCAGACGTCGCCTCATCGACCACGTTTCACACTTGATTCGTGTGTAAGAAGTCTTCAGCCGCCGTCCAGAGACGGTACACGCCTTCGGGGCGCGAGGCTCTGTCCTCGCCCCGCGGCCTCTGTGCCGCGGCTTGCGTGTCTGAAATGCCCGTTCGGACTAAAGGCGGCTCGCGTCAGCAGCCAACCGCGAAGTTGTTCCGCCCATCAGGTTGAATTGCTCGGGGATGTCCAGCGAGCCGAGGGCACCGGTGAGCCAGCCTACGATT